>JACJNV010000277.1 GCA_014695175.1 Microcoleus sp. FACHB-DQ6 | reverse complement strand
CTCGCCTGTGATCTGGCATTTTTTCACAATTGGCTCTGAGATTGGTTGCGCTAATCCCGACAGGTTAGATTCAGCTAGATTGACCCAATTATTTGCGGGTGAAAGTTTAAAGTAAATTAAGTTTTTTGAGTTAAGAAATTTAATCAATTGAGTTAAAAAGAATGGATTTCCAGCGGTTTTTCGGAAAAGCAATTCTGCTAAACTTAGGGATTTTTCTGGGGCGCAGTTCAAAGTATCGGCAACGAATTGGTTGACACTGCTTATATCTAAAGGCGGAAGGGCGATCGCGTTCACAGTGCCGCCTGCTTTTTTAATTGCTTCGGCGGTCAGCATTAGGGGATGATTTGCATCTACTTCCTGCTCTCTATAAGCTCCAATTATTAATAAATATTGAGTTTCCCGGTCAGTTGCTACCAGTTCTATTAACTTGAGAGATGCTGAATCGACCCACTGCAAGTCGTCGAGGAAAATTACTAGGGGGTGTTCTTTTTGAGCAAAGACGCGGATGAAGTTTTGAAATACTAAATTAAAGCGATTTTGAGATTCATTTGCTCCTAAATCGGGCACGAGGGGCTGCGGCCCGACAATTAGTTCTAGTTCGGGAATAGCTTCAATAATTACTTGGCAGTTGCCGCCGAGTGCTTTTAAAATTTTTTGTTTCCAAACATGGATTTGTGCGGCATTTTCTGTGAATATTTGCCGCAACAAATCTTGAAAAGCTTGGAGCAAAAAAGCGTAGGGAATATCGCGCTTAAATTGCTCAAATTTGCTGTCAATAAAATACCCGTTTTCCCGCCGACTCGGCTTGTAAACTTCATATACTAACGACGATTTGCCCACACCTGCAGAACCAGAAATCAGCACGATTTCTGTATTGCCCCGCCTCATGCGCTGGAAGATACTGAGAAGCATATTAACTTCTGCTTCTCGCCCGTAAAATTTTTGCGAAATTTGCAGGTGACTTGACCGATCTTGTTCGCCGAGGGTTATGTGGGAAATTTTGCCTGTTGTTTGCAGTTGAGCGAGACAATTTTCCAAGTCGTACAAAAGTCCGAAAGCACTTTGATACCTGTCTTCGGCTGTTTTTGCTAAGAGTTTTATGACGAGATCGGAAACGACTTGAGGAATCTCTTTGGTTCCTACTTGATTGATTCTGCCTTCTATGCTTCTGCTTTCTACTTTTTGCTTTCTGTTTTCACAAGGAGAAACTGGCGTTTTAGCAATATGGCAGTGTACTAATTCTATGGGATCGATCGCCTGAAAAGGCAATTCGCCACACAGCATTTCATAAAAGGTGACGCCTAAAGAATAAAAATCGGTGCGGTAGTCGATCGCCCGATTCATGCGTCCCGTTTGTTCAGGAGACATATAGGCGAGAGTGCCTTCGAGTAAATGGGGATGGCTGGGGGCGGGGTTTTCGCCCGGTAGCAGGGAGGCGATCGCAAAATCAGCAATCTTGACATCTCCTGTCTCGATATTGACAATAATATTGCTGGGTTTAATATCTTTGTGAATAATGTGGTGTTCGTGAAGTTGCCCAATAGTTTCTGCTAGTTTGATGCCAATATGCAGAAATTGTTGTAACTCTAGCTGGTTGTTGCCGAGAAAGTCTTTTAGGGAAATGCCACCAAAATCTTCTAAAACTAAAACAGGAAAGTGATTGTATGTTTCTATTTTGTAAAGCTTGACTATTCCGGGCAAGCTCAAATTTTTAAGAATTTCGGATTCGTGCAGGAGTTGGGATATTTGCGCTGGGGTAGGGTATGTCGGCGTGAGAGTTTTGAGGATAACTGGTTTTTCTTCCTCAAGCTGCATCCCTCGATAAATAACTGTGTGAGGGTTTGTATAAAGTTCTTCGTCAATGCGGTATCCAGGGATAGAAATCATGATATTTGGGGTAATTTGAAATATCTGGTTATACAATTTTAAATGTTAGATTGGGAATGATTGATGACATAAGGTTTTGGATCAGACCTACAGTTGCATTCTTTTTTGCCACAAGTATTATTAAGTAAGTGGAAATACACATCGCGAGCGAGTGTGGTTTTTACGGCAGTAAACTGGCTACTATTATATAGCTGAGCTAAATCCCTCCCCAAAGGGCCCTCCTAGATACTTTTTTTGTCGCTTATTTACTTATCTATATTTTAGTCTTCAAAAAATCAGAAGTCGCACTTTGCTATCCCGCCAGTGGCAAAATAAATGGGTGCTTGCAAATCAACAGCTAAAATCTAAAAAAATCATGCAGAATATAACTGCCTCAAATCCAGCTAATGCGACCGATCGCGCTTTTGGCACCGCAGACATTCAATTGCTGGTAGTGGATATAGACGGCACGATCGCAGGTTTGTCAAATACCATCCGAGAACCAGTCAAGCAGGCAATTTTGGCTGCCGAGTCGCGGGGAGTGAAAGTGGCCGTCGCTACGGGCAGGATGTACCGCTCAGCTTTGCGTTTTCACCGCGACATCGGCTCAACATTGCCGCTGATTTGCTACCAGGGCGCGTGGATTCAAGATCACGCTACTCAAAAACGGCTGCGGCACTTGCCGCTGTCGAAACAAACTGCTCTGCAACTGTTAGATTATTTTGAAGAACCGCATTTGCGACCGCTCCTTTCGATCCATTTCTACATTGAGGATCAACTTTACGTGCCGGAAATTACCGCAGCTACCCGAATTTATGCCCAACGATCGGGCATTGAACCAATGGTGATTAAAGATTTGCGGCGAGATCTTCCGGGGGAACCGACGAAAGTTTTGGCATTGTGCGAGAATCCGGGGGTACTCGACGGCTTGCTCAGCAGTATGCGGCAGCGCTACACGCCTGCGGAGCTTTATTTGACTCGATCCGTTGCTACTTTTTTTGAAGCTACGCATCCTTTGGCGAATAAGGGAGATGCCGTGCAGTATGTAGCGGAGGAACTTTTGGGTTTGCAGCCGGCGAACGTGATGGCGATCGGCGACAATTTTAATGATGTAGAAATGATTGCCTACGCGGGTGTGGGCGTGGCGATGGGCAATGCTCCTGATGGGGTGAAGGCTGCTGCTGATTGGGTGGCGCCGGATGTGGAGGAAGATGGGGTGGCGGCTGCGATCGAACAATTTGTTTTGGGCGATCGTTGATATTTGTAGCACGAATACCGCAGGGGCGGGTTTAGCGACATTTGGAAAAAATGTATATCAACTCGCCCCGACCCAGCGACAATTTATTATTATCAGAAAAATGGGTTTAAAACCCCGTCCTTCTAGGACGGCTTTTCGCCGTAAATACGGGTCTGCAATATTTTGTTACACAGACCAAATGGATTAGTAAATCTCTAATGCTGTGCCTTTCTCTGCCCAATTGGGTTAACATTACTTGTAGACCAACTTACGACAGTTGACATACCAACAATAACATACCTAATGAAAGCAAGGTATAAGTACCGATTCTACCCAACCGACCAACAGAAGCAGAGCTTGGCTCAGCTATTTGGTTGCGTTCGGGTGGTCTGGAACGACGCTTTAGCTTTATGTAAAAGCAGTGAAAAGCTACCCAATTACAATCAGCTATCTGCATTGTTAACAAGCTCAAAAAAGGCCGAAGAGAGAGCTTGGTTGAACGAGGTATCCTCCGTCCCATTGCAACAGTCTTTAAGGCATTTGGCATCGGCGTACAAAAACTTTTTCGATGCTCGCAAGGGAAAAAGGAAGGGTAAAAAAGTTGGGTTGCCTAAATTCAAGAAAAGGACTAACAAGCAATCTGCGGAGTTTGCTAAATCCGGGTTCTCTCTCAAAGAGAACGAAGTTTATTTAGCTAAAATCGGATGCGTCAAACCGATTTGGAGCCGGGAGTTACCCGGAGTTCCTACTTCGGTTACGGTAATCAAAGATTGCGGCAACCGCTACTTTCTAAGTTTTGTAGTCGAAATAAACCCAGTTAGGATTGAACCAAAAAACCAATCTATCGGTATCGACTTGGGTATCAAAACTTTTGCGGTTCTCAGTGACGGAACGCAAGTTAAGGGGCCGGACTACTTAAAGCCAGACCACAAGATTAGAAAATTGCAACGCAAGTTAGCACGCCAACAAAAAGATTCAAGTCGCCGGAACAAAACGCGAATCCGTATCGCCAAGCAACACAACAAGATTACCGACAAGCGGACTGACTTTCTGCACAAACTGTCAACTAAAATAGTCAGCGAAAACCAAACTGTAATTTTAGAAGATTTGAATGTGTCGGGAATGGTAAAAAATCGCCGTCTTGCCAGAGCAATTAGCTGGCAAGGGTGGTATGAATTTCGCACCCTAACAGAGGCTAAATGCGATAAGTACGGTCGGGATTTTAGGGTAATAGATAGGTGGGAGCCAACTAGCCAACTGTGTTCGGAATGCGGGTTTAAGTGGGGCAAACTGGATCTTTCAATTAGAAAACTAATTTGTCTCAATTGCGGTACGCACCACGATCGAGATGAGAACGCAGCCAAAAATATAGCCCAAGTCGGGATGGGATATCGCCACGACTTTAAACGGACGCAGAGAGAAGATAAGACTACTTGTAGCGCATCTCGATGAAGTGTCAAGAATCCCCGCGCCTTGGAGGGCCGGGGAGTATATCAAAGATAATTTCAAACTCTTAAAAATGGGTTCCAACAGAAAGAGCACCGACGACTGGCCGTGTTTCGTCTCGGTGCTCTTACTGGTTCGCTCCTCACACGTCCATCAATATAGCTGACTCAGTAAATTGTGTCAATACTTTTTACAAAAATTGTTTTTTGAGTCGGCTGCTGCCGGGGTGCCGGTGCGGTGGCTCGGGGCTGAACCTTATGTAATGCAGCGGTTTTGGTGGATCGCCCGCCATTGGATTGAGCAGAAAAATTTTACTTCAATTCCAGCAGCCAGTCCAAAATCAGAGCGTTGACTTCACTCGGCCGCTCGTCGTGGGGACAGTGGCCTGTGTTGGGAATGGAAACAAATTTCACTGGTTTATCGTTGGCGGCCAATTGTTGATAAATCTGGCTGCCGGCGATTGGCGTCCAGGGGTCGTCTGCGCCCCAAAGTACCAATAACGGACGATCGACTTTGGGCAGCAATTCTGACGGTTGAGGGCCTGGAGGGGCTGTGAGAATCGAGGCAAACACTTGTTGAGCTCCGGGCTCGCAGGAGGGGGCGTGCAGGAGTTCTACGAGTTCGTCAGTGATGGCTTCCCGGTTCCCGTAGACTTGGCGCAGGGTGTTGCGGATGCGGTGTTTTTGGCGGATGTTGTTGAACATAAAGGGGCCGATCAGGGGCGATCGAACTAATTTAGTAAAAGTCCCCATCACTACTCGCAGCGGGAAATTTAGTTCGTCCGGCCGGTGGTTGAGTCCGCCGGCACAGTTGATTAAGACTGCGCCTGCTGATATTTCTGGATGGTTGGCGACTACCATCAAACTCAGCAAAGCGCCGATCGAATTCCCGACAAATACCGCCGGTTCCTGTACCAGAGCCGCCCAGAAATCAGTCAGCAATTCTTCCCACAATTCCAGAGTGTAATCGAGGGCTGGTTTGGCGGAAGCACCGAATCCCAGCAAGTCCAGCGCAAATACGCGATAGCCACCGGCCGCTAGTGGGGGGATATTTTGCCGCCAATGTCCGATCGAAGCCCCAAATCCGTGAATCAAGATCAGAGGGCGGCCGGTTCCTTGGACGGTATATTGGATTTTGTGACCTTTCCAAGTCCAAATTAGCTTTTCAAAACTCGTTGCAGATACTAATTGTTGTGCAGTCACGGCTATTATGTAAAGTTTCGTTAACTACTTTCATCATAGCAGAAGTCAGTAGTCAGTAGTCAGTAGTCAGTAGTCATGAATTATTG
>JACJNV010000276.1 GCA_014695175.1 Microcoleus sp. FACHB-DQ6 | reverse complement strand
GACTCGCCAACAGTCGAGGGCGCGCGCAACCAAATTCTGCCAGTCGGTGGCCCGGATGTGCTGACAAGAGACGACATTCCCCGCATTTTTGGACGCTTATTCAATCGCGAACCGACGGTAATCAACCCGCCCCTGGTTGTGTTTGACGGTTTGAGAAATGTTTTGGGTTTATTGAATCCTCAAGCTCAAAAAGACTTAGGAACTTTGCGGGTATTGCTGGGTAACGAGTATTTCTGCACTCCCGAACAAGTGCAAAACTTGGAATCAATCTACGGCATGAGAATGGAATCCCTAGAAAGCTTTCTGCGGCGCAATTTGAGCTTTTAAAATGCTAGTTATTCTCGTTACCAGGCTCTGCCTGGTAATGACTGTCGGGAAGCTCTGCCTCCAAATCGTTGTCTGATTTTAATGGAGGCAGAGCCTCCCCATATGCGTTTCCCGGCTCTGCATGGAAACGACCAAAATGTAGCGCCAAATCGCAACTGGAAAGCATTTAAGCAGAAAGAGGTAGTGGTTCAGCACCAATATACCTGGTAACTGCGAGCGGGGGAGAAGTCGGCTTAGCAATCAAATAACCTTGAACCAAAGTTGCTCCCCGTTCTCGCACCCACTCAAACTCCTCCAAAGTTTCCACACCTTCAGCAACAGTTTTAATTTCTAATTCAGCGGCAATTTCTAACATCTTTTCCGTAATGAGTGCCTTATAATAATCTTGATGGACGTTGCGAATCAATTGCATATCCAACTTAATAAAATCTGGACGCAGTTGGTGCATCAAATTTAAATTAGAAGAACCGCTGCCAAAATCGTCCAGGGCAATTAAAAATCCCGCCTCTCGGTAAAACCTCAGAATATTAATCAAGTGATCCATATCAGGAGGGTGCTGAGATTCCGCTACTTCAAAAACAATATTGCTGTGAGGAATTCCCGCTTCATCAATAGCCTGTACGGTTCTTCGCAGGCACGTAGCGGGATCGTAAACTGAAGTCGGAGAAAAATTAATAAACAGTAGTTCTTTGATATCGTAAGCATGGGCTTCGCGGATAGCGCGAGTCCGGGCTAAAACATCTAGTTGAAAAATTAGGCCGGCTGATTCTGCTTGGGAAAAAATCCGACCCGGATAAATTAAGTTTCCTTGCTCGTCAATTCCTCGGAGCAGCGCTTCGTAGGCAAAAATTTTAGAAGTATCTGAGGTATAAACAATGGGCTGAAAATGCGTAGTAATGCGTTCTTCGGACAATAAATCTAACAGCCAGTCCGACTGGCTGAAGTTAATAAAAGAGTCTAAGGAAGTGCTGCGATAAAAATCGCTAAGTTTCGGCGGTTCAACTTCGCGCATCCACAAAACTTTTGTCTCTTTCAACTCTTGATTTGTCAGTGCCGATGATGCTAGGGCGCTAAACTTTTCTTTGGCTATTTCCTCAAGCATAATGTACAAACACTTGCTCTCTTCTAGAAGCTTGAATTCAACTTTAGCCTTAGCCAGTACAGAAATAACCTTGGTCAGCGTGTGATGTACTGGAAACCACAGGTATAGACCTCCCCTGTCCTCTATTTTTTCTGGTACTGTTTCGCACCGAGAGCAGGAGCCGAAGGCTTTGCCACTTCTTTGCATTAGGATATCCTCCGGTTTTTGGGTTAATATACATTAGTTAGGAATTAATTAATATTATAAGCTCATTCAGCTATTAATACATCTATCTCAAGATGTAAATCGTAAGGAACTTGTATTTAATAATTATTGCAGTATTTATACTTGCCTCGGCTTTCAAACCTTGGCAAAATCTCTCAGCATTGAGCAAGTACGTCTCATTAAACACCGTCCCCAATTCTCACACAGTGAGAACGCAAAGACTTGCTCTTTATTCTCTCTTGGTGATCTTATTCTTTACGCCTTATTCTCTAATTCCCTCTGCCAAAACAGTCGCTACAGTTGATTTTTTAGCAAAGGGGAATTAACACGCCCGTGAAGCGCAGCTATCCCGTAGGGAATCGCCCCATCGACTAATTTATCCGTACCACAAATATACACACCCGGAGCATCGCCCAAAACAAAGTCACTTGCTGGGGCATATCCAATTTAATTTTATAATCGGGATGACAGGATTTGAACCTGCGACCCCCTCGTCCCGAACGAGGTGCGCTACCAAGCTGCGCTACATCCCGAAATTAGTCACTATATTTTAAGCTTATCACATTCAAGTTAAAATTTAGCAACCTCGTATATAATGATTTGTAAAATACTACTCAGGCGGAGACAGACGTGACAGTTAAGCCCCAGTGGTTGCGAGTTAAAGCCCCCCAGTGGGAGCGCGTCGGCAACGTCAAAGAAATTTTGCGGGATTTATCCCTGAATACGGTTTGCGAGGAGGCGTCGTGTCCGAACATCGGCGAATGCTTCAACGCAGGTACTGCGACATTTTTGATTATGGGCCCGGCTTGTACCCGCGCCTGTCCTTACTGCGATATCGATTTTGAGAAAAAGCCCCAACCTTTAGATCCCACGGAACCCCAAAGATTGGCGCAAGCAGTGCAGCGACTCAAACTCAACCACGTCGTGATTACCTCTGTCAACCGGGACGATTTGCCGGATGGGGGCGCGTCTCAGTTTGTTGAGTGCATTCAAGCAGTGCGATCGGCGATGCCCGATACAACTATAGAAGTTTTGATTCCCGACTTGTGCGGCAACTGGCAGGCTTTAGAAATCATTCTCGCAGCCGGGCCAGAGGTACTCAACCACAATACCGAAACCGTAAAGCGACTTTACCGCAAGGTGCGGCCGCAAGGAAAGTACGATCGCACCTTGGAACTATTGCAGCGAAGCCGCGAACTCGCACCTGGGGTTTACACCAAATCCGGCATCATGGTGGGACTCGGAGAAACAGACGCCGAAATTCGGGAGGCGATGCAGGACTTACGGGCTGTCGGCTGCGATATTTTAACAGTTGGACAGTATCTGCAACCGACTCAAAAGCACTTAAACGTAGAAAACTTTGTGCCTCCAGAACAGTTTGATGCTTGGAGAAAGTTTGGCGAATCTTTGGGATTCTTGCAAGTTGTCGCTTCTCCCTTAACTCGCAGTTCCTATCACGCCGAACAGGTGAGGGAACTGATGAAACTTTACCCACGCTAGCAATTTTAATTTGAGTTGACTCGCGCCCGATCGCACCATTCTCACTAAAACCCGATCAACGGGGTAACAGCGAGGAAAAACTGGCGCTTTATATGCAGGCCCAGGGCAAAAAACCCGGTTTCAGATGCTGGTGTTCTGGGCGTGATGTTAAGCCGGAAGCAGCAGCCCACAGCAAAACAATTATCGGTCGATCGTCGCCTCAAAGTCGCGACTTAGGCAAAAGAGATCCAGAAACCGGGTTTCTTCCTCAAACTTCTAGGTTTTAATCCAGAAATTTGAGGAAGAAACCCGGTTTTTGCGTCAGCCAATAACTCGGTACTGCGGACTCTAGCAACTCTGAAACCCATATTCTGTAATGGATTAAACTTCTGCGCTCACTGCAGCGTATTTAATCAAGAGCGCCGAGTTATATAAAGTTTTATTAAAAAAATGGCTAATTTTCCGAAGTGATCGGGAACCAGCTTATTGGTGATGAAGATTAACTTAACTTCTGACTAACGTCACTTGTTTCTAGCCAGTCACTATCTATACTAGCTACATAAACAAAGAAGTACAACACACTTTTCGGGCCTTCAACCTGTTACATCAGAAAGTTCTTAGCGTTTTCCAGAATCTTGGTAAAACAAGTGGGGCAGCAAAAGTTCGATCGAACAACAGCAGAAAAGTCAGAAAAGTTAGTAAAGAAACACAAAGCGGTGATGCTTCGTCTTAACCAAATGGGCATCTTAATTATAAATAACCGCTAAGCGTAGCATCTTTTCACCGGAGCAACTGAGAAAATCACTATGCCAGCCACCTCTTTTTACGCTGAAGCTGAATTCGACGAACAACTGCGAGTCAATCCCTTGCAAGGTGATGTGTTGGATGAAGATGCTGAAGAAGCTGGAGACGAACTGCTCGACCAAGACCCAGCAGAGACAGAAGATGCAGACCCAGCAGCCAAATTGCAAAAAAATGCCAGCCGCCGCACTACAGATTTAGTGCGCCTGTACCTCCAAGAAATAGGTCGGGTTCGTCTCTTGGGTAGAGACGAAGAAGTCTCGGAAGCTCAAAAAGTTCAGCGCTATATCAAATTGCTGGAATTACGCAACACCGTCGCCTCCCAGGAAGAAGGGCTAATTAGGCGCTTCGTGCATTTAATTGAAGTGCGCGATCGGTTAGCAGCACAGTTGGGACATAAACCTTCCCTGGAACGCTGGGCATTAACCGCCGGTGTCAGTGACGTGCCAGAACTCAAGCGAATTATGTCCGAAGGCAAGCGCCAGTGGGCAGAGTTAGCAGAGATGACAGTCGAGACGATCGAAAGAATTCAAGCTGAAGGCGTCGAAGCTAAAGACCACATGATTAAGGCGAACCTGCGCCTAGTGGTTTCGGTGGCGAAAAAATATCAAAATCGCGGTTTAGAATTGCTCGACTTAATACAAGAAGGTACTCTCGGACTGGAGCGAGCTGTAGAAAAGTTTGATCCGACGCGGGGCTATCGGTTTAGCACCTATGCCTACTGGTGGATTCGGCAGGGAATTACGCGGGCTATCGCCACTCAAAGCCGCACCATTCGCCTCCCCGTCCACATCACCGAAAAACTTAACAAAATCAAAAAAGCCCAGCGCAAAATTTCTCAAGAAAAAGGTCGGACAGCTACGATCGAAGATATCGCTGTCGAGTTGGACATGACGGCCTCCCAAGTCCGAGAAGTTTTGCTGCGAGTCCCCCGTTCTGTTTCTTTGGAAACTAAAGTGGGCAACGAAAAAGATACAGAGTTGGGCGACTTGCTCGAAACCGACAGCATCTCCCCAGAAGAAATGCTGATGCGAGAAGCTCTGCACCGCGACTTGCAGCAACTGCTGGCAGATTTGACCAGCCGCGAGCGTGATGTAATTCTGATGCGCTTTGGTTTGGGCGACGGACACCCCTATTCGCTGGCAGAAATCGGTCGCGCCCTCGACTTGTCCCGCGAGCGCGTCCGTCAAATTGAAGCCAAAGCTTTGCAAAAACTCCGCCAACCTAAGCGTCGCAACCGCGTGCGCGACTATCTGGAGTCTCTGACTTAAATTTGGCCGGTCAGTCAGCGCGATTAATCAGCGAGCAAGGCATTTGGCACTTGTGCAGAAGGCATGAGGCATTCGGCAGAAGTAACAATATTTACTTCTAAACAACTTCTCTGTCCTCTGCAGCAAGTCATAAAGCTTGTTAAAAGTCAAAAAATATCAAAAACCAAATTTTTTCCTCAATCTTTTTTCAATAAGCTGCGATATTTGCAAAATATCTCGATCGTTGTGTATTATTGTCAATAGGCAGACTTTCTTGAGAGGGTCACTATGGCACTTTATACCGCGTCCTCATTCAAATCCGAACTCAATGACAAAGGCTGGCGGATGACTCCCCAACGGGAAACCATCTTGCACGTGTTTCAGAACCTCCCCAAAGGCAATCACCTGAGTGCAGAGGATTTGTACACTTTGTTAAAAAATCGCGGAGAAAACATTAGCTTGTCCACCATTTACCGAACTTTAAAGTTAATGGCAAGGATGAGCCTCCTCCGCGAACTCGAACTAGCAGAAGGTCACAAACACTATGAAATAAACCAGCCTTACCCGCATCACCACCACCACCTAGTCTGCGTTCAGTGCAACAGAACGATCGAATTTAACAACGATTCGATTTTGAAAATTGGCATGAAGCAAGCTGAAAAGTCTGGGTTGCACCTGCTAGACTGCCAGCTAACCATTCATACGGTGTGCCACGAAGCTTTGCGGATGGGATGGCCGTCTTTGGTTTCCAGCAATTGGTCTTGTCCGAGGTCTATCGCCCAGAACGGCAGCAGCGCCCCGGATTCAATCGAGTGACAGTACACTATTTTCGCATTTCAAGTACGGCTTGTTACAAGTTTTAACAAAAATCGGTAGCCCAAGTGCGATCGCAGTTACGCCGAAACCGGGTTTCTTAAGAAAAATACATCATTTCAGGAATGAGTCGGAAACGAGAAACCCGATTTCTTTGATGTAGCGTCCGCAAGCCTGGGGCTAAAAAGTTTGGCTCAACAAATCGTCGCTGCTGACCCCGTAACTGCGCTGAGCTCGATCGAGGGCGTCTCTCGTCGGAGTATCAAAAACTCCGCTGATCGAGCCTGTGTAAAAGCCGAGGTCTTGCAGCCGCCTTTGTAATTGCTGAATGCTCGATCGAGACTGGAAACTGCTGCTAATGGGAACAGCAGGAACAGCCAACCGCCCACCTAATCCGTTTTGAATCGCAGCCAAAGTCGCCGGAGTGGCAATACCCGTCGCCGGTGACAAATTGCGTTCCTCCTGAAAGGACAGCACCGCCAACTCGGTTTCTGCTCCAAATACTCCGTTGACTGGGCCGGGGTTTTTGCCCAGACTTCGGAGCGCAGACTGAAGCTGTCGGACAGCAGGCCCAGTATCGCCCCGCCGCAGACCAGCGACGACGGGGGGCTGTGGCTGTGCCGCCTGCCTGTTGCCTTGTCGCAAAGCCGATCGAGTGGTGCGATCGACCCTTCCAGTCCCGAACAGCCCGCTATCTCTCTGAAAGCGGATCAAAGCTGCTTGAGTTGGTCGATCGAACCAACCGTGAATCTGGCTCCTGTAATAACCCAATTGTTGCAGGCGCCGCTGCACAAATTCTACTTGTCGGCCTCTGTCGCCCAACTCCAGAAAATCTCCGGCATTACTCTGTTGGTCATTTTCCTCAGTCCATGAGGTAATTTGAGCTTGCCTCATCTGGGCATCGATAGCAGTCAAAGTAGCAGTATCAGCGCAGCCGTCAGAAACCAGATTGTAATCTTGCTGAAAACGAGTCACAGCGTAGAGAGTGCGTTCGCGAAACTTGCCGTCAACGCCGCCTTCAAAATAGCCCAAAGCTTTTAATTGCCGCTGGATCAAGTCTACCGTCGCCCCTGTGTCCCCGAACCGCAGCCCTTTGCAACCGCCATTTCCCGAAATATTCCCTGGAAGCGTAACGGGGGGAACAGGCCGGGTGGAACCAAACAGCAAAGCTAAAGTTTGCCTATCGGCAACTCCCGTCACCCGCAGTCGATTAATTCGCTGGAAGTATCTAACCGCATTTTGAGTAACTTCGCGAAAACTCCCTGTGGGACGCGCGCTGAAGTAGCCTAGCTGCTGCAACCTGCGCTGGAGAGCAGAAACACCTGCACCTGCGTCTCCAAAACGCAGCTCCCGATAATTTGTATAAATAGTATTAAAAGCTCGATCGTCCCTGGCAAAACTGTTGAGTGCTATCACAGTAGCTCGATCGGGCCGACCAGTCAGCGACAGTTGATAGTCTCGCTGAAAGTTAGTCAGCGCTTGTTTAGTAACCGGGCCGAGTTGACCTGTCGAAGATCTGGGAAAATAGCCGAGTTCCCGCAACCTGTCTTGAACAGAGCGCAAATTTGGATTTCCCGGATCTATTTGAGCAAAAGCCGAACTGGCTGCACTCAAAACCGACAGCATCAACGCCAGAGACAGCAAACGGACATAAGTCTGACTCGATAGGTTTTGCCAATTGGGCGCATCAAAAATTTTCGACTCTGCGGGTGCTTCGCAAACAAGAGCAAGTTCGAGGTAAGCAAGAGATTCCATAATTTTTTAGTGTGAAATTGTGGGTGGGTTGTGTGAGCAAACTGCCAAAAATGATTTTTGGCACGCTTGGCTTGGATTCTATCAACGCTAAGTTCTACCTGGAAAGCGCGAAGCACCCGTTTTTCTAAAAAATTTACAGTCAAAAATAATTACAGGTAACACCCAAGATAGCATTGCTGCTTCTAGAGACGCGAGAGTCAACAAAAAAGTTTGCAGGCATAGTCTTAGCCTTTAAGGCCAAAAGAGAATAAGTTCTGGGGTAGTGCTGGCTAATATTTTATCTGGCTGCCGCAGAAATTACCACAAGACTTGGGCGCAGGTGGTCATCACCTTAATTTGTTGTCGGGTAAAGAGCCTAAAATCGCAGGTTTTTTGTTAAGAAACGCGGCTTCTTCATGTGGCGAGTGCGTCTAGGAAAGTACCGCTGATTAACCAAAAAACTAGCCACTAAAAATCCCCACTTTTGCTATTTGCAAATAGGGCGGGGATTTTTTGATAAGTTGACTTTGTAGTGAAATACCTAGCACTAACCTTCGGTGAGCGTGTAGGCTTCGTGTCTCATTTGCCGTTGCTCTGTTGGGTATCCCATTACTGGGTATTCGTCACCTCAGACGATCCGAGTCTTACACAGCATCTCTGCCTTTTCAGCCTTTATCCCCAACGCATGAGGAACCCACGCAGTCGCCCTGTTTCCCAAGGCAAAAATCTCTCTTCGTACAACAAACTTGGGTTATCTTTTACGGCCGGGCGTTACCTTACCAACCAGCGGTCTGTTATTTCCCCCTTTCTCTCGCTAGTTCCCTTGGTAAGCATATTACTGCTACTGTGACCTTTTGTTTGCAGCCGAGTGGGTGGGTCGCAACCACTTATATCTTACACGTTTCTGTTAGAAAATCCGGGAATTGTAGATTTCTTTATAGACCTTGCTCGGGTTATATCCCCGCGCTAAACGGAGTACCGTTATAGCGGGGGACTTAGGCCGATTGAGTTAAAAAATCGACGATCGCTTAAATTAAGCCGAACCGATCGCAAATTACAGCTACTCCCGCTGCAAAAACAGTAATTGCGATGGCTACCAGCGGGTTTTGCCCTCTGCTAACAGCAAAAGAGGTAACGACCCCAGCTCCCAAAGCTGCAGTAACCGCAGCAGTCGCCAAATCTCGA
>JACJNV010000275.1 GCA_014695175.1 Microcoleus sp. FACHB-DQ6 | reverse complement strand
CCTCAACCAATTGACGGCAGCAAACTGTGTGTTGGCGTACTGGCAGGCGGCTCAAATTCTCTTGGGTGAGTCCGAGGAGGAAATTCCCTTACGCCAGGATGCCTATGAAGAAAAAGTCCTTGCTGAGGCCAAAGTCGATTTTTACCGACTATCCTTCTTCTACCTGTATCGATTCACATTGAATTACTGGTTGGAAGACTTTGCTAAAGCAGAACACGATGCCGCTCAAACGCGACAGTATTTGGCTGGAGGGATGGGAAGTATCGTTGAACCGATCTTCTATTTCTATGATTCTCTGAACCTGCTGGCGACTGGGCCTGAATCAATGTCGGAGTCGGAGCCGCGATGGCAGCGAATAAAAGAAAATCAAGCCAAGCTAAAAGACTGGGCAGATTATGGCCCCATGAATTACTTGCACAAATATCATTTAGTTGAAGCCCAAAAGTATCAACTCCTCAATTGCAAAACAGAAGCTCTAGAATTTTATGATTTAGCAATTCAAGGAGCCAAGGAAAACGGTTATATCCAAGAGGAAGGATTGGCTAATGAACTCGCGGCAAAATTCTACTGGGCCTGGGGTAAAGAAAAAGTTGCTGCCAGCTATATGCAGGAGGCGTATTACTGTTATGCCCGTTGGGGAGCACTAGCCAAGGTAGAAGACGTAGAACAACGCTATCCCCAATTACTTCAAAGCATTGCTAAGCGAGAGACCGTATCTATAAGTAGCACCCAGCCGAGCACTTCAACCACAATGACCGATACTAATATACTAGATTTTGCGACAGTGATGAAAGCCTCGCAAGTGCTGGCTGGGGAAATTGTTCTCGACAACTTACTAGCAAAATTACTAAAAATAGTCTTAGAAAATGCAGGCGCAACTTCGGGCTTTCTTATCTTAGATAGAGGAAGTGATCTGTGGATAGAAGCAGCGGCTCAACTTGAGTCAGGCCAAGTATTTGTGCCTCAACAGGTGTCGGCTCAAAACAGCTTATTAGTCCCACTTTCAATAATTAATTATGTTGCCAGAACTCAACAAGATGTCGTTCTGGCTGACGCGCATCTAGCTGAAAACTTTCTCAATGATTCTTACATTAAATTGCATCAACCTAAGTCCGTTTTGTGTGCTACTATTCAAGGGCAAGGTCAACTCATCGGTCTTGTTTACTTAGAAAATAATTTAACTACAAGCGCGTTTACTCCCAACCGCTTGTCAGTGGTCAGAATGTTGTGTTCCCTAGCGGCAATTTCTATTAAAAATGCCCAACTCTATGACCAATTAGGGGAATACTCGCGAACCCTGGAACGTAAGGTTATAGAAAGAACCCAAGAATTGCAACAGGAAATCGCTGTCAGAATGCAGACAGAAGTAGCCTTGGGCCAGTCTGAGGAAAAGTTTTCTAAAGCCTTTCGTTCCAGTCCTAACCCGATCGCGATCGCCAGGTTGGCAGATGGACGCTACATCGAAGTGAACGACAGTTTCCTCAGCACTTTTAGTTACTCTCGCGAAGAGGTAATTGGTTTTACACCAATTGAGTTAAATCTTTGGGTTAATTTAGAAGAATGTGGCAGATACAGACAGCTATTGCAAGAATCAGGAATGCTTCGCAATCAGGAATTTGATTGTCGTACTTCCTCAGGCGAGGTGAGGAAGATGCTGGTATCAGCAGATATTATTGAGCTGGGTGGAGAAGCGTGTATTCTCTTAGTCACTAACGACATCACCGAACGTCAAAGGGTAGAAGAAGCGCTCAAAGAAAGCGAGGGTAAATATCGCGACTTAGTAGAAACATCGCAGGATATGATTTGGTCAGTTGATGTTGAAGGGCGTTATACCTTCGTCAACGCTGCTGTCAAACATATTTTTGGTTACTGCCCGGAAGAAATGACTGGACGAAAATTCAGCGATTTTAAGCCACCTGAACAACTTCCCAAAGATAACGAGATATTCCAACGTATGCTGAACGGAGAGTCCGTATTTCAGTATGAAACTATACAATTAGCTAAAGATAGTAGACCTATCAATCTCCGGTTTAATTCAATTGTAGTGCGGGATTCCGAGGGAAATATTCTAGGAATAACTGGCACAGCAAGCGATATTACGGAAAGCAAAAAAGCAGAGGAAGCCTTACAACAAGCCAAAGAATTGGCAGATGCGGCTAACAAGGCTAAAAGCGAATTTTTGTCAAATATGAGTCACGAACTGCGAACTCCCCTCAATGCCATTCTCGGCTTTACCCAAGTGTTAGCCCGCGACTCATCCCTTTCTCACATACAGCAGGGACAGCTCGGCATCATTAGTCGTTCTGGCGAGCATTTGCTGACGTTGATTAATGACGTGCTGGAAATGTCTAAAATCGAGGCCGGTCGGATTACCTTAAATCCTACTAGCTTTGACTTGTATCATTTGCTCCATTCTCTCGAAGAAATGCTCAAACTCAAAGCTGATTCTAAAGGTTTACAGCTCAGTTGGCACATCAATTCTAACATTCCTCAGTATGTAAAAACTGACGAAAGTAAATTGCGTCAAGTCTTGATTAATCTGTTAGGAAATGCGATAAAGTTTACTACGAAGGGAAGTGTAACGCTTCGGGTTGCAGCAATTAGTGCGAAACAAAAGTCCCCAACAGACAACGAACCACGGACTATTACGTTTGAAGTGGAAGACACGGGCCACGGCATCGCTCCTACTGAGATAGATTCTTTATTTGAGGCTTTTGTACAAACTGATGCGGGCCGGAAATCTCAAGAAGGAACTGGCTTGGGTTTACCCATCAGCCGACAATTCGTACAACTGATGGGAGGAAACATTACCGTCAGCAGTACCTTGAATCGAGGAACAATTTTTAGTTTTGATATCCAAATTAGTTCCCCTGAGATGGCTGAAGTTCAACCTCGACTATCAAGAAGGCGGGTAATTGGTTTAGAACCCAACCAACCCTCATATCGCATCTTGGTGGTTGATGATAAATGGGAGAGTCGTTTGCTATTGGTTAATCTTCTCGAACCGCTTGGCTTGGAGGTGCGCGAAGCAGTAAATGGTCAAGAAGCTATTACAATCTGGGAAACTTGGAAACCCCACCTAATTTGGATGGATATGCAAATGCCTGTGATAGACGGGTATGAAGCTACCAGACAAATTAAAGCCAAGATTCAAGATGAGGCTACCCCGATTGTTGCGTTGACCGCTAGCGCTTTTGAGGAAGAGCGCGCCATTGTTTTATCATCAGGCTGTGACGATTTTGTGAGCAAGCCTTTCCAAGAAGAAGTTATTTTTGCCAAAATGGCTGAACATTTAGGGGTACAGTATATCTATGAAGATTTACCGAACTTTACATTATCTCAGCTTGAGGGTCAAGACTTGAGTGTAAAAGAAGGGGAAAAAACTGAAAATTTAAGGACAACTTTAGCGACAATGCCTGCGGAGTGGGTGATACAGTTACATCAAGGAGCTATCGATGCTGATGCAGAGCTGATTTTAAGTTTGGTCGCCGCAATCCCCGAATCTAATACTTCTTTCGCGGAGACCATCGCTGATTGGGCTAACAACTTTCGTTTTGATAAAATTACTAACTTAACTGAAGAAATTATTCCATGAACAGTCCTAAATTAGAGTCTCATTTGACCAATCTTTTAGTGGTTGACGATACCCCCGACAACCTGCGTCTTTTATCCACTATGCTGAGCGACAAAGGATATAAAGTTCGGGGCGTAATAAACGGGGATATGGCCTTAAAAGCAGCGCGTTCTACCCCACCCGATTTGATTTTGCTAGACATCACTATGCCTCAGATGAACGGCTACGAAGTTTGCCAACATTTAAAAGCGGATGGCAGAACTTCGGGTATTCCCGTTATTTTCTTGAGCGCCCTAGATCAAGTATTGGATAAAGTCACAGCATTTGCTGTTGGAGGAGTAGACTACATCACCAAGCCATTTCATTTAGAAGAAGTTTTGGCTCGCGTCGAAAATCAACTAACTATTCAGCGTTTGCAAAAAAAATTGCACGAGCAAAATGCGCGATTGCAGGAGTCCGAGGCTAAGGAGCGAGAGAAATCGCAACAACTAGAGCAGGCTCTACAACAGTTACAAAATGCACAAGCTCAACTCATCCAAAGCGAGAAAATGTCAAGTTTAGGGAATGTCGTAGCAGGGGTAGCTCACGAAATTAACAATCCGATTAGTTTCATTAAAGGGAACCTCTGCCCCATAACGGAGTACACTGAAGATTTGCTGAGGCTGGTGCAACTCTACGCAGAAGATTTCCCTAATCCCACAGCCGCTATCCAGGAACAACTGGAGGCAATCGATTTCACTTTTCTCAGGAATGACTTGCCGAAGCTAATTGCTTCTATGAGCATAGGAGTTGACAGAATCGGAGAAATAGTGCAATCGCTGCGGAATTTTTCCCGACTCGATGAAGCTGAGTTGAAAGCGGTGGATATCCATGAAGGACTTGAGAGTACACTGATGATTTTGCAGCATCGGCTGAAAGATGAAGCAGACCAAACGATAATTAAAGTGGTAAAAGAGTATGAGGAGTTGCCAAAGATAGAATGTTATGCGGGGCAAATCAATCAGGTTTTTATGAACATCCTGACCAATGCGATTGATGCGTTGCAATCCCAAAAAAGTTGGGCAAAAGAGGCAGATGATAGCAGCCCAATCCCTACTATTACTATTTGCACGAAGTTACTCTCCGACTTGCAAGTGGGTATTTATATTACTGATAATGGGCCGGGCATAACCGAAGATATTCAACAACGCATATTTGACCCCTTTTTTACAACGAAGAAAGTGGGCCAAGGAAAGGGTTTGGGGTTATCGATCAGCTATGCTATTGTAGTGGACGAGCACGGCGGGCAACTCCGCTGTTTTTCGGTACCGACTCAAGGGGCGACATTAGCCATCGAAATTCCGATCCATCCCTCTAAAAAACGTTTTTATAAATAAAATTGGTCAGGTTATAAGCCACACTAAAATAAAAGTATTCAAAAATGGTCTAAAATCGTGAATCGTGTTTATTTATGAGTCAGTTTTGCAATTTTTACACAAATTTTCATTAATCACCAGTGGGTACTCTTAGTCATAGACTCCGAAACCTTTTCCGGCAAGGCTCCTTAAATAAATTACCAACCGTCGCGTTGCTTTTTTTCAGTAGCTTATGCACCCACTCTTAAATTAAAAATAATGCTCGATTTAAACCCTCATTATTTTTCTTCTTTCTGGCAAAATCTCTTCCCAAACCATCGATTATTCACCACCCTTTAAAGAAACCTGCTTTTATAGTACGACGATATCTGCTAATAACGAGTGAAATTTCCTCAAGCCTTGCAAGGCAGCTAGAGCTACCAGTTTTATCTCTTGAGTTAGAGGTTTGTTGATGTCTAGCATTTCTCCAGTTGATATGCAACTACCCATCTAAATAATAAGCTTTGAAATTCCCTTTTGCTTTACTTATGGGTTTTACTCCAAAAGCTGTCAGATTGTTACTTTTAATCGTTTTTGAGCAATTTTTTGGATTTTTTCAACTCGATGCCTACCTCCTGAGCTTTTTCGTTACTCACAGGCTTTGGTTCCTTTAAGTTGGCTTTCATGCGATAGTGTACTTGCTTGTGTAATGTTTGATATTTGACTGAGACTTGATAGTTCTCTTCTACCCATTGACCAATTTCTTTATAAGTCTTAAAATCACAGGACTCTTCACTTAATTTTTCTGAGAGTCCGGCTATTACCGCTGAAGGAATTACTCGGGGTCTACCAGTTGCTTGCCGTATTTCTAACAGTTCTGACAGACCCCCAGCAATATATTGTTTTAACCATCTATGTACAGTAATTCTATGTACACCTAAACGTTCAGCTACATCTGTAAGGCTTTGACTAGCTCCAGTTTTTAACCAATAAAGTGCCTGAATTTTTTGTTTATTAGGTAGAGTTCGCTGCTGAGACAGAATTATTTTTAACTCGTCTGCTGTTAAATCAATTCTTTCTTTGTAGTTTACTTTCATAAAGTATTACTCAAACTTTGTTATTCATTGTAGCATTTCTTCTGGAGAAATGATTTTATTAACTAAATTTCCCTTTTCAGTAACCTCAGCCTGTCGCTTAAAGACTAGCAAGGTAATATCATCAAACACTTTCTGCTTACCGATATGTTGCCGTACATCTACAATCACCGCATCCTTAACTTCTGCGGCAGACTTATGCCAATTTTGACTAATCACTTCACACAGTTGCTTAAGTCCATACTGTTTTTTGCGGATGTTATAGGCTTCTGGAATGCCATCAGTATATAGCACCACGCCATCTCCAGGTTCTAGCTCAATCAGGATGTGACTGATGAAGTCTGCGATATCATCATCTAAAGCGATCGGGAAGCCTAACTCCATCGTGTCGATGCGCTCAACATCTCCATTTTTTCGCACCACTAGCGTTTCTTCATGCTGACCGCTGATGCTAATGACTCCTTGGGAGTAGCTCAAAATCGCCAGCGTCAGACTTTTCTCAGAATTCATGCGCTTTACGTTTTTGTAAAGGGTACGGTTTAGTACATCCAGGAATCGAACGGGGTCTAGTTCACGAATCTCTTGCAGGGTGCGAACTGAGGTTTGCGCCATCAGCATCAGAATGCCGCTTTCCAGGCCGTGTCCGGTGACATCACCGATCGCCAGTGTGACAACGCCATCGATCTGTAGCACGTCGTAGTAATCACCTCCTACTTCATCAGCGGGTTCCATGTATCCGGCGATATCTAGTCCGTCAATTTCCAGTTCCTCAGGGTTAGGCAAAATCATTTGCTGGATGTGACGCGCGACATTCAATTCTGCACCTAAGCGGAGGTTGTCTACTTTGAGTTTTTCGTTGAGGGCAATGATTTCCTGATTAGCATTAGCGAGTTCTGCTGTTCGTTCTTTAACTTTGTCTTCGAGGGTTTCAAAGGATTCTTGGATTTGCCTCGCCATGCTGTTGAAAGATCGTGCCAGCAGACCGATTTCGTCTGCCGATCGCATCTTCACACGGATGTCTAACTTACCTGCCGTAAACTGGGCAACCGCTTGGGTGAGGTAAATCAGAGGCTTTGTTAATAGTTGTGCGATCGCCAAAGCGATGATAGCTACAATTGTGGCGATGATTGCTAATAAAATAAGTGCATCACGTATTTGTTTTTCTACAGGTGCTAGGGCAACGGCAATCGGCTGTGCGAAAAGAACTGACCAAGGTTTATATTTCAGGCGGGCGATCGCTAAGAGGCTCAACTCATTATTACCCGTAGCTGCCAATCGTGTGGTTAGATAAGGCTGTTTAGTGTCTAATGCTTGCTTGAGGTCGGGCAAATTGATTGCAAGTTCTTTCGTTATACTCTTAGGCAAACGCCCTTCGCGTTGCAGTTTCGCTACAACATTGGGTGACAAAGGCACAATCGATTGGAAAAGGAGTTCAGGTGTAGTGCTATGTGCCAGATGGATATAGTGTTCATCTAAAAGAACTGCTAAGGATTTCGCACCTGCGTGTTCAGTTTCCCGAGTCACCAACTGCTGCACAGATGTGGCATTGTATGTCACCCGCAATACACCCAATATATTTCCCTTCGCATCGCGAACAGGACTGCTAAAGAAGAGCGTCACGAGGTTGGGAATTGTCGGCGATTGTCTAATACTAGAAACAAAAGATAGTTGAGTTTTGAGCGGTTCTTGGAAGTAATCTTGACCGGATTCATCTCGTCCAACATCCGGTGTATTCGTATCGAGTACATTCCGTCCCTCTAAGTTGAGCAAGGCATAGGAGATAATATTAAGCATATCTTTGCGACTGAGCCTGGTTAAGGTTTCAGTCGCTAACATCTCTTGCGGACTACCATTTCGCCGTTCTGGAGGTAGGCCCAGATAGGCAGCCAAACCTGGTAAAATCGCTTCTACGCGCACGGCATTGAGATTCGCATCGATAAATCCATCTATTCTGTTAGCGGTTTGGTTAGCCGCCGCAGATAGGGCTTGTCGTGCGTTGTCTGTCAAGGCATTTTCAGTTGTATTTTTGTCGATAAAGGCTAACAGCAGCAATGGAATTAGAGCAACGACGAGAAACGACACGATTAACTTTGTACGAATGCTGTTGAAAAAGGAGCGCTTCATGGTTTCAGACTAGGAGGGGGGGTTAAGAAAGAAGAATTGAACAAGGTTTCTAGATTGGGAAGGCGCGTCACATTGCCAGCGCGAATAAAAAAGTCCGCATATTTCTTGGCGGTTTTGTAGATATAATTAGGACTGTCTGATAGAAAGAACTTTTGATTTTCTGCAAAATCAGTGAGGTCTATTCCCTCGAAAGAGATTGTATTGCTGGGAATATTCAACGCTTTGCTCACGATCGCGTTTCCTTCGGGAATATTTGCTTCCCAATAGGACAAGCCTTGAAGCCAGCCTCGCACAAAGGCGCGAATATCTTCGGGGCGATCGCGTATCGCCTCACCCCGAAACGCGATCAAATCCAAAATTAAGCCTGGGGTTTGTTTGCTTGTAAACAAAATTTTTGCCCCTAATTTTAATGCTTCAGAAAGATGCGGTTCCCAAGTGTGCCCTGCTTGGATAGCATTGTTTTGTAAGCGCTGGGGAACTTCTAAACCATCAACTTTAACCAGCCTAACATCATCGCTCGTCAGCTTAGAGATTTTCAACATCTCAGTAACGAAGACTTCGCTAAAGCCGCCTAGATTTGCACCAAGCTTTTTTCCTTTCAAGTTAAGAATTGTTTTAATGTCCGATTGCGCGACTACCACATCTGCACCTGTCGATTCATCCACAACCATCACAGCTTGGATATCAGGATTTGTGGCACTCAAGATCATAAAATCTCCCAAGGTTAATCCGATCCCATCATACTTCCCTGCACTGAAATCTGCTTGTTGCAATTGTAAGTAGTCTACATAGCTCAGTTCCACGTCTATCCCTTGCGCTTTGAAGAATCCTTTCTCTTGAGCAATGATGCCAGGTCTATGGCCAACAAAAGAGATAAAACTTACTTTCAGGGGAGGACGTTTTACTTTTAGAGATTCCGGAGAATGACAAGCAAACAGCAGCCAGCAGGTAATAATAATAAAGATGCTGTTGAAAAAGGAGCGCTTCATGGTTTCAGACTAGGAGGGGGGGCTAAGAAAGAAGAATTGAACAAGGTTTCTAAATTGGGAAGGCGCGTCACATTGCCAGCGCGAATAAAAAAGTCGGCATATTTCTTGGCGGTTTTGAAGATATAATTAGGACTGTCTGATTGAAAGAACTTTTGATTTTTTGCAAAGTCAATGAGGTCTATTCCCTCGAAAGAGATTGTATTGCTGGGAATATTCAACGCTTTGCTCAGGATCTCGTTTCCTTCGGGAATATTTGCTTCCCAATATGACAAGCCTTGAAGCCAGCCTTGCACAAAGGCGCGAATATCTTCGGGGCGATCGCGTATCACCTCACCCCGAAACGCGACCAAATCCAAAATTAAGCCTGGGGTTTGTTTGCTTGTAAACAGGATATCCGCCCCTAATTTTAATGCTTCAGAAAGATGCGGTTCCCAAGTGTGTCCTGCTTGGATAGCATTGTTTTGTAAGCGCTCGGGAACTTCTAAAGCATCGACTTTAACCAGCCTAACATCATCGCTCGTCAGTTGAGAGGTTTTCAACATCTCAGTAACGAAAACTTCGCTAAAGCTGCCTAGATTTGCACCAAGCTTTTTTCCTTTCAAGCTAGGGATTGTTTTAATATCCGATTGCGCGACTACCACATCTGCACCTGTCGATTCATCCACAACCATTACAGCTTGCATATCAGGAGTTGTGGTACTCAAGATTATAAAATCGCCCAAAGTCAATCCGATCCCATCATACTTCCCTGCACTGAAATCCGCGTCTTGCAATTGTGAGTAGTTTACATAGCTCACTTCCACGTCTATCCCTTGCATTTTGAAGAATCCTTTCTCTTGAGCAATGATGAGAGGTGTATAGCCAACAAAAGGTACACAAGATACTTTCAGGGGAGGACGTATTACTTTTAGGGATTCCGGAGAATGACAAGCAAACAGCAGGCAGCCGATAATAATAAATATACAGATGTAATTGAGTAGTTTATACATACTATCTAGAGCATTCCTGGTGTAGAAAAGGCGACTCATATTTTCTTGAGTCCGATCCACCTAAGTGCATCCTCCGCAATCGCCGCTAAACCTGTTCCGGTGGCTATATCTAGAATAAGCTTGCCCGATCGCACTTTTGCCAATTCTACTAACCGAGTTGCAGCCTGTTTGTGAAATTCCTTCTCGTAGTCGGGGCGGTTGTTGAAGTCATTGAGAATCTGCTGTTTGTAGGCACTTAGCGAGTCAGTCATGCCGAATTACTGGTTTAACTTTCTACATTGTGGCAGTTATGGTCGATCGCGACTCTCGTCGGAGATGACATCACTCAGCAATCTCTACAATGCCCGCAAATGTATGCAAAACCGCTACCGAGTATCAACTCTCCGGCAACAAACACCCGCCCAAGTGGGATCGCGAAGCTGTAATCCGCTACAATCTGTGTTTGGTAAAGAATTTTTACAAGTTCACAGCCCATTACAGCCTTTGCGGCTTGTACTACCCAACCTGCCTGAAAATATGGATTTTGCTACTCTTGCTGCCCAGCTAAATGCTGGAACTATCTTGCCAGAGGGAATTGTCATCATCACCCTCTTGGTGGTTCTCGTCGGCGATTTAATCGTAGGCCGCAGTTCCTCGGGTTGGACTCCCTACGTTGCCGTTGCGGGTTTGTTGGCCGCCGTCGCTGCCTTGTGTTTGCAGTGGGATAACACGGATACCATCTCGTTTCTGGGCGGTTTTAACAGCGATGCCTTGAGTTTAGTGTTTCGCGGAATTATCGCTTTGAGTACGGCTGTCACTATTTTGATATCCGTCCGCTATGTACTGCAAACGGGTACTGCTTTAGCGGAATTTATCGGCATTTTGCTAACCGCTACTTTGGGGGGAATGTTCCTCAGCGGCGCTGATGAATTGGTGATGATTTTTATTTCGTTGGAAACTCTGAGTATCTCGTCTTATTTGCTGACGGGTTACACAAAACGCGACCCGCGTTCCAATGAAGCTGCTTTGAAATATTTGTTAATTGGGTCGTCTTCTTCGGCAGTGTTTCTGTACGGGCTTTCGCTGCTGTACGGGTTGTCTGGCGGCGAAACTAAGCTGAGTACGATCGCGGCTAACCTTTCTACTGTGAATGAAGGTCAATCTCTCGGTTTGGTGATTGCTTTGGTTTTTGCGATCGCCGGAATCGCCTTCAAAATCTCTGCGGTTCCCTTTCACCAATGGACTCCTGACGTTTACGAAGGTTCTCCTACACCCGTTGTTGCCTTTCTTTCTGTCGGTTCCAAAGCAGCCGGTTTTGCCCTAGCAATCCGCTTGTTAACAAGTGCTTTCCCCGCACTTACCGAACAGTGGCACTTCGTATTCACGGCCTTAGCCATTCTCAGCATGGTGTTGGGAAATGTGGTTGCCCTCGCCCAGACTAGCATGAAGCGGCTTTTGGCTTATTCGTCGATCGCCCAAGCCGGTTTTGTAATGCTGGGTTTGATTGCAGGAACAGAAGCCGGTTACTCCAGCATGATATTTTATCTGTTGGTTTACCTGTTTATGAACTTGGGTGCTTTCGCCTGCATCATCCTGTTCTCGCTGCGGACTGGAACCGACCAAATTAGCGAATACTCGGGTTTGTACCAAAAAGACCCACTGTTAACTTTAGCCTTAAGTATTTGCCTGCTTTCTCTCGGTGGAATTCCGCCCCTGGCTGGATTTTTCGGCAAAATCTATCTGTTCTGGGCCGGCTGGCAAGCAGGACTTTACGGCTTAGTTATTCTGGGATTAATTACCAGCGTAGTGTCGATTTACTACTACATCCGCGTTGTGAAGATGATGGTAGTAAAAGAACCTCAAGAAATGTCAGACGCGGTAAAGAATTATCCAGAAATTCGCTGGAACCTTCAGGGACTGCGGCCTTTGCAAGTCAGCGTTGTACTCACTTTGGTGGCGACAACATTGGCGGGAATTTTGTCAAATCCTTTGTTTAATTTGGCTAATGATGCTATCACCAAAACTCCCATGTTGCAGTCGGTTTTGAGTCATGTGCAACCTGTTGTGAGTGCAAAAATTGAATCGAATTTGGTGTCTCGCAGGGATTAATTTTTCCTGGTTTTGAAATAGTGGAAAACGCCTGACTCTTTGAAGTTGGGCGTTTCTTTTTTGTTGTGATATACTTAGGACTAAGGCCAACTGGGGACTATCGAGTTGTAGGGTGCGTCAGACTTTCATTATCAACGGGTAATTAAGAGTTTACGCTCTGACGCACCTTACTAATTATGACACTTGCGTAACTCCTGATACTGTTAATTATGATTTTTAAGCGCAGATTCACGCTGATTAACGCAGATAAAAGTGGGTAATTGAGAATGACTAAAGAACACGTATACCGCATCAACACTGTTTGGACGGGTGCCAGTCAAGGTTCTACTTCATCTTACGACGCTTATTCTCGTGAGTATGCCATAAATATTGAGGGTAAGCCGCCATTTGTGGGTTCGGCAGACCCGACTTTTCGGGGCGATGCTTCTCTGTACAATCCCGAAGATTTGTTGTTGATGGCACTGTCAGCTTGTCATATGTTAAGCTATCTTGCTTTGTGCGCTCGTGCTGGGATTCGGGTAGTCTCTTACTCGGATGCAGCGATGGGCAAGATGGCACAAAAGAATGGAAAGATTAGGTTTACCGAGGTAATTTTGCATCCGCTGGTAACAATCGAAGCTGGTGACGATTTGGAAAAAGCCCGCAGTTTGCACGACAACGCACATCATGTTTGTTTTATTGCTAATTCGGTGAATTTTTCGGTGCTGCATGAGGCAAAAATGCTAGTAAAAAATCAGCCCAACAAGTTTTATACTCCAGATGAGTATCGAAAGTTAGAGGAAACTGCCGAGTTTATAAATGAATACCGCGATGGAGAAATTGTACCAATTGCAGGCAGCACGATTAATCGCACCCAGATTAAAGGCAATATCTGTGCTGGTTTGCATACTGCTTTGCGGGGGAAGAATGCAAAAGTATTTATCAGCGGTTTGCGGTTGTGGATTCCTCGGTACCGACGGGGAACTTACCCGGATGTGATGGTGATTGAAGGGGAGCCAGTTTTTACCGAGGGACGCAGTGATGAGATCCTCAATCCGATGCTCATCGTGGAAGTGCTTTCTAAGTCTACCAAAGATTTTGATCGAGAGGATAAGTTTCGGTTTTATCGCTCTATCCCGGAATTCCGTGAATATCTGTTAGTCAATCAATCAGAGTTTTTAGTCGCACAATATATTAAAACAGAATCAAATGAATGGTTGTTTCGGGAATATGAGGGAGAGACAGCAACAGTTTCTTTTGCTTCCTTGGGAGTGCAAATGTCGATGAGCGAGATTTATGCAAAAGTAGTATTTGAAACCCAGGAAACGGAAGTACAAGAAGAAAATTAATGCTATTGGGGGATGCGAATATCAAGAGACTCGACTGCTGAATCAAATTTATTCAGTAGTAATCGAGATTGTTACCAAGAAGTCGGGGATTTCGTTGGTTTGCACGTGAGTTTCAAAATTTAAATTAAGAGTAAAATTAGATGAATGTAATTTGGTTACTGTTAAAAGCTTCTTGGTTAAATGTTTCCATTGCCATACTCACAGGCTTAATCAGCGGCGGTTGCAGCGCTATGTTAATTTCCCTAATTAACCGTGCAATCAGCGACAATTCCAATGGTAATTTAGTCTGGTATTTTGCAGGATTAGCAATCTTGGCTCTTTTGAGTGGCTTTGTATCCCAATTTTTGTTAATCTACCTTTCTCAAGAAGCAGTTTACAATCTGCGTCTGAGTTTGAGCCGAGGGATTTTGTCTACTCCTTTGCGGAATTTGGAAGAATTGGGCGCTAACCGCTTGCTGGCAACTCTCACTGATGATGTGGGAACGCTTTCTAATACTATATTTTTGATTCCTTTTCTCTGTGTTGATATCGCCGTTGTCGTCGGCTGCTTAACTTATTTAAGCACGATTTCTGGTACGGTTTTTGTTGTTGTATTTGGTTTTCTGGTGCTGATGATTGGCACGGTGCAGTTGTTGCTCAACAAAATGCGGAAATTCTTCGATTTAGCCAGAGAAGAACAAGATATATTGTTTAAGCATTTTCGCAGTATTACTGATGGAATTAAGGAACTCAAACTGCATTCCTTGCGCCGCCAAGAGTTTTTTACGGAACAATTGCAGGTGAGTGCTGATGCTTCCCGCGATTATAACGTGACTGCTTTGAATACTGGTGCAGTTGCGATTGGAGTGGGTCAGTTGCTATTTTTTATGCTGATGGGTTTGCTGCTGTTTGCTTTACCGAAATTTGTGCCAGTTTCTACACCTGTTTTGTCAGCTTACATTCTGACAAGTACCTATTTAATGTCTCCGTTTCAGAATATTTTGCAAAGGTTGCCGGCGATTTTTCGTGCTAATACTTCGGTGGAAAAGATAGAGAGAATGGGATTGGCTTTAGCGAGTCAATCTGAGATAAATTCAACGGTTAAACCGTTTCAAACTGCTGAGTGGGAGACGCTGGAGTTAAATCGAGTAATTCACAGCTATCCGGGAGAAAAAGAAGACAGCAATTTTAGTTTGGGCGAGCTTAATTTGAAGTTTCATCCGGGTCAATTGGTGTTTATAATTGGCGGGAATGGCAGCGGTAAGTCTACTTTAGCTAAGTTAATCACTGGTTTGTACATTCCTGAATCGGGAAAAATTCTCCTTGATGGTCAGCCAATTACTGATGAAAATCGAGAGTGGTACAGGCAGCATTTTTCTGCTATTTATTCGGATTTCTATCTGTTTGAAAGGCTTTTGGGGATGACTAATCACGATTTGGACAAGCAGGCTGCTGAATATTTGCGCGAGTTTCATTTGGAAAATAAAGTTCAGGTGAAAGATGGAGTTTTGTCAACTACGGCTTTGTCTCAGGGACAGCGAAAGCG
>JACJNV010000274.1 GCA_014695175.1 Microcoleus sp. FACHB-DQ6 | reverse complement strand
TATCCGATTTTTGCAGTAGCAGCAGACGGCGAACAAAACCGCGCCATCCACTTGAAATTCAACCGCGAAACCCCAGAACGGCGCACCAATACTAAGCAGGATGCCGTTGTGGAATGGTTGGGCTAATCGCAAAGGTCGATCGCTCAACGGGCGATCGTGCAGGTTTGTGCCAATTTTTGAACCATCACAAGGCATAGCCCCAGCCGATCGTGATTTGTTAAGGTTAATCCCAGACAACAACCCATAACACCCCCTATACACCGTTCTCCTGTTTTGAGGAGCGGTGTTTTTTGTATTTAGGACTTACTCAGAAACCGAGTTTTTATAGCAGGAGAATAGCTGGTAGATCTGGCGAGCAAAAAAAGTTATACCCATTCTTAAAAGTAGGGATAAATATAGATGGGATGCCAGCATCTGTAGGGAATTAGACCAAGCCTAAGTCGCGCGCGGGACTCTGCGACTTTTAATAATTGGTATAAAATTGATGATGGTAGCAAGACTTTTTTACATTGATATAGCCGTTTTCAATTGAGTGAATTACACATATCCGGCCCATGACGCGACCTTGCCGTGTCCATACTTTATTGCATCCGATTGACAACTGCTAGCTGAGACAATTGTCTCAATATCTCTCTATAGATAGATGTCTACTTAACGACCCTTTGAGCGACTTCAATCACAATTTGCACTCTTCACTCAAGCATTATTAAGTAAGCTAAAGTTTACTTAAATTTTTATTGCACAAACTCGCTAAATCCAGCGAAACAAAAGAAAGCGAGTTATGAGAGAAAGAAGGCGATCGCACAGCTACTTCTCAAAAACAAATGCAAAAAATCAATTCCCCGCCGCAACGAAGGCAGAAGCCTCGCCTTTTAGCCTTATTCGCTGTCACATTAGCCGCCGTCTTGCTTTTATTTATTCTGCCGGCACTGACTCAACAGCCAGTCGTGCTCACCATGTTAATGCAAGGCCAAGATATTGTTAACTGGAGACCCTTTGTCAAAGAATTTGAACAGAAAAACCCCGACATTCGCATTAACCTCATAGAAGGGCCTTTTGACACCAACCTCATAGAAAATCTTTACACATCTGCCTTTCTTTTAGGCGAGTCGCCCTACGACATCATCAACATGGATATTGTCTGGGTTCCCAAATTTGCAGCCGCAGGTTGGGTAAGCGATTTGACAGACAGAATTTCCCCCGAACAACTATCAAAATTCATCCAAGGTAACGTCGAAGGCGGGCGGTATCGGGGCAAACTCTACCGAATTCCCCATGCTTCCGATGCTGGAATGCTTTACTACCGCAAAGACATTTTAGAACAAGCGAAAATTCCAGCGCCAAAAACCTTTGAAGAGATGGTAAAAATCTCTCAAAACTTGCAGAAACAGGGAAAAGCAACTTGGGGTTATCTGTGGCAAGGCAAACAATACGAGGGAGTATCTGCGATGTTTGTCGAGGTGCTCTCAGGTTTCGGCGGCTTCTGGGCAAACCCTCAAACTTTTGAGGTGGGGTTAGATAAACCCGAGGCAATTAAAGCAGTGGAATTTCTCAAAAAAACGATCGCCTCTGGCATTTCTCCTCCTGGTGTCACCACCTACGGCGAAGAAGAAACCCGGCTGTTGTTTCAAAATGGCAAAGCGCTGTTTTTGCGAAACTGGCCGTATGTTTGGAAGCTGGCAAATGCCGAAGGATCGAATGTTAGAGGCAAAATTGCGATCGAGCCAATGCTCAGCAGTACGGGTAAAACAGGCGGTTCCTGCTTGGGTGGCTGGGGCTGGGGAATTGCCAAAACCTCAAAACATCCAGAACAAGCCTGGAAAGCAATTCAGTATCTTACCAGCGAGGAAACCCAGCGCAAATTTATTTTAGAAACCGGTTTAATTCCCAGTTACAAATCGCTGTTTACCAACAAAGAAATAGTCGCCAAATATCCCCACTATCCGCAACTGCTAAAAGTAGTGGAACGGCCAGCTTTGCGCCCGCCCCTGGCACAATACGCTCAAGCTTCTGATATTTTGCAGCGCTATTTGAGTTCAGCTTTTACCGGGAGAATGAGTGCCGAAGAAGCAATGAAAGCAGCAGCTAGCGAAACTCGTAATTTATTAGGCAGTTTAAAACAACCCCAAGCTTCGTAAAACTGACATCTTGCTATTCTGTTAGAAACAGGCAAGATGCCTGTTCCACAAAGAGTTAGAAACAAGCAAGATGCTTGTTCCACAAAGAGTTAGAAACAGGCAAGATGCCTGTTCCACAAAAAGTTAATTCAATTGTGGGGTGGGTTCCTAGCCCGCCCAAAAATAAATTAAAGGTGAACAATATGCAATTAGACAAGATGCGACAGCGCGAACAAAAGACCGGGTGGATATTAGTAGCACCAGCTTTGATAATTCTGATGCTAGTATTTGCTTACCCAATATTGCGCGCTTTTTGGCTGAGTTTATTCACCCAAAACCTTGGTACAGAATTAAAATTGGTTTTTTCCGGTTTTGCTAACTACAGTCGAATGTTAGGTGACGGCCGTTTCTGGCAAACTTTAGGCAACACCACTGTATTTACAGTCGTCTCTGTTTTGCTGGAATTAATTCTCGGTATGGGCATTGCCTTAGTCTTAAATCAATCTTTCACAGGGCGCGGCATTGTTCGCACAATCTCTCTGCTACCTTGGGCGCTGCCGACTGCATTGATGGGAGTAGCTTGGGCGTGGATTTTTAACGACCAATACGGCGTAATTAACGACATTTTAAGGCGTTTGGGATTGATTCAAAATAGCATTAGCTGGCTGGGAGATCCGACTTTGGCAATGATGGCAGTGATTACAGCAGATGTGTGGAAAACGACGCCCTTTGTCAGCTTGCTTTTGCTAGCAGGATTGCAATCAATTCCCGGTGATTTGTACGAAGCCCACGCCATTGACGGCGCCAGTAGCTGGCAGAGTTTCCGTCAAGTTACTGTGCCCCTGCTGATGCCGCAAATTGTGATTGCTTTGCTGTTTCGATTTGCCCAATCTTTCGGCATTTTTGACTTGATTCAGGTGATGACGGGAGGGGGGCCGGCGGGAGCAACGGAGACGGTTTCTATCTACATTTACAGCACGGTGATGAGGTATTTAGACTTTGGGTACGGGGCGGCTTTGGTGGTGTGTACTTTTTTGCTGTTAGTGGCAGCAGTTGCGATCGCCGCTTACCTGTTATCGAGAGCCCGCGTCAATGCAGCCGGAGGAAACTAAGACGATTTTAGACTTGGGATTTGAGATTTTAGATAACCAACAGTTGCACTTTTATTTCATTGGTATAAATTATGTCGATCGCCCGCGAACAACCCACAAAAAAAACCTTTGACATCCGCCAATTAATCTTGCCAATCTCAGCACTCTTAATCGTCGCATATTTCCTCGCACCTATTATCTGGCAGGTGCTAACTTCTTTCAAAGTAAATGCAGATATTTCCGCGATTCCCAACGTCTACATTCCCAAACGAATTACTTTCGAGCATTACCTGTCCCTCTTCCAACGTCGCCCGTTTGCTCTTTATATTTTAAATAGCGCTTTTGTTTCAATTACTTCAACATTGCTGTGTTTAGCAGTAGGCGCTCCCGCAGCTTACGCTTTAGCCCGGTTGCGGCTGTGGGGCGAGAGAATCATCCTGGCAACTGTGACGATTGTGACGCTATTTCCGGCGGTGCTGCTATTTTTGGGACTGCTGGAAATTGTCAAAGCTTTGGATTTAGGCAATAATTATTTAGCATTAATTATTCCTTACACCGCGATCAATCTGCCACTGACAATCTTGGTGATGCGAAGTTTCTTTCAACAATTGCCAAAAGATTTGGAAGATGCGGCTAAAGTGGACGGATACAACACTTTTCAAATGCTGTGGCAAATCGTGCTACCGATGACTTTTCCCGCGTTAGTCACAACTGGAATTTTAACATTTATTTCAGCTTGGAACGAGTTTATATTTGCACTAACATTTATGACTCGCGAATCTCTAAAAACAATTCCCGTCGCAACGGCTCAACTCAGCGGGGTGTCAGTATTTGAGATTCCTTACGGCCCGATCGCCGCAGCTACCGTTTTGGGAACTTTGCCCTTAGTTTTTCTGGTTTTGGTATTCCAGCGGCGCATCGTTCAAGGTTTAACAGCCGGGGCTGTAAAAGGATAGTTTAGAACTCGTTCCTAGGCTCTGCCTGGGAACCGATATCTAGAGGCTCTGCCTCGCTGTTTAAACAGGAAAATTGGAGGCAGAGCCTCCGGATATGCGTTACCAGGCAGAGCCTGGTAACGAGTAAACATCAACAGTCAACAGTCAACAGTCAACAGTTTAAAAATCATGGCAAAACTGCAACTAAAAAACCTCAATAAAACCTACAGCCCTAAAGTAGTACCCGTAAAAGACATTAGCTTAGATGTCAGCGAGGGCGAATTTCTGACTTTGCTGGGGCCCTCGGGATGCGGAAAATCTACGACACTCAGGTTAATTGCAGGGTTGGAACAGCCAACTAGAGGCGAGATTAGAATTGGCGATCGCAATGTCACTTATCTCAGACCGGGCGATCGCGATATTGCAATGGTTTTTCAAAGTTACGCGCTGTATCCGCACATGACAGTCTACGAGAATATGGCATCAAGCCTCAAACTTCGCAAAATCCCCTCCAGTGAAATCAACCGATTAGTGACGGAAGTTGCCGCATCCCTCGGATTGACGGAATTAATCGATCGCAAACCCGGAAAACTATCAGGCGGACAGCGGCAGCGAGTCGCCCTCGGCCGCGCATTAGTGCGCCAACCGGAAGTATTTTTGCTCGACGAACCTTTGAGCAATCTCGACGCATTATTGCGGGAAAAAGTTAGGGCAGAACTCAAACAATTATTTTCCTCCCAAAAAGCTCCTGTAGTGTACGTAACTCACGACCAAACCGAAGCAATGACGCTTTCTACAAAGGTCGCAGTTCTCAACAGCGGCAACGTGCAGCAACTCGATCCGCCACACTTAATTTATACCCGTCCTGCCAATCAGTTTGTCGCGGGTTTTGTGGGCAGCCCGCAAATGAATTTGCTCGTGCTTAAATGCCAGGGAAATTTTGCTAAGTTGGGGGATTTTCGAGTTCCACTCCCCAATATGCCGACTGTGCCGCCAGAAATTGTTTTAGGAATTCGCCCTGAACACGTCGGCTTTGCAGATGCTGAGGCCGGCAATATGCCGGGCCCAGACGCCATTAAAGGTGAGGTTTATTTAGTGGAAAACTTGGGAATGCAAAATTTAGTTAGCGTCCGAGTTAAAGGCGTGGACTCAGTAACGGTGCGGGCTTTGCTGCCCAATGACCGCCACTGGAATTCAGAAATTGTAGAGCTGGTTTTCCCGCCTCAGTTGCTGCACTGGTTTGACGTGAAAACGGGCGATCGCTTGCAATAAGAATTTGCCCTGCATAGCATGATTGATTAGAAATGGTCTAACCCTGTGCTGAAAAATATTTTTTTTGCTTATAACTAAGTTATGACTTTAGTTAGAGGTAGAACTCTTTGGCTGCTGTTAAGGTGATATTCATGTGTGAAAAAGCTAATTGGCTGACACATAGGTTGCGTGTTTACCAGATTTTATCGCTAACCTATAACTCTATTTATGTGGTTAATGGCAAGTTGAAGCTAAGTTGGCTTTCCCTCGCGTTAGCTGCTGATTTTGGAGCAAGTCAATTAGTAGATGAAAAAATGTTGAAAATTATCACCAATCAACTTAGGGAGTATGACCGAGATGAATTTGATTTCCACAGCCATTGCTCGCATTAGTTCCCTGCTTAAGGGCTTTCAAATCAAGAGTTTTTTGAGTGTTGTCCTAGTCGGTTTTCTGCTTCTGACAACAAATGTTGATTCGGCGCGCAGTAACCAAGGTATTGGCGGGCAAGCCAGCTCAAAGGCCGATCTAAACAATTCTGAAAGACCCCAAACAACGCGGGAATGGAGGCAAGAAGCTCGCGAAACGTCAGACTCTCCGGGCGAACGAGTTCAGAAGATTGGGCAAGAGGCAGGAGCAGCCGTGAAAGAAATGGGCGAGATGTACCAAGACACTGCTAAGAGAAGTGTCCGCGAATTAAAGGATAAGTAGGTCCAGCTAAAAAAATCTAACACTGAGAAACCTGATTGCTGTAGGGGCAGCCTCAAGAGTGTTCGCCCTTGCGGGTTTCTCAAGTCGTGAACAGTTTGACGTTTAAATAGGTTGAGCTACTTAATAAGGCAGAGACAATCAAGTAGGCGAGCATAAATAAACTCAGGCTGACGTTCAAAAACCCGGTTTCTCATGTGAAACTGGGTTTTTGACTTGGAAACTTTTTATGTTAAATTAAATCAAAGTCGCGTTAAAAACCCCTTGATAAGACTCGGCGGTTGAAACTGAGATATTGCAAAATTCTCAATCAGCATTTCAAGGGCGTTGCTCAGAGCAACGGCCCACAATAAAATTGAACTATGAGTGGAACAGGCCGGAAAGCAGATTCATGAAAATGGCGCTCTTGGGTCAGTTAAAACCGCTTTTCACCTCAAACTCGTATGTGGCTTCGATCGCCCCTGGAATGCGAGTTCGAGGTCAAACTACACAAACTTTCGTCCCTCTCGCTTGAGACTAAGAAATAAGCGGTAAGGCACTTAGGTTGCACCCTACATATAAAAGTTCCGCATAATTCCTGATGAATAAACATTTTAACAGTCTTTGCTTGACCGGCCTGCTGTTCATCCTGCCTGTTTGTCCGGCAACAATTGCCCGCGCTCAACTTCCCGAAACTTCGGATACTAACGCCAAGCAAACAAATCTCCTCAAAGATGAACTGTATTTTGGGTTAACTAAACCGGGAGGCGAAACAATTTCTGAAGCAGAATGGCAGGAGTTTGTCAGCGCAGTTATTACCCCTCGCTTTCGGGAAGGGCTAACGGTATTAGACGGATCGGGGCAATTTCTCAACAGTTCGGGAATTCTGATTCGAGAAAACTCTAAAATAGTTATTTTGATTTATGAAAGTAGCCAGGAAAAAAATCAAGCTATTAATGAAATTATCGAAACTTACAAGCGCACTTTCCAGCAAGAATCTGTGTTGCGGGCTACCAGCGAAGTTAAGGTTTCTTTCTGATGCCGTTATCCCATCAGTGTATTTATGATATTATTTGTGCTGAGCAAGGTCATATCCTCAAAGATAAGTAGGGTGCGGGTGCAAGAAAAATCATAGTTTGTGGGTATCGATCGCACACTGCAAAAAGTCGCTAAAAAAACGTGGCCGGGAGAAAACAAAAACATGATGAACGACGGCAACCAAAAAGCTGAACCGCCGGAAAGCGAGGATTCAAAAGATTTGGACGGTATGGCGAAAGCTTTTATTGTGAGCGTGGCTTGGTCTTACGCAGAAGCATTGGAGCGAACGAAACGATCGCAAAATCCCCAGGAACCAGCGCCGGAATCTTCGACAGAACAAGTCGAACGCGATCCTGAAAAAAATTAATGAAAGACTATTAATGCGATCGAGTTGCCAAACTATCTGTGCGATCGAATGCAATAGTCAGTTCGCTGTTTTGAGTTAAGAACAATCAACTCAGAACAGCGAACTGTGCAGCTAAAAGCGGATTTGTATTGGATTTTACAAGAAAAAACTGAAAGCCCCGTGACCCTTCAACAAGCTCAGGAAAAGCTTTAGTCCGGTGATGACAACTGCGTTGCAGGTGTGAACCTCAAGCTATATCTATTCTTAAAAGAGATTTAAACTAAACAAAGTACGGTTTTACCGCTACAGTGTACAAAACAAATAACTAATTTTTAGATCGGTCTCATGTCTAATTCAAAAATGATTGGCAAAGCGATCGCAGGTGGCCTTTGCTTCGGCATCCTCGCCAGCTTCAACGCTTCACACGGCCCCGCATCCGCAGCAGCACCAATAATTGCCCAAGAAACAGCAGCCCCGGCCGCTAGCAGCATCGACAAGCAACTCCTAGGCCAATGGCAAGGCACAGTCCCCTCCGGTCAGTCTTTCACCTTCATCTTTGCCCCAGAAGGCAAATTGTTCCTCATGGCTAAAGGCCCCGACGGAGCCGCCCGGGCCAAAGAAATGAGGTACAAAGTTAATCTCGGTGAAAAACCGATGCACATTGATGTCGGTCTCAGCAGCACAGAAACCGTTCAGACTGTTTTTGAGTTGACTCCCGAAGGTCAAATGCGCCTTCAGTTGCAAGGCACCAATCCCGGAGAGGCGAGACCTAATTCCTTAAACGAACAGGCAACCGTGTTTAAAAAGGTCTCCGAGGCCACTGCACTGCCTGCTGACACTCAAGTCATCGGTTTTTGAGGAAAATTATTGGCAGCCAGAAGGCACTCCAGTAGTTCTGAGTTTTGAGTTTTAAGTTATAAACCATTTAAAATTCAAAACTCATCCGCGGCGAAGCGTTGCGAGGAATGTTAGCTTTCGCCATCTGTTATGCAAAGCCATCTTAAAATCTTCCTACTGCCTTCTGCCTTCAACAGGCCCTGCTACAATCCACTTAATCTCCATTTAACTGCCATAGACCTCCATGAGTGAAACCGTCCTAGAAGTTCGCAACCTGCGGGTTCAATTTCAATCTGCGGACGCAGGCGATGCGTCTGCAACCGTCAAAGCGGTTGACGGCATTTCGTTTGAGGTCAAGCGAGGGCAAACTCTGGGCATCGTGGGAGAGTCGGGGTCGGGAAAATCGGTAACATCCCTGGCTGTTATGGGTTTGCTGTCGAGTTCGTCAACGAAAATCGACGGCGAAATTTGGTTTTATTCGACAAAAGACGGTGCTGGCAAGGGGCCTGTGAATCTGCTGGAAATGCCCGACAGGGAAAAACAAACATACCGGGGC
>JACJNV010000273.1 GCA_014695175.1 Microcoleus sp. FACHB-DQ6 | reverse complement strand
TGAAATCCTCGATGTAGATGCTTTAATCAGCCCTACAAAAAATGAAGTGCCGGGAAAAAATCAAGCTGGTCAAGAAGAGCAAGAGACAGCAACCTTTCCAAAAAGTAATTTAGTGTTTCCTTCCGGTGAAGCTCTGCCGCGCTGTTGGACTGAGGAAAATTATCAAACTCATTGATTCCACTGATTCTCCCAATCCCGCTTAACAAGGGGGGGACTCGCAGCTAGGGGGATGGACACAGCACATAAGTGTCCGCTAAACCCGAAAAACCGCTCTCCGATAGGGGTTAAAACCCCTGCAGGAGGGCGGTTTTGACGTGTTTTTTGACCGAAAGCATCCAGGATACAAGCCCCCGGATTCATCCGGGGAGAAATAAAAAATGTGTATCCGAGAAACTTGCCCCCCGAATTTATCCGTGGGGTCAATGCTTCAATCTAAAATCTAAAATCTAAAATCTAAAATCGATTGACACCCGGAGGACACAGCGCTGTGTTTGTTTAAATAGAATGTACGATCGACTAAATTTAATAGAGCCTTTAGTTCGCGAGCGGCAGCAACCGCATTAAACCAAAGTGATAGAAATAACCGGGTTTGATTTAATTTCTTTATGACTAAAAGCTGATTCCCTCCCTCACTGGCAGCGTTACAAATAAGGAAAGTTAATCAAAAAACCCTGGTAGGAATTCATCATGTTTTACCATAAGAAGCCACTACAGTATTACAAAAGACCAGAAAAGCCAGATGCCGTTTACGCCAAGAAAATACAAGAACTAATTGGCGGTACATTTGGCGAAATGACCGTGATGATGCAGTACCTATTTCAAGGTTGGAACTGCCGAGGTCCAGCTAAATATCGCGATATGCTGCTTGATGTCGGTACAGAAGAAATCGGGCATATCGAGATGCTAGCAACTATGATTGCTCACTTGTTAGATAAAGCTCCTGTATCTATGCAAGAAGAAGGTTTCAAGGATGCTGTGGTGGGTGCTGTGATGGGTGGAAACAGCCCGCGAGATGCGATCTCCGCCAGCATGAATCCGCAGCACGCAATTGTATCTGGTTTGGGCGCACTTCCTAGCGACAGCGTAGGGTATCCCTGGAACGGCCGTTATATCGTTGCTAGCGGCAATCTTTTAGCAGATTTTCGCTCGAATTTGCACGCCGAATCGCAAGGAAGATTGCAGGCTGTGCGGATGTATGAAATGTCAGACGATGCGGGCGTGAAAGACACCCTGAGTTTTATGATCGCCCGCGACACGATGCACCAAAACTTGTGGCTGGCGGCGATCGAAGATTTAGAAAGTTCGGGAATGGAAACAACGCCCGTTCCGAGTTCCTTCCCGCAGGAGTTGGAAAAGTCAGAATTTGCTTATCAGTTTTGGAATCATTCTGAAGGTACCGAAAGTAGCGAGGGACGCTGGGCGAAAGGCAAATCAATGGACGGCAAAGGCGAGTTTGAATATGTAGCCAATCCCCAACCGTTAGGGCCTGAACCAGTACCGCCGCCGCCCGAACCCAAATTGCACGGCACCGGCATGGAATAGCCAATCAAAAAGTTAATAGTAAGCTTGCCAGTCCCCGATTGACTAATTAAGTAATTAAGGACTAAAGTGCTTACTCCTAACCTAACAAAAACTAAAGTTGTTACTACTAACCACAGGTTAGTAGTAACAACTTTACTCGCTAATGTGCCAATTAATTAGTTAAGGGCTTCCGTCCTTACTACAAACCAGGTTTTGACAAGAAGTCTAATAAGTAACAACAAATAAGTTATGCAATTGCAAGCAGTAATTCTCGATATTGACGGTACTCTGACGCTCAGCAATGACGCCCACGCTCAAGCTTGGGTAGAGGCATTTGCCGCTTACGGCTACGAGGTGCCGTTTGAGAAAGTTCGCCCGCTAATTGGTATGGGAGGCGACAAAGTTATACCCAAAATGGTATCAGAACTTTCCGACGAAGCAGGCGACGGGAAAAAGATTGCACAGCGACGCAAAGAACTGATTATTAACCGCTTTTCTCCCGACCTTTCTCCAACCCCCGGTTCGCGGGATTTGCTGTTAAAAATGCAGAAAGAAGGATTGCGGCTAATTATTGCTACTTCAGCTACCACCGAAGAACTTTCCGGTTTGCTGAAAGCTGCACAAGTTGACGATTTATTGGATCGAGCGCAAGCGGCGACATCGAGTGATGCGGAAGCTTCTAAGCCGGAACCGGATATTGTGGAAGCTGCTTTGAGCAAATTGCAGATGGAAGCCAGTCAGACTGTGATGTTAGCTGATACTCCTTACGATATCGAAGCTGCGGGCAAGTGCGGGGTGCCAGTAATTGCTTTTCGGTGCGGAGGTTTCGATGATGCTTCGCTGGCAAATGCTGCGGAAATTTACGATCACCCTGCTGATTTGTTGGCGCATTATGACGATTCTCTTTTAGGGAAAAAGGAATTGGTAGCGCGTTGAAGTAATCTGGGCGCTAGCGGGTGGATTGCCGCTATTAAGCGCGATCGCTCACAATCCACTCTACCTGATGGGCTTCTGTGCGATCGGGAATATCCAGGCGATCGGCTAATTTTTGAATCACTGCTTCTGGGACTGGGGCTGTGCGGGAACGGTTGCGCTCCTGTATTTCTGCGATCGGTACTTCGATGTAAACAATGCGAATTCGCGCTTTGTAAGCAGCAAACAAATCAATTAATTGCTGTCGCATTTGTTTGGTTGTATTCGTGGCGTTCCACACAAAAGAAGTTCCCGATCGCAAATATTCCTTGGCTCTTTGTTTGG
>JACJNV010000272.1 GCA_014695175.1 Microcoleus sp. FACHB-DQ6 | reverse complement strand
ACCTGCTAGTCTATCCCGAAAATATGAAGCGAAACATGAACCTTTACGGCGGAGTCATCTTCAGCCAGCGCGTGATGTTAGCCTTAGTAGAAAAAGGCACGACTCGCGAAGACGCATACACAATTGTGCAATCTTGTGCTCACGAAGCCTGGAACAAACCGGGCGGCAATTTCTACAATTTAATTGCTAAGGACGATCGGGTAACAGCTAAGATGACAACCAAAGAAATTGATGATTGTTTCGATCCGCAGTATCAATTGAGGCACTTAGATTTAGTGTATCAGCGCTTGGGAATTTGAGGACAATTAACAATTAAAAATGACTCAGAGAGAACAGATCGAGCGTTCTCGCGCTTGTCCCACAGTCCGCCGGGGGTTTTAACCCCCGTCTCATAGCTAAAGTCGGTTAAAACCGACTGAAAGATTCATAAAATAAAAGTTTTAGAGAAATATTTCAGTCCTCTTCAGAGGAATTTAGCTATGAGACAGGGGTTTCAACCCCTGTCGGTCTGGCGGGCTGGCAGAGAACATGAAAAGCGCGAAAATTCCCCAAGTTATGAAATGTAAAAACTCTATTAAATATCCACTTAACCGAGCTATGAAATTCAACCGATTTACAAAATATTTAATTGTATTCGCTCTAATATTACTATCTACAACCACACTGAGTTATACAACATCTATTCGCGCCCAGGAGCCGCCACAAGTGCAAATTACCCAACCAGAACCAAACCCAGTATTACCTGAAAGTATTTTCATGAGTCAACTTCCCCGTTCCGCGCGACTGGTTGACATCCGCACCGTAAATCCCAACATTCGCCTCGATATCCGATACGCCACTACTAACAATTTCTTGAAACGAAAACTTTACCCTATATCGAAATGCGCCTTGAGAAGTTCTGTTGCTCAACAGTTAGGGCTAGTTCAAACAGATTTGGAAAAAATCGGATTGGGTTTGAAAGTTTACGATTGCTACAGGCCTTTCTCTGTCACTAAGCAAATGTGGCAAGCTTGGCCAGATCCGCGCTATGTTGCTAATCCTGCTAGGGGTTCGCGGCACAATCGCGGTGCTGCTATTGATTTGACTTTAGTCGATCGCACGGGCAAAGAATTAGAAATGCCCACACCTTACGATGATTTTACCGAAAAAGCTCACGGAGATTATCAAGGCGGCAGCGCCGAATCTCGGAAAAATCGTCAAGTGCTTAAGGATGCAATGAAAAAACACGGATTTATGAGTATCACAACTGAATGGTGGCACTTTGACTCTGAAGATTGGCAGAAATTTGCGATTCTTGATATATCGCTTGGAACGATTCCTTAATTATACTATTTATTAAAAGTCGCCGATCCGGGTAGGGACACGGCACTGCCGTGACCCTAAATATGTCAGAAAAGTTATTGCAATTTTACGGAAAATTCGTATTCGTATCCCCGGAAATTTGAGTCTAATTGTAATGTGTAATTGCCTGTTACTGGCACTTTTCCAGTCCACTCTGTTTCATTGCCTTGATAAGGATCTCCGGCTAAAAGTTTGCCACGAGGAGTTATAATTTGCGGGAAAACTTCTTGCCGATTCCTAACAGTCATTGTTTGACCTTTTCTAACGCGAATCCGGTAAGAATGGCTGCCGCCGCCGATGATTCGACCTTTGACGATGGCCTCATCTCCTCCCGGCAAAAAATTAATCTGCTGGTTGACGTTAGAACAACTGCTTTCGGTGCGTCTTTTCGCAACCCAACCGGGAACTGGATCGGTAATTCGCAGCCAACCGTTTTGTTCTTCTGCGACTGAAACAAAGGTATTATTTTTGAGTTTTCCTACAATTTGGCTGCCCCTTACTTGGGGGCTCGATCGCACATTTAGCGGTGGATTCGGATCGCTGACTACAGCCTGACTGATTTTGCAACCCGAATTTGGCGGTGTGACAACTACTGGCTCAACTTTTCGCGGGGAGACTCCTGCAACTAGCGAGGATTGAACAGCCGGGGTTTTTGCAGGTTGGGGTTGGGATTTCGGAGATTCTGCAGCCTCGGTTTGTGCTTGCAGAGATTTTGATTGCCCAGATTCAGGGTTGTTCGTCGGCCCTGCAATCTGGTTTCTGGTGGATGCCGGGGATTCTGCAAGGGGAAGATCGGATTGTTTCATCGCACCCGACTGTATAGTTGCAACAGCCACTCCCACCGCTGTTGCCAGTCCTGCTAAGCTTACTGTGATGATTTGACCCTTAGTAAATGACATAAAAAACCCTCTCTGTATCTATACTAATAATTTTTGTTTGGGAGTTGAGGCGATCGCCAGTTAATTTATAGTGGAAATACTTAGTGCGAGCCGCTGGGTCAGAATTTTTCTATAAAATTTTACATGGATAATTGTCGCAATAATTTGAGTCAATATATACTGGACGCCTATACTGATGGTAATCTTGCTCTGGGTTATTTGCGCGCAAATTTGCGAAAGTAAGCGTTCAGCGCGAGGTACATAAAATGTCAAAATTGATTCCTCTGAGATTACAACCGCCTCGCGATCGATTGTTGGAGAAGGTGAAGCAGGAAGTCCAAGCAGGCCTGGCGCAGTCTTTGCACGCCGCTGTACTGGCTAACCTCAGTCAAGACTCGTCGCCTCTTGGTGTTAACCGCTGTTGGGATGTGGAAGTGAAAGCCGGCAACCGTCCGAGTTTTCGGCTTCCTCCCAAGGCAAGCGTTGCTAAAGTGTTCGATCGCAGCGGCGGCAAATTGGTAATTTTGGGAGCCACGGGTGCAGGCAAAACTACGACGCTGCTAGAATTAGCTCGGGTGTTAATTTCCCGCGCCCAAACAGATGCTAGTTTTCCAGTACCAGTGCTGTTTGAACTCGGATCGTGGAAAGCAGAACCCGGGGCGATCGCAGATTGGTTAATTGCTCAACTTCAGTTCAAATACCGCATCTCTCCTGCTGTCGGCAAAAAATGGCTTGCCGAACAAAAATTGCTGCCTCTCCTCGACGGCTTGGACGAAGTAGAAACCCACCGCCAAAATATCTGCATTCAAGCAATTAATCAGTTTGTTGAAAGCGAATTTAAACCAAAACATTTAGTAGCTTGCAGCAGTTTTGAAGCTTACAAAAACTGCGATACTAGATTTCGCCTGCAAGCAGCGGTTTTATTGAAACCTTTAACAGAAACTCAAATTCAAAATTATCTGCTAGAAGCCAGAAGTCGCGAACTTTGGTACAGCATTGAACACGAGCCGGAGTTGTTGAAATTGGCAAAAGTTCCCTTGCTTCTGAGCATGATGGCTCTGGCTTACGACGATATTTTAATCGAAGCTTGGAAGCGGATAACTTCCGCAGAAGAACAGCGCAAATATTTGTTAACTGCCTATATTCGCCACCAAATCACCGGACAAGTCAAGCAGTATCCCAGAGGTAAAGAACTGCGGCCGGAACAAATTCGCCACTGGCTGGGATGGTTGGCCAGAAGGATGGAACAGCAAGGAATTCAAGAATTTTACCTCGATCGCATACCGTCTAGCTGGCTGCAAACAGCCGATGAACGGCGCAAGTATCAGTTTGGAGTTAAGCTGGTTGGCGGGCTGATTTGGGTGATTTTAGGATTAATTGCCACCCTAGTCTCCGGGTCGATTTGGGGAATAATTGCGGGGGCTGTTGCTGCGGTAATTAGTGCTTTGTTGCCGGGACTTCCCGGAATTGAAAGTTTTATCTTGCGCCTCGTGCTGTGGTCGAACGGCTACATTCCTTGGGATTACAGGCGTTTTCTCGATGCTGCGACCGATCGCCTGCTGCTGCAAAAAACGGGCGATCGGCGCTACCGATTTATTCACGATTTGTTGCAAAAACATTTTTCGGAGATATAAATGGCGGAACTTGACAAAATTAAATAATTATGATAATGGTCTTGCCAATCGTGCAGGGTTCAATTGCCGAATTTGCGCTCGACTCCTAGATCGACACCCCCAAAAGGTTAAGATTCTAATCTGACCCTCCTGCAATCATTGCTTCACCTCCTATGGCAGAAACCTTATTGTTCAACGCCCTCCGCGAGGCGTTAGACGAAGAAATGGCCCGCGACTCCGCTGTATTCGTACTCGGCGAAGACGTAGGTCAATACGGCGGTTCCTATAAAGTCACCAAAGACCTCTACAACAAATACGGCGAACTTAGAGTGCTCGATACCCCGATCGCCGAAAATAGCTTTACAGGCCTGGCAGTAGGCGCAGCAATGACGGGACTGCGGCCGGTCATCGAAGGCATGAACATGGGCTTTTTGCTGCTGGCATTCAACCAAATTTCCAATAACGCCGGAATGCTGCGCTACACATCGGGCGGCAACTTCAAAATGCCAATGGTAATTCGTGGCCCTGGCGGCGTGGGCCGGCAACTCGGCGCGGAACACTCCCAGCGCTTAGAAGCATATTTCCAAGCAGTACCGGGTTTGAAAATAGTCGCCTGTTCGACTCCCTACAACGCCAAAGGACTCTTAAAATCAGCCATCCGCGACGATAACCCCGTTCTGTTTTTCGAGCACGTTCTTCTTTACAATCTCAAAGAAAATTTGCCAGAAACAGAATATTTAGTGCCGCTTGACAAAGCAGAAATTGTGCGATCGGGCAAAGATGTCACAATCGTGACATATTCGAGGATGCGGCACCACGTCATGCAAGCCGTGCCCGCCCTGGTAAAAGAAGGTTACGATCCAGAAGTAATCGACCTGATTTCTCTCAAACCCCTGGACATGGAGACAATTGGCGAATCTATTCGCAAAACTCACAAAGTAATTATTGTAGAGGAGTGCATGAAAACAGGAGGCATTGGTGCCGAACTAATTGCTTCGATTAGCGATCGATTTTTTGACGAACTCGACGCACCGGTTTTGCGGCTGTCTTCACAAGATATTCCCACACCTTACAACGGCAATTTGGAAAGACTGACCATTGTCCAGCCCAACCAAATTGTCGAGGCAGTCCAAAAAATGGTAGCTTTGCGAGTATAAATAGTGATTAGTCAGTAGTCATTGGTTGACTGTTGACTGTTGACTGATGACTGTTGACTGATGACTGATGACTGATGACTAAAATCTGCCAACGGACAACTGCCAACGGACAACTGCCAACTGACCAATGACTAATAATTAAATATGCAAAAACAACGTTCCGTATTAGCCCTAATTTTTGTTTTAATCATCGCTGCCATTACTGTAATAGTAACAATTCCGACGCGGCTGGGATTAGACTTGCAAGGAGGGTCGCAACTCACAATTCAAGTAAAAACTACCCCCACAATTCCCAAAATTGACCAGGGAATGTTAGAAGCAGTGCGGCGGATTGTCGAAAACCGCGTCAACGGTTTGGGAGTTTCCGAAGCATTAGTCCAAACAGTAGGAGAAGACCAAATTCTCGTGCAGTTGCCCGGAGTAAATGACCCGCAGCAAGCTGAACGAGTTTTGGGCGGCACGGCAAAACTAGAATTTCTGGAACAACTGCCAGGAACAGAAACACAATTAGCCATTGAGAGGCAGTTGCAGCAGGAATTGCTGGTCAAACAAGAAGAATTGAAACGTAGCAACAATGAGGCAGCAATTAAAGAAAATCAGGCTGCTTTGAAAAGAAGCAATGAGGCGATCGCCAAACTATTCAAAAGCAGCGGACTCGGTGGGGAAAACCTCAAAGACGCTCAACCTCAACCCTTGGCCTCTGGGAACAACTGGAACGTT
>JACJNV010000271.1 GCA_014695175.1 Microcoleus sp. FACHB-DQ6 | reverse complement strand
CGCTCAATCAGACGATAATTCGGATGTGCGACAAGCAGCAGTACAAGAATTAGCACGGGGGTGGAAAGATGACCCAAGAACCTTACCTTGGCTCAAACAACTGGCTCAATCAGACGATGATTCCGCTGGGCGATATGCAGCAGTAAAAGAATTAGCCGGGGGGTGGAAAGATGACCCAGAAACCTTACCCATTCTCCAACAACGCGCTCAATCAGACGATGATTCGGCTGTGCGACAAGCAGCAGTAAAAGAATTAGCCGGGGGGTGGAAAGATGACCCAGAAACCTTACCCATTCTCAAACAACGCGCTCAATCAGACGATAATTCGGCTGTGCGACAAGCAGCAGTACAAGAATTAGCACGGGGGTGGAAAGATGACCCGGAAATCTTACCCATTCTCAAACAACAGGCTCAATCAGACGATCATTGGGTTGTGCGGTATGCAGCAGTCCAAGAATTAGCACGGGGGTGGAAAGATGACCCGGAAACCGTACCTTGGCTCAAACAACAGGCTCAATCAGACGATAATTGGGATGTGCGACTAGCAGCTCTTGAAGTTATGATTGAGCTATATCCCGATCGCCCTCAAACTTTAGAACTTGTGCGCGATCGTTCTCAGAACGATCGCGACCAAAAACTCCGCGAGTTTGCCCAGAAAGAATTGACAAAATTAGAACGCCAATGAGCGATATATTCGATCGCCGATCGCCATTTTTTCTAATTTTAGGAGTCGTTGGGTGGGGGCGGGTTTATGAAATTATTGGTTTTAAACATAGATAGTTGGTAAAACCAGCCCATACAAAATTATCAATTACCAATGATAAATTGCGGGTTAAAAAATATTTATGTAGGGGCGGGTTTCACCAACAATAATTGCCTAAAACCCATAATCTCGTAAACCCGCCCCGACCCGATGACAAATTAAAAGGTACATTGCTGTGCGAGCCAGATAGCATTTAAGCCGGAATAAATGCTAAGAAACCCGGTTTATCTCAGAAATCTGGTTTCTGGGAATTGGGGTTATTTATTCTTTTAAAACTTACGCATCAAGACCAAAAAAACCGGGTTTTTTGCGGTTTGGCCGACTGTAACGAAGTATGCTCGTAAAAACCCCGTTTCTGACCAGCCGTGGGTAAGTCTTATTCTTTTCAGGGCGAACGGGGATATTTGGTCGATCGCCCCCCAGCTAAAATTACATATACTACAATATATAATACAGAGATTAGAGCCAAAATCCTTAGAGCTCAGAAAAATCAGAATCGAAGCCCCTTGAATGTGTAAAAATACTGAAGCAAACATTACTAAACCCTGCACGGAGCAATTGTTGTGGATTCCAGATATAACCCCCAATCCATAGAAGAAAAATGGCAGCAGACATGGGCTGAGCAAAACTTAGACCAGATGCCAGAAGATACGCAAAAGCCTAAATTTTATGCCTTATCCATGTTCCCCTACCCGTCGGGAAACCTGCACATGGGCCACGTCCGCAACTACACAATCATCGATGTAATTGCCAGACTCAAGCGAATGCAAGGCTATCGCGTATTGAATCCGATGGGGTGGGACGCTTTTGGTTTGCCCGCAGAAAATGCCGCCATCGAGCGCGGAATTCCCCCGGCAAAATGGACGTATGAAAATATTGCCCAAATGAAAGGCTTATTTCGCCGTCTCGGCATTTCCTTTGATTGGACAAAAGAAGTTACAACTTGTTCTCCCGATTATTATCGGTGGACTCAATGGATTTTCTTACAATTTTTAGAAGCAGGATTAGCTTATCAAAAAGAAGCCGCAGTTAATTGGGACCCGATCGACCAAACAGTCTTAGCAAACGAACAAGTAGATAACGAAGGTCGTTCCTGGCGTTCCGGTGCCAAAGTCGAGCGCAAATTATTGCGGCAGTGGTTCCTCAAAATTACCGATTACGCCGAACAGTTATTAAACGACTTAGACAAATTGCCAGATTGGCCAGAAAGAGTCAAATTAATGCAAGCCAACTGGATAGGCAAATCAGTCGGCGCTTACTTAGAATTTCCGATTGTGGGAATGGATGAAAAAATCGCCGTTTTTACCACACGTCCCGATACAGTTTACGGCGTCAGTTACCTTGTTTTAGCGCCGGAACATCCACTAACTCAGCGCGTGACAACGGAAGACAGAAAAGCCGCTGTAGAAACCTTCATCAAAGAAGTCGCCGCCCAAAGCGAGATCGATCGCACAGCCGAAGACAAACCAAAGCGTGGCATCCCCACAGGCGGCAAAGCAATCAATCCTTTCAACGGCGAAGAAATTCCCATTTGGATTGCCGATTATGTGCTGTACGAATACGGCACCGGCGCAGTTATGGGAGTACCGGCCCACGACACGCGAGATTTCAAATTTGCCAATCAATATCAACTGCCAATTAAAGTAGTAATTGTGGATGATGATGAGCTGCCGCTGACGGAAGCTTACACCGAACCAGGAATTATGATTCATTCCGCAAACTTCAACGGCATGGATTCAATTAAAGGCAAAGCAGCAGTGATTGAATATGCCGAAAATGAAGGTTATGGCAAAGCGCGAGTGCAATATCGTTTGAGAGATTGGCTAATTTCTAGACAGCGTTATTGGGGAGCTCCGATTCCCGTAATTCACTGTCCCACCTGCGGAACAGTCCCCGTACCCGCATCGGATTTGCCCGTATTGTTGCCAGAAAATGTAGAATTTACTGGCAAAGGTTCGCCCTTGGCAAAGATGGAAGAATGGGTAAACGTTCCTTGTCCGAGTTGCGGCACTCCCGCGAAGCGAGAAACAGATACGATGGATACTTTTATCGATTCATCGTGGTATTTCTTGCGCTATCCCGATGCTCAAAATCAAGAGAAAGTCTTCGATACGGCGAAGACCAACGATTGGATGCCCGTAGACCAATATGTGGGCGGCATCGAACACGCAATCTTGCACTTGCTGTATTCGCGGTTCTTTACCAAGGTTTTGCGCGATCGGGGTTTGATCGATTGTGACGAACCATTTAAACGCCTGTTAACTCAAGGCATGGTGCAAGCAATGGCCTATAAAAATCCTGTTACTGGCAAATACGTTCCCCCAGCAGATATAGACCCCGCAAATCCCAAAGATCCTCAAACTGGCGAAGCTTTGGAAGTCTTCTACGAGAAGATGTCCAAATCAAAATACAATGGTGTTGACCCCTTGGAAGTTATGGGCAAATATGGGGTAGATACGGCGCGGATGTTTATTTTATTCAAAGCGCCCCCAGAGAAGGATTTGGAGTGGGACGACGCTGATGTGGAAGGGCAATTTCGCTTTTTAAATCGCGTTTGGCGCGTGGTTACAGAGTTTGCTGGACGAGTCCCTGCCACCCCCGATCAAGCAGGAGAGAATGCTGAATTAAGCAAAATTGAGAAGGATTTGCGACGCGCGATTCACACTGCAATTAAGGCAGTGAGCGAAGATTTGGAGGGCGATTATCAGTTCAATACTGCTGTTTCTGAAATGATGAAACTCAGCAATGCTTTGAATGATGCTAAATGTAAAGATTCGCCAATTTATGCAGAAGGGATTAACACTTTGATTCGCTTGTTAGCGCCTTTTGCGCCGCATATTGCTGATGAATTGTGGCACAATACTGGTAACAGTGAATCGGTGCATACGCAAACTTGGCCGACTGTCGATCCATCTGCATTAGTTACCGATGAAATTACGCTGGTAATTCAAGTTATGGGCAAAACTCGCGGCACAATTCAAGTGCCTTCAGGTGCTGACAAAGCTGCTTTGGAAAAGTTTGCTCGCGAGTCGGAATTGGCCAAGCGTCACCTTGAAGGTAAGGAGATTAAAAAGGTAATTGTGGTGCCTGGAAAGTTGGTTAATTTCGTGGTAGCTTGAGGAGTGTAAAAGTCGCTACCTGTAGGCAACGTATCACTTCTACACAAACACAACCTAATTTCCTTTAAAATTTATTTATCGGGCAACTATTATTTACTGTGAGAGTAGACAAGTTGCCCTTTTTTCACTAATTTTAAGGGAATTTTAGGATTGTTTAGCGGCTCGTTCCTTAGCCTCACCTTTTCTTCCCATTCTTTAAATTTAGGTTCCAGCATTTCCGGTGTAAGTTTATAAATCTCTTTGAGAGTTATGCCTTCATACAGTCCAATATACCAAGCTTCTACTCTGCGATATTTGTCAAGTATAATTTCATTTAAATGATGGTGAGTAGTGACCCCACCGCTTCTATTGAGAGAAATATTTATTGTTTTAAGTTCGTATTCTTTTCCTTCAGCATCAATAGCATCGTTTCCTTCACGTCCCGGCGATATCCGCAACCCTAAAAGGATTAATAACTGTAAAGTCTTTCCCCCGTTATCTTGAAAAATATCCGCAATACCATATTCACTAGCCAGATTTTGCAATTCTTGGATGCTTTTCATAGCATTTTCTAGCCGTTTAGCATCTGAAATGCGTTCTGCTTCCGTGGTAACAGCCTCTTCAACAGGCTCTACAACTGACGGAGAAACTGGTTCAGCTATTAGGGTGCTAATGAGAGCTGTACTCTCGCCACTTTGGCTAAAACTGATTAAATAAGTAGCGGGTACATCGAGCGCTTCAGCTAGAGCGAAAATAACTTCAAAGGATGGCGATCTTTCACCGCGTTCCAATAAGCTGATATAGTCAGTAGTCTTGTCTATGAGTTCTGCTAACTCGTCCTGTGTCATCCTTTTTTCTCTGCGTAACTGACTTACCTTGACCGCAAATTGTTGTCTGGCTTCTTTGTAATTCATACCCCTCACAATTCATAAAAACGAACTGAAAGTTCGCTTTGTGAATGGTACGAAGAATTTATACACAACACAACGTACTGAAAGTACGGATTTAGTAATACTGACAGTACGGATTTTGATATAATGACAGTAGGCTGTGTCTGTTGTACCTTAAACTAATATAAATTAAGCATGAGTAACATTTTGCCCGCCCCAATTTACACCACCCAATACGGTCAATCTTATTTGGGAGATTCTCTTCATCTCCTGAATAGTCTAGCTAGCAATTCTGTAGATTTGGTGATTACATCCCCTCCTTTTGCATTGCAACGCCAAAAGAGTTATGGAAATGAAGATCAAGATTTATATGTTGATTGGCTGCTGGGCTTTGCTCCTGAAATTAAAAGAGTTCTTAAGGATACGGGAAGTTTTGTTATAGACCTTGGAGGTGCTTATCAAAAAGGAATACCTGTACGGTCGCTGTATAATTACCGCGTACTTATTAGATTATGTGACGAATATGAATTTAAACTTGCTCAAGAATTTTTCTGGTTTAATCCTTCAAAACTTCCATCTCCTATAGAGTGGGTGAATAAAAAGAAAATCCGGGCTAAAGATTCTGTGAATACTGTTTGGTGGCTTTCCAAAACGAATCAACCTCAAGCGAATATTAGTAAAGTCAAAGTAGAGTATTCTGAGAGAATGAAAAAACTTTTGAAAAATGCTGATGAATTTTACACACCCAAAGAACGTCCTTCCGGTCACAATATTAGCGATCGATTTGCCAAAGATAATGGAGGTGCTATTCCATCTAATTTGCTAGAGATTTCTAATTCGGAAAGTAATTCTCAATACTTGCGTTGGTGCAAAGAGTTTAAGGTTAAGGCGCATCCGGCACGTTTCCCTCAAAGATTACCGTCATTTTTTATAAATTTTCTTACTGAACCGGGAGACTTGGTAGTAGATATTTTTTCTGGTTCTAATACTACGGGTTATGCAGCAGAACAATTATCAAGAAACTGGATAAGCTTTGAAAAAGAAAAACAATATGTTGCTGCATCAATATTTAGATTTTTGCCTCAAGAATATTTTTGGCAAGCGGATACAATATACAACCAATTGTTAACTGAGGAAGCATCAGGATTGATTTTACCTCAAAATAGGCTCCTTTTTGAAGTTAATAATTATTGTTTTTAATTGGGCTCAATAGTCAAATTATTATTTCAGATATGAAACTGTCTCTTGAAATCGCTTCTACACGAACAATTTTTCAGCAGAGAGGGACTGAAAGAGATGATTTTAATTGTTAGTTTCAAAAAGCAACTGCACGATCGCTCCGCATTCCAATTTTAATACTGATTGAGCGCTGCCACCATTAACGGCAATTTCTACCCAACCGTCAGAACCAGTTATGGCAATTAAATCGCCCGGTTGGCTGTCGCTGTAGGTTTTACCGCTGCGGATGCGAATTGCATCAGAACTCTTGCTAATTGTCAATGACCAATTGTTACCTATAATGCAATTATTCGGGATATTAGTAATTAGGTTGCCGAAGCGATCGACATATTGAACACAGCCTTCTATACCTGTGGCTGTAACGGCACAATTTGGTATCTCTAACTGTAGTAAACTTGCAGGGTCGATCGCCCCTCCCAAGTCTTCCAACGCCACCCCGTTCGCCAAGTGAGCGCCCGCTGCTGCAAAAATATCGCGACCGTGGAAAGTGCTGCTGGGTTGAGGTGTGCGCCAGTATTGAGAATTCGTGAGTTCGACACAGGCGATCGCACTTTCCCGACTCAACACCCCGCTAAACAACCCGTTATCCGGCCCGACAAGAAAGCAATTAGCACATTTAACCGCCACCCCCCGTCTCTTGCTTCCCACACCCGGATCGACGACAGCAACGTGTACGGTTTCCGGCGGAAAATAAGCAAAAGCAGTCATCAAACAAAACCTCGCCGCCGCAATATTTTGAGATGGTATTTGGTGCGTAATGTCAATGACTTTTAAGTGCGGGTTAATTTGGGCGATCGCACCTTTCATCACTCCTGCATAAACATCGCTTAATCCAAAATCCGTCAGTAGAGTTATAATTCTATTTTTAGACATATATCGAAAGGTAAGAATATGGTAGGGCAGTGGGAAAATTTTCTGCAAAACTTGGGAGAATGGCACGGTTCCTTCACTCAGCTATCAACGCGAGGAGAGGTACTTAAAGATATTCCTAGCATTCTTTCTCTCGAAGGTTTCAATGACAACAAAACTGTGCGATTGAATCTCCGTCGGTTTTACCCAAATCCTAGCGGTGTCGGCGAACCGGAAGTCAACGAACTTGTTCTAGAAATTCAAGCTTTGGGACGAGATACCCTATTTTTTGAGAATGGAGCTTTTTCTCTGGGTACTATTCAACTAGCGCCTTTTTCTGAGTGCGGTGCCGAGTTGGGTTTTATCTACAATTATCGCCGGTTGCGCTTCCCTATGATCTACAATACCGACGGCAATTTATCCAAAATTACCTTAATTCGGGAAAAGCAGCTTGATAAAAATGTCCCCGAACGTCCGCATTTAACTGTTGAGGATTTGCTGGGAGAGTGGCAGGGCGAAGCCGTGACAATGTATCCAGATGGGCGTTCTCCTGACATTTATTCAAGCAAAATGCAATTGCATTTAGAAAGTAGCGATCGCCTAGTGTATAAAATTACTTTTGGCAGTAATGCTACCGTTATCAGTTCTAGCGGCAGGATTGACGGTTCAGTTCTGCACTTTAACGAAGGTGCTTCACCCGTGCAAGTTTTGCTCCTTCCTGACGGCGGTTCTTGCACTTTACCTGTCAAGATTGAATTGGGAAAACCTATATTTTTCGAGGCCGGTTGGTTGGTAGAACCTGACTTGCGGTTTCGGATGATTCGCAGTTACAATGAGCGGGGTGAATGGGTAAGTTTGACTTTAGTTACTGAACGCAAAGTTAGTCATTAATTAGTATGAGCGGCTTCACAAACACTCTTTAATTTCCACCCATAATCTACATAGGGTTTGCTGAATAATCGATCGCAAACTAAGAACAGGAGCGATCTATATATTCAAACAGAGTTAAATATAAGTTTTTTCTGTATCGAGTCCCCCCATTTATAAGTGGGGATTAT
>JACJNV010000270.1 GCA_014695175.1 Microcoleus sp. FACHB-DQ6 | reverse complement strand
GCAGCAAGCAAGCGGCCAAATTGAGGAAGCGATGCGGTTTTATTCCGAGGCGATCGCTCTGAATCCCGATTTTGCTGAGGCTTATGCTAATTTGGGCAGTATGCTCTACAAACAAGGGCATTTGGTGGAGGCGGTTGTCAATTACGAAAAGGCGATCGAACTTAAACCAAATTTGGCTGCTGCTTACTGGAATTTGGCAGGGGCACTGAAACAGCAGGGGCAGCCGGATGCAGCGGTAGCATACGAGCAAAAAGCTCTCGAACTCAATCCCCAGCTTGCTGAGGTAGATTTTCACTTAAATTTAGGAGATAAATTAGCGCGGCAAGGGAAGTTAGATGAGGCGGTGGCTGCATGGCAGCAGGCGATCGCATTCAAACCCGATTTAGCCGAAGCATACTGTCAAATTGGCCGAGTTTTGCGCCACCAGGGTCAATTTAAAGACGCAATACCCAACCTTCAAAAAGCCCTAGAAATTAAACCAGATTTTATTTCTGCCCACCAACATTTGTGCGGCATCCTCAGAGATACTAGCAATTTAGCTGCCGCGCGGCAAGCCGTGCACCAATACAGCCAAATGTGTGGCGAGACTGATCCAATTATGACCGCGATTTACTTCATCAGCACCTATCAAGTGTCGGGATTAAATCAAATTGCGGGCGATAGATTTTTAGAGCTAGAGTCGTACTTGCAGCAAAACTTAGAAACCGCTAGCCCGGTGGAAATTAAATCGCTTTATGCAAACTTGTTATTCAGCACGCCCTATTTGCGAGATGACTTGGAAGCCAACTCACAACTTTACAGATTAATTGCCCAAAAGTATATCGACCAATGTATTAAACCTAATTTTTCTCAACCCGCAAATTACAGTTTCAAACCAAGTGTTCCATCCAGCAAGTTAAAAATCGGCTTTTTGTCCAATCACTTCAGCCGCCATTCTGTAGGTTGGTGCAGCGCAGACATCATTCGCGAATTGTCAGACATCACACCGAATGTTTATTTGTACGCTTCCGAAAGAATTGTTCCTGACGATCGCACTCAGCAATTTGAAACTTGGGGCAAACTGACTTTTCCGACAACCTACCCGAACGGACTTGCCAATTCCGCAGAAATTATCGACAAAATTCAGCAAGATGAATTGGACGTTTTAGTGGATTTAGATTCTCTCAGCGTACCAGTTCACGCTGACATTCTCTACCAAAAACCCGCACCAGTTTGTGTTTCTTGGCTGGGATTTGACGCCCCTTACCTATCGCCGGAAAATTACTTTCTTACAGACTGGCACTCGCACCCAGCCGGGCGGGAAAAATATTATGACGAGCAGCTAATTAGGATGCCGGATTCCTTTGTAGCGGTGTCCGGTTTTCAGAGATATGGAGTCGATCCCGTTGCTTTGAGAAGGTCGAATCGGATCGGTTTGGATCAGATAGTTTACCTGTGCGTTGCACCAGGCAGAAAATTCAATCACGAGTTGGTACAAGCCCAAGTTGCGATTCTCAAACAAGTGCCAAACAGTATTTTAATTCACAAAGCTTTAGGCGATGCTGCGGTGTTTGAGGCTGCATATCACCAAGCTTGCGAAGCTGAGAAAGTGAGCAAGCACCGAATTAAGTTTTTGCCAAGGTTTGCTACTGAGGAAGAACACAGAACTATCTATTTGCTGGCCGATGTTTTGTTAGATTCTTATCCTTACAACGGAGGAACTCACACTTTAGAGGCTTTGTGGTTTAATTTGCCAGTGGTGACTCGCACGGGAGAGCAATTTTTGTCGAGAATGGGTTATTCGTTTTTGCAGGCTTTGGGAATTGAAACTGGTGTGGCTTGGTCTTGGTCGGAATATGTGGAAGTTGGTGTAAAATTGGGTAAAGAACCTGAATTGAAAAATGCAATTAAAGCACAGTTGGTGAAATCTAAACTTCCAGCCAATTTGTCCCCGCTGTGGAATCCGAAAAAGTTTGCTGGTGATATGTATGCGGTGTTTGAAAAATTAGGTAAAATAGGATAAATGCTGACTAATGACTAATGACTTCAACACAGCCAACTATTAAGTTTTTAAAACAGCCGACTTCGGAAGCTTGGGTAGAACAGGCGATCGCCCATTTGGATACAATCTTATTAGACCATTCTCACTGCGAGCGGAAAGCGGCGGGAGTAGCGTTAAATTTAATGTTTCGCTACCCAGCACGGGAAAAATTGGTGAGGATGCTAACGGCGATCGCCCGCGAAGAATTAGAGCATTTCGAGCAAGTCAACCAGCGGTTAGAAAAGCGCAGCATTGCTTTAGGCCCTTTGGCTGCACCTCCCTACGGTGCAGGTTTGTCCGCCCAAATTCGCAAGCAGGAACCCGAAAGGCTTTTGGATTCATTGTTGGTTTCTGGTTTGATAGAAGCGCGCAGTCACGAACGGTTGGGGCTGCTGGGCGATCGCTGTCCCGACGCGGAATTAGCTAAGTTTTACCGCAGTTTGATGGCTTCGGAGGCGCGCCATTACGGTGTATATTGGATTTTGGCAACAACTTATTTCGATCGGGATATTGTGATGGAGAGGTTGGAGGAATTATCATTAGTAGAGAGCGAGTTGCTGGCAATACTTCATCCTGAACCGAGAATTCACAGTTAAGAGCTAGGTGTATTTAAAGACTGTAAAACACAAAAAATCAATAATTTTACAGTTGCTAAAGTCAACAAATAAATATTAAGTTGCAACCACTAATGAAAACCCAACATCTCGATTTTTTAATTCGTTCCTGGGAAACGCGCGATCGCGCTGAGGCGTTCTATTTAATTAGGGATGTTTTAGCAGAATACGGTTTAAAATGCGAACCTCACGGGGCAGATCGAGATGTCTATGATGTAGAACTACATTATCACAATCAAGGCGGCGAATTTTGGGTAGTTGAACGGCAGGATAAAATAGTGGGTACGGCGGCTTACTATCCGATTGAGCGCGGAAATAATGCTGTGGAAATTCGCAAAATGTATATTTTGCCCGCAGCAAGAGGACAGGGTTTGGGGAAATTTTTACTGCAAGAATTGGAAAGTAAAATTCTCGCTCGCGGCTTTGATGAAATCTGGATTGAAACTGCTAGCATTCTCAAAGAAGCTGTGAGAATGTACGAAAATAGCGGATATCTACCGACAACTGGTGTGGAGACGCCAAGGTGCGATCGGGTTTACGTAAAATCTCTAGGTATAAAAAACCTACAATAAGGTTTGTGTAAACAATGATTAATTCACTCAGTTTCAATCAACAACAGCAAATAGTTGTTCGGCAAGGCATTTCTGCCTTAATCTTCTGCCTTACTTTTGTACTGATTGGTTATTTTGTGATAGCGCTGCCCCTACCGCTATTAAATACCCCAGAGTCGCGCCTAATTTTCAGCCTTCGCTGCCAAATTTTTCCGTTACTGATGTTATTTGCCGGCATAGTTGCAGTTGGTAATGGTAGATTTAGCAGCCCAGCCATCAACCCTTTAGCAACTGCCGAATCAGAAGCAATGCGGATTCATTTGCGTTATCTAAGCAACACGAAGAGAGCAATTTGTGCTGTTTTTTGTAG
>JACJNV010000027.1 GCA_014695175.1 Microcoleus sp. FACHB-DQ6 | reverse complement strand
CCGAACCTAGAGTTTTGAAATGCAGACCGAAGCCGTATCCTCGAATGCAGGAACCTCGCTCTATCTTAAAAAGTAAACAGGCTAGGTGATTGAGACTTTTTCAGTGCCATTGATCTATAGACGATATCAGACTGGAGGCTTCTCTAAAAGCTATCTCAAAATCTCCCTCATAGCCAGATTTGACATGAAGCACAACCGCCTCAAGAATCATAAAAATGTATCCTGACAATTATTTGAGTATAATATCCTAGCACAATACAGAGTTGAGCTACTCAGGTTTAGCAATGCCAATAGATTTTCGCAACACAAATACCGTCTGGGCTTCCGTATTAGCAGAGACATTGCAACGACTGGGATTAACTACAGCCGTGATTTGTCCCGGTTCGCGATCGGCACCGCTAACAATAGCCTTTGCTCAAAACAAAAAAATAGAAACTATTCCCATACTCGACGAACGTTCAGGCAGCTTTTTTGCATTAGGAATTGCCAAAAAATCCTATTTGCCAACAGCACTAATTTGCACATCGGGAACCGCAGCAGCTAACTTTTATCCTGCTATAATAGAAGCGAGAGAAAGTCGAATTCCGCTGCTAATATTCACCGCCGATCGACCTCCAGAACTGCGGGACTGTCACGCAGGACAAGCGATCGACCAAGTGAAAATATACGGCAATTATCCGAACTGGCAAGCCGAATTAGCGATGCCTTCTGCGTCCCGAGGAATGCTAGACTATCTGCGGCAGACGATCGTGTATGCTTGGGAGCGATCGCAATTTCCAACTCCCGGCCCCGTCCACCTCAACATCCCCTTACGCGACCCGCTTGTACCCATTCCAGACATAGCCGTAGAAGCTTTAGAAACAGAATTTAATCCCGAAGATTTCTTTGCAGGATTAGAACCCATTTTCGCAGGAGAAAGCTCTACCCCCCCCAGCCCCCCCTTATTAAGGGGGGGAGAAGAAAGTACCATGCAACAGTGGCAAAAGTGCAGCAAAGGGATTATTATTGCAGGCGTTGCACAGCCTCAATTTCCCGAAAAATACTGTAGTGCGATCGCCCAAATTTCCAAATCCTTAAACTGGCCCGTTTTAGCAGAAGGACTATCCCCAGTCAGAAACTACGCCCAACTCAATCCTTATCTAATTTCTACCTACGATTTAATCCTGCGAAACCGCGAACTAGCAGATAAATTAACCCCAGAAATCGCGATTCAAATCGGAGACTTACCGACAAGCAAAGAACTGCGAAACTGGCTAGACAAAACCCAACCAAAACGCTACATAATCGACCCCAGCCACCACAACTTCGATCCGCTACACGGCAAAACAATTCACCTGCGAACCTCCCCAGAAAATATCGCAACTAATCTCGCAACTCTATTAACTCTTGTCCCCCCCTTTATTAAGGAGGGGTTAGAGGGGGATCGAACCCCTGCTACCACTAATATCTCCCATCAAATCCCCCCCCTGACGAATGGGGAATCAACTCTTGTCCCCCCCCTTATTAAGGGGGGGTTAGGGGGGGTTCTAACCTCTCCCTCCAACGAATACCTCCAACTTTGGCGCAACACCGAAATCCAAGTCAGACAAACAATAGACCAAAAAATATCACCAATTAACAACATAATCGAGCCCAAAGTTTCCTGGCTGCTTTCCCAAATTTTGCCACCGGGAACACCGATATTTATTGCCAACAGTATGCCCGTCCGAGATGTCGAGTTTTTCTGGAAGCCAAACAACTTAGAAATAAAAACTTTTGTCAATCGCGGAGCTAACGGCATAGACGGCACATTATCAACAGCTTTGGGAGTTGCTCACCGCAATCAAAGCAGCATCATGCTAACAGGCGATTTAACACTTTTGCACGATACGAACGGTTTTTTAATTAAAAATAAATTTGTCGGTCATCTGACAATCATATTAATTAATAACAACGGGGGCGGAATTTTTGAAATGTTGCCCGTTGCCAAATTTGACCCGCCCTTTGAAGAGTTTTTTGCCACGCCGCAGCAGATAAATTTTGCTCAGTTGTGTGCAACTTACGGCGTGGAACACGAGATAATAGACGATTGGGAACAGTTCAAACAAAAATTAAGTTTTTTGCCAAATAGCGGGATTCGCGTCTTAGAATTGCCAACAGACAGGCGCGCCGATGCTAAATGGCGGCAAGACAATCTAAGTAAATTTGCCAAAGATTTGTAAATTTGTAGGTTGAGCCGGTGGAAGGAAACCCAACCTACACTAATTTAAACTGCTGGTTGAGCTAGCAGCGAATCTAACTCTCCATCTCCATCGAGTTTGTGAATGTCATCGCAGCCGCCTACGTGTTGGTTATTAATGAAAATTTGGGGCACGCTGCGGCGTCCGTTAGCGCGATCGGCCATTGCTTTTCTAGCCGCTTCGTCGCCATCAATTTTGTATTCCGTGAAATTTACGCCTTTCCACCACAGCAAAGTTTTGGCGCGGATGCAGTAGGGACAGGTTTGCCAAGTATAGATTTCCACATTGGCTTTGATGCGATCGGGCTTGCGGCCCAAAATGGGATTGAGAAAATCAAGCATTTTCGGTACAGGGGTAAAAATTAAACGGGTTGGGGGATTAACGATCATTTTAGCGAAATGCCGTCAGCCCCACGTCCTACCCAAAAATCGGCGCGGGATGGAATTGCCTGCAGCAACCTGTGACCCTGTGACGCAACTCACAACTTTACTCTACTCGGATCACTTGCTTTCACCCTAGAGAATCACCTTCGCGGCCTTATTAATATCACCGATCTTTTGAGGAAACCAGAAGATGATAAATATATCGAATTCAACCGCACTGCCATGCACCCCGTACAACTCCTCCCCGGCGCTATCTCTGAAATCCTCGCTTCTGTAACCGATACAGGCGTTTTGACTCTGGCGGATCGCTACGGTTTGATGGCCGCCACCTTCGACGACTCTCTGAATGACGAAGACAGAGGCTGTGTCAACCGCTTGTTGCGGGCGGTGCTCAGAGGCCGAGTGAAAGTGGTCAACGAACTTTCAGCAGCATTCTAATCGGGATTTGAAGTTTTGTTCTGAAGGCAAGGTGAGTCAGCGGTAGATGAAAATAGTGGAAACTCAGGCAGGAGTGGAAACAGCGGTAATTTGAATTCGATTTAAAGTTTTCTCCTCTAACTCAACAACGGTTTTTTTGTCAAAGCAGCCTTTACCGGCTGCTTTTTTTTGATCTAATCGCGGATTTCGAGGTTGTACTGGCGACAGAGGGCAATCAATTTTTGTTGGAATCGATCGCGCACGCTGTCTGGAGAGACAATGACGCAATCTTCCCCGTACCGAAACACCTCTCGAATCAACCAAAAGGGATTGGAAACGCGCCGCACGACTTGGCGAACATCTCCCACGACTTCATTGCTGATATCTCTTGCCCTCGGTTCGTAGGCTTTCACCATGCCACGATAAAAGTGCAAGTACACTTTTAAATAATCTAAGCCTTCATCGCGCCACTGTCCGTCCGTTTTGACAATCGACTGAATGCGATCGAACCGCAGACAGCGATTGTGGATGAGTTCGGGATAATCGGGATTTTTGATGTCATCAGTCTCTTCGCACCAAATTTCTAGGTAAAAGCGCTTTTCTTCGGGGGAAATCTCGGCATAGCGCACTGTATATGCCAAATTCTCTCCTTTGGGATTGCGGTACAGGACAAGAAAGGGTTGTCCGTTGTTCATGTATTCTTCGGCTTGAATGCGCCACGCTGCGGTGGGCTGGATAACTTGTTGGAGGAGCGATTGGCGCAGGGGGGCTGCGAGGTTTCCCCGACTTACAAGCAGTTGTGAGACCGATCGCGCTTGCTCAACATAGCCTGAGTCGATCAGCAGTCTGATGCCTTGTTGTAAGGCTGCGACTTCGGTGGAGTTGAGGGTGAAGGGTTCACCAACTTCTAACTTGTGCTGGGCGATCGCGACCAATAACCCCGATACGCTGGGACTTTTGCCCCATTTGATACCGAGGCGAAGGGCGATCGCCTCTAGCTGTTCCTTGGTTTCCGGCGGGACTGAAAGGGTGAGTGCTTCTTTTTTTCGCGACATTTGGCAAATATACTTGTACTTAAGAAATTTCGTGCTATATTGACTTTATTGTAAATAGTAATTGCCTGCACACCCAGAAAGTACAATCATTGCACTTACAGAAGTTGTTGGCAACTCAAAAGCTTGTCCCAAGCAGGAAATTTTACATGAGGAATCGATCGTGTCAAACCAGCGCCGACTTTTGAACCGTCCTCCCAAAACCTTAGAAGAACGGTATTTCAGCGAAATTCGACCCCAGCTTTACGAACGTCACGCAGCCCATCACCAGTACGGCGTCAGGGAAGGGACAACCCTTGCAGAACATCTTGACTCGGCCTGTCAGTTCATGTTGACAGTCAGCCGCATCGGGGGAGTCCCCGAAGACAAGCGACCTGTACTGCTAGCAGCAACGGCCGTTCACGACCTCAACAAATTAGATTCCCAAGAACGGAATGTCAAAACTTTAGCCAGAAATCGAACTTTCTTGCAAGAACAGTTAGAAAAAGCTTGCGTACTCAGCTTTGTTGTCACAGAAAATGACTTTGAATTAGCCAGAAAGTTGATAGAACGCCACTCAGGTCACAACCGCAGCGATGCGGCGATATTTTTACCCGAAGATCCGGCGATCGATCGCTGGGCCGCAATGTTAACAGGGGCGGATTTATTCGATTTAGGAATTCCCGAATCCGAACGTTTTCGGAAAGTTCAAACAGAATTAACTGTTGCCTTTAATCGTCCCAGTAAACTTTTTCGAGTGCGCGTATCTGAAGACAGAGGTTACATCACAGCTTTGTTACTTGGGGCTTGCGAAGAAGTTTTGCAAAAATACGGGTTGACTCCATTAGCAATTTTTCCAGATGGAGAACTGTTTGAGGGAGAAACTTTACCCGCAGTTGATTTAACAACAGAGATAGCCAGTTGTTGGCAAGGGAAAATTGACCAAGTTTTTGGCAATAATATCGAACGGTTGGTACGAGCCACCAAAGATGGGATTAAAATTGCTCACTCAGCTATCCAGCAAAATGTTGAGGAAGTGCTGCTAAATGTGCAGGCTTTATTGGAAAAGAAAAAAGCTGGATTCAAGGCAGATAAAATCAATAAAGATATTGCCAAGTGGGGCGATACTGCGGGCGCAAGTGCTGTGGATAACGCAGCAGCCGTTGGTTTGCTGGCTGTTGGCAGTGCAGAAGAATTTGCGCTCGCCGAAGGATTGAAAGCTGCTTATCTCAGCTATCGAGAAGCAGGAATTAATCCGAAAGAAGTTTGGGACAAAATTGCCGATCGTGTTGGCATTTCACAACAGCAAAGAGCAGCAATTGAACCCTTTAACGGACAATACGGGCGACCTTTATTTGCAGCCAAAGCCGCTCAAAAAGGATTAGATGGCATTCTAGAAGCACTGCGCGAATCTTTCCAACTGAGAAAAGAAAGCACGCAAAAACCAGAGGCATCTGAGGCTTCAGAAGAAATAGTCGCAGCAGTTGCCAAAACTTTGAGTTTGCCGATCGCAATTCAATGGAACGGAATTGACGAACTGAATGCTTATATAGAAGCAAATCCTCGCAAACGCTGTTCTCTTGGGTCTACTTTCAGCGAAACAGACGACTTAGTTTCTGGCAATATGCCCCCCGGCACAAAAGTTCAAGTATTTTCTAATCGCTTACCCGGTGGAAGCAGTGCAGAACCAAAAAGGCAAGCAGACTCAATGGCAGCCTTGGCTTATCAGTTAATGGCTATCGGGGCAAATTTTCCGGCTGCCAATAAAAAAGACCCTATCTATTTGCACCTAGCATTACCGAAAGGTTCTTCTCCAGAATTACTGAGGATTTGGCGAGAACATTTAAAACAACTAGCCGCTACAAATGCTGAAGGCGGTACAGTAACAGTTGACGAGTTTAAGCTGTACAAAGACAATATTCTGGAATTTAAAGCTAACAAAGTTGTAGGAATTGCCTTTCCCAAACGTCCAGAATTTATCCATGCAACTGTTACTGAAGCTCTAGTTTGGGGAGATGCTAATGCTTCTGTTGCCTTGCTCAAGTCGCTGCGACTGGCTTTAGAATTATCCTTATCCTTAGAGTTTGGCTTTCCCTTTACCCTCAGCAGCAACTTAGAAGTAGAAACATCATCAGATATTTACGGGCGAGTAGAGGGAATTCCGGCTGCACTCCAAACTCTGCTAGGAAGCGGACAATACAGCCGTCAAGAAGCCGAGGAAATCCTCAAGCGGCTGCGCTGTATCGGCCAACTAGCGATCGCAGTTGCCAGCATTCAGAAAGCCGATGATTGTTTGTACGATTTAGCCCGTGCAGCAGCACAACCTTTTGACCTTTATTATGTTCTGCTGCGCTGGACTTTGCGAGAACAAGATGAACCTAATCTGAGTGTAATTTGGAGTCGCATTCGCGAACCTTTGAATAGTTTACTGGAGAGTCTTATGCCCAATGAAAATGCACTTTTAACTCAATATCTCAAAGAAGCGGCTCAAATAGCGGCGGAAGCTAAAATTTGGGGAAGTTCTTTTAAGCGCACAGCCCAAGCCGAACCTTTTACGGCTTTTACTTCCGCCATCCGTTCCCAAAAAGCTCATTTAGATTTGGATGTAATTTTTGCTGCTTTAGTACAGCAATATCATACTCGCCTCGATCGCATTCGCGAACATGGAGTCGGGAACACTAAGTACGAGCAAATCAAAGCATACTATGGGGTTTTGCGAAAGCTGTACAAAGAAGTTTACAACGAGCGCGCTGACCAGCTTTTGACCGACCAAAAAACCCTAGAAGCAGCTTATCTATTTTTCTTAGAAGATGCTCGCCGTTCGCTCAAAATTGAGTCAGAGAATAATTCTGTTGAAACCACCAAATCTGTCTAATTAATTAGGAGGTTCCCATGTCAATTAACAAACTGAATCCTGTTTTGTCCGCAACTTACGAAAATTTTCCCAAAGGGCGGATTATCACTTTAGTTGTTCTCAGGACAACCCATTCTGAAACTATTTTTCGCACAGAAGGTTCTGGGGAACCAATGTGCAGCGAATTTGTGCCTGCCGGTTTAGAAGATAAAAAGACAATCGTGCAGCGTTTGGTGATGACTAAGCGCAAACAGGTAGCACCAGAAAGGCGGCGGGGACGCGAATTTTTAAGAGCTCACGAACTTCTTTATACAAGTCCGAAAGAAGGAGCTCTTTGTTCGCTAAACACCAATGCACCTTGTGAAATGTGCGTCGATTGTTTTCTGTACGGTTTTGCTGCTGGAGGCGGCGGCGCTCAAAAAAGCCGAGTTTGGACTGAAGATGCTTTTAGTATTTTGACGACTGCTCAAGCTGTAGGCGATCGCACAATCAATGCTATCTTTGAAAACGGCACAATGCGCGATGAAAATGGCAAAGCATCAACCGCTTTAAATACCAGTGAATATATCAAACCTGGAGTCCATTTTATTGATGTCGTCACCCTCAAAGATGTCACGGCTGACGAGTTGCGCTATGTCATCGGCAATATTCTGTTAACAAGCCGCTACGGTGCTGTTTCCAGCCGCGTCGGACGGATGGAAAACCAAATATTAGGAGTTTTTGGCAGCATTGCAGAACTACCTAGTTCTCTCGAATTGGTACAAGCTACCTATGATGCTTTGCCGAAGCCTTTAGAACACCCTTTCGATACTGATGATTTGAGTGCAGCAATCAAGCAAGTCATTTCAAATTGGACTAACAAGCGCGGAGTTTCGATGCAGCTTTCTGAAGATGAATTAACAAGTTTAATTGAAGACGTAGACCGCCACTGGTCTGAAGCAGAACGCGATAATTTTCTCAAGCGGTTGGATAAATCCTACCAGCCTTTCCGTCTGCCTCCTGCTGAGAAAAAGGGCAAAGGCAAAAGTAAAAAGACACCTGTAGAAACAGAGAGTTAATCTATGTCAACACTTCCGTTTGAAAAGGCAAAAATAGTCGAGCTGTGGTGTGCAGAACCAGTCTTTTTTGCCTCTAGGGAGTTGTCTGATACCTATTACACTGAAGGTGCGATCGGGAACTATGCCCTTGCCTATGCTTTTGGCTGGGTACGTTCCCCCTATCGCCTTCAAGGTGAGGCAACAGGACGACCAACCTACAAAGAAGATTTAGAACCAATAGCACAAGCTTGTTATGTATTGCCAGCTTCACCAATAAACAGCAGAGTAACATTCAGATTTGAGCGGTTCAATGCACTTTCTGATGCTTATTGGTACGCGATGACTAATAACCGCGTCGCTACAGCCCGTGAAGATTTACCAATTCAAAGACAAGGAAAAAAACCGAGTTCATTTAGAGCAAGTAATTTTCCTCAAACCGGACGGTTGCGGATGATTGAACGCGGCAACAAATTTCAAACTTTGGTGTTGGGAAATTGCGAATTGCCGGATTACATTCGCTTGGGTAAATTCAGGAGTAAAGTCAAGGTGAATGTTTTATCTGAACTTGAAATAGCTCTTTTGCCGAGTGGCGATTATCAAAGTCAGGCTTATTTAAGTGTAGCTGATTTACCGCCAAATTTAGAGCTTTTGTCATTTGATTTAATTTCCATGCCGCCAGCACCTTTGTTGAAAAACCTTTCCTTCCGAGGTGCAGCTTGGCAGATTGGTGAAATGATTGTTCCCGCCAATTTATATTTTTGTTGTGGAGGCAGACAAAATGGCTAAGGGAAAGTTAGTTACAAAGCTAGAACCTCGAAGTATTTCAGCTTGTGCATCGCTGCCGCCTGAGTTGGCCTTTATGAAGAATGCGCTCCAGCATCAAGTTGATGTATTTGAACAGTCTCGAAACGCTGATATTGTTCTCAACTCGTCGCCAACTGGTACGGGAAAGACGGGGGCGGGAGCGACAGTATTACTGCACAATCCAACTCAAAGTGCAGTATATATTGCCCCGACAAATGCTTTAGTAGAACAACAGCGGGAAGCTTTAGAAAAGTTTGTCCGCGCCGCAGGTTTGCGTCACGTTGTGAAATCTGCTTCTGCTAAAGAAGTGAGGGAATGGCCTAATGATAAAGTTGGCAATCGTCCGGGGGAGAAGCTGTACAATGTATTGCGGAATCCGGCTACAGTTTTCTCAGATGTAGGGGCAGATCGACCAATTATTTTGGTGACAAATCCTGACATTTTCTACTACGCGACTTTCTTTGCCTACAACAAGAACGATCGCACAAACATCGCCAGTGCTTTTTACCAAAAGTTTGGTACGGTCATTTTTGATGAATTTCATTTATATGACGCCAAACAGTTAGTTAGTTTGCTGTTTTATCTAGCTTATTCATACGTTTTCGGCTTTTTTCAATACGGCCGGCGAGTAGTTTTGCTGACCGCAACACCGGAACCAGCTTGTGAGTTAGCATTGAAAAATTTAGAGTTCAAGGGTGTCAGAATAGCCTGGATTAATGAAGAAACAAGCAATTCTCATCTTTTACCGTCGCAAACAGCAGTTAATCTTGAATTGCGATCGCAACCTGAAAGAGACGAGTGGTTGCTAGAATTAGCAGAGGAAGTTGTCAACCGTTTTCGAGAAAAGCCCGATCGCAACGGTGCGGTAATTCTCGATTCTAAAGACCACATCAATCGTTTGGCAGATTTGCTTTATGCAAGAGGTTTGGGCGGTAAATTCGGACGGATTACGGGTTCGACTCCCCAACGCGATCGCAAATTAGCAGCCCAACGCCCGATTATTCTAGCAACAAGCACTGTAGATGTCGGATTTAACTTTGAAAGAAATCCTGCACCGACGCGGCAAAATCTAGATTGGCTGGTTTTTTCCAGTCGCGATCGCTTCTCTTTTTGGCAGCGATTGGGACGAGTTGGACGGGTATTGGGCAAGACTGAAACTAATATTGATTCCGAGGCGATCGGCTATTTACCAGAGAAGGCTTGGGAGCAAGGTTTATCTACCCTAGATTGTACAGGAGGACGCGCCGCGCTCAAACAAATACTTGACAGTATTGCCTGTCTTGACAAACCTTTTTTAGACGTTTATTGGCGTTCCGAAGCCTCCCTAGAAATAGCCCGTCCTCTGTTGGAACTCGAACAAAACTTTGAAAATTCACCCAATAGCGAATTAATACCGCAACTTTTCAATACTCTGAAAGAAACACTCGGAGGAAATCGCGACTGGGACTATTACCGCGGCCGAATGCGAACTCTGCGCGGGGCAGAAGATATTGTCAAAGTCTCTGCAAAAAAACTCACTCTCAAAAGCCAGTGGAAATACATCAAAGGCGGTCAAGCTTTTGTCAAAAATTTTTTAGAGGTTCATTATCCGTTTGAAGTTGAGGAACTAAAAGCAAAAAGGGCTAGCATAGAGCAATTTGAAGAGTTGTTTCAAGAAGATGCTGATGCTGGGAAAGAATTAAAAGACTTTGCTGAGATTTGGAGTGCTAGCTATGCACCGCTGTTTCAATTTCGTTGCAGCTTGTTTGACAGTCTCCCCATCCGCGACCCTCAAGGCTTATTACTGGATGACTCCGAAGAAACAATTTTAGACCCTCTCCATCTTTTACGTTATTACGAATTTGCTGAAGATGGCGAATTTGTGATAGTGACAGCACGCGCTAAAGCTACCTATGAACTGAATTTTCGGATGCGTTATCGCGACAGTTACCAAGACTTTGTTAACAAAGAACTCAACAAATTAACGGCTTTTCCCAATTGTAGAATAGAACGGCGGCTGGGAAGTGCGCTCGCACCTACTCCTTTGCTGAAAGTGCTGGAAAAACATTTGCTACCAGGAGTAATAGTTTGCGGAGCCAAAAATGCTGCTGCTATTTTCCAACTCCGAAAGCAAGGAATTGTCTCATATCCGATCGTCATTGCTTGTGACGATGGTCAAAAAGACCATTACAAGTTTTTACCTGGATTAGCAGGAATCTTAACTATGGCAATGAAAAGCAAACAGCTACGTCTCCCCGATGATGAGCCTTTTATTGCTGGATAATCAACCCAACCAACCATTAACCCAATATGCCGCACAGCCTCGTCCTCAACCTCCTTCCCCTGGCCCCAATTCCCCCCGGATACCTCACCGGAAGACACCTGCACGCCCTCTTCCTCACCCTCGTGAGCTCGGTTGACAAAAAACTCGGCGATCGCCTCCACGATGCCGCCGCCCAAAAATCCTTCACCCTCAGCCCTTTGCAAACTAAAAAATGCCCTTTCAAAAAACACCATTTCCTGCAATGGGAACACACAGAACCGATTCCAGAACACACCCTCTGTTGGTGGCGGATTACTCTGCTTGATGACACTTTATTCGGCCAATTAACTAATCTTTGGCTCAACCTCAATCCGTCGAAGCCGTGGCATCTCGGCCCCGCCGATTTGATGATTGCTAAGATTCTCGGAACGCCCCAAGTAGATCAGCCTTGGGCTAATGCTTGCGATTACTCTCAATTGTACGATCGCGCTTCGGAAACTAATCGTTTAATTGCCTTCAGTTTTGCGACTCCTACTACCTTTCGACAGGGAAAATTTGATTCCGTGATTCCTACTAGAGACTGCGTTTTTAACAGTCTCCTCAGTCGGTGGAATAAGTACAGCCCGATCGCAATTCCCGATCGGTCATTCGATGCACTTTTTTCGACATTTGTCAATATCAAAAGTGAAAGATTGACTAACTATCAAAGCGATTTTGTCGGCATGGTTGGGGAGGTTAGTTATCGGATTTTGGGAGACGTGGAGCCTTTACTGATTAAGCAAATTAATGCTTTGGCTGATTTTGCTGTTTACTGCGGGGTAGGGAGAAAAACTCCGATGGGGATGGGAATGACTCGAAGAATAGTTGTTAATAAGAGTTCTTGAAACTTAACGTAAAACCCATAGTCCGCCAGGGGTTGAAACCCCTGCCTCAAAGCTAAAGTCCTCTTAAGAGGACTGCAAGTATGAATGATTAAATTCCTTTTTCAGTTGGTTTAAACCTTTGCGCTTACTGTTACCGACAAGCTCAAAATCTCATCAATGATTAAATTACTTCTTCAGTCGGTTTCAACCGACTTTAGCTATGAGACAGGGGTTTCAACCCCTGGCGGACTGGCGGACTGGCGGATCACTGGCGGATAACTAATTCCTCAAATTCTTTCGCCCCACGGGGAAATTAAATGTTTCAACCCCTGGCGGACTAGGAGCACTAATTCCAATTACCAATCTCTTACAAACCCTCAAAATTATGAAGGATTTTGATTACATTTCGATCGCAACTCTCAACCAGTATTCTTACTGTCCTCACCGCTGTTGGCGAATGTCTTGCGCTGGAGAATTCACCGATAATCAGTATACCATTGAAGGGACGAGTTTGCACGATCGCGTTCATACGATGGGCGAGATTAATCGCGATCAAACTTGGCAGGTGCGGGCGATTTGGCTGAAGTCTGAGCGCTACAAACTGATTGGGAAATCGGATTTGATTGAGTCGGCTGAGGGTGAGATTTACCCCGTGGAATATAAGCGGGGACGGAAGGGGGAATGGGATAATGATGAGTTGCAAGTTTGCGCCCAAGCGCTTTGTTTGGAGGAGATGACCGGGAAAACTATTGCGACTGGATATGTGTATTACGCGCAATCGCATCAGCGGCAATTAGTGGAGATTTCTGAGGGTTTGAGACAGGAGACGATCGCAACTATTGAAAAAGTCGGTGCTCTTTGGCGATCGGGAAATATCCCTTTACCAGTTTACACCGCTCGGTGTACGGGATGCAGTCTTTTTCCCCAATGTCTGCCCCAAGCTGCGGCCAAAGTCAACCGCTATCAAGAAGCAAGTTAACCTGCAAATAGGAGATTTCACAATGGGAACAGTTTACATTACTCAAGAAGATGCTTTTATTGGCAAAGTGGATGAACGTCTGACGGTTAAAGCTGATAAAAAAAATCTCTTGGACGTGCCATTAATTAAGATTGATGGTGTTGTTGCATTGGGACGCGCCACAGTTTCGCCGGCTGTTGTTGGGGAACTGTTGGAACGTCACATTCCTTTGAGTTTTTTGACGGTAAACGGACGTTATTTGGGGAGGTTAGAACCGGAGATGACGAAAAATATTTTTGTGCGAAAAGCTCAGTGGCAAGCGGCTGGGGAATCGGAACAAGCCGTGCATTTAGTTAGGGGATTTGTACGGGGAAAACTCAAGAATTACCGCAATACTTTGTTAGAGTGTCAGCGCAAATATTCTCCACAGGATTTTGAAAAGCCGATCGCACAATTGAAACAAGTCATCGCGTCTATTGAGAAAACTTCGAGTATTAATTCTCTGCGAGGATTAGAGGGGGCGGGTAGTGCGACTTATTTTGGCTGCTTCAATCGGCTGATTCGGGTGCCGGATTTTAGCTTTGAAGTTCGCCGCCGCCGTCCGCCTACTGACGCGGTAAATTCTCTGTTAAGTTTGGGATATTCTCTGCTGCGGCACGATGTTCAAAGTGCGGTGAATATTGTGGGGTTCGATCCGTATTTGGGATATTTGCATTTTGAGCGCTATGGGCGTCCTTCCTTAGCGCTGGATTTGATGGAAGAATTTCGACCTTTGGTAGTTGATGCTGTAGTGTTGACGGCGATTAATTTGCAGAAAGTTTCGCCTAATGATTTTACGGCAGAACCGTTGAGCGGGGCGGTTTCTTTAACAAAAGAAGCGCTGCACAATTTTTTGCGACTTTACGAACAAAAGAAACAGTCAAAGTTCAAGCATCCAGTGATGGGAAAGTTGTGTACTTATCAAGAAGCTTTTGAAATTCAAGGGCGGTTGATGGCTAAGTATTTGATGGGTGAAGTTGATAAGTATCCGCCTTTGGTTCTGAAATAGGGAGGGCGATCGAGTTATGTTTGTTTTGGTTTGCTATGATATATCTGAAGACAAGCGCCGCACTAAGATTCACAAGATTCTCAAGTCTTATGGGGAATGGAAGCAGTATTCGGTGTTTCATTGCGAGGTGACGGATACTGAGTATGCCCGGATGCGCCAACGTCTGAGTAGGGTGATTAAGTCAGAAGAAGATAGCATCCTGTTTCACTATTTGTGCGCTTGCTGTCAGGGCAAGATCGAGCGGATTGGCGGCCGGGCACCGCTGGATACTACGATCTTTATGGTGTGATTTTGCGTCTGGCTGTAGGTGTTGAACGGAGGGGGTGAATTTTAATGACTGAAAGCTTTACTAGGACTGGGTTTGCAGTGGTTTGTACCTCATGCGGGTCAGACGCAACTGCTGAAAGCTTTACTGGGGGAGAGTTTGAGGTCTATTTGAATTTTGCCCCCTTGACAGGGCGATCGCCCAAACGGTATATTGATTGCAGTCAGACGCAACTGAACCTTGAAAACCTTATATTTCAAGCCTCCCAGACCCCGGCGCCGAAAACAACCTAAAACCCTATCAGGGATTGAAACCAACAAATGGGTAATCCTCTTCAACGGCAAGCATCGGCCGAAAACAACCTAAAACCCTATCAGGGATTGAAACTGGATAATCTCAGTACGGCTGCTCTCAAAATCAGATAGCCGAAAACAACCTAAAACCCTATCAGGGATTGAAACTCCTAAAGAGGATGCACAGCCTGCGATTTATAATCCGAAAACAACCTAAAACCCTATCAGGGATTGAAACTTCTGGCCGCTCTAAGGGGTCGGGTATTGGTAAGTTGCCGAAAACAACCTAAAACCCTATCAGGGATTGAAACAAATAACTTTATTTTTACCTATGCACTGCTTAGGCTACCGAAAACAACCTAAAACCCTATCAGGGATTGAAACTTTTGACACTCACTCAGAGAAATCGGCCGCTTAACCGAAAACAACCTAAAACCCTATCAGGGATTGAAACCTTTGTGAGATGGAGGATGGATACTTTCAAAATGCCGAAAACAACCTAAAACCCTATCAGGGATTGAAACAAGGACGCAAGCTAAGGTTAAGAGTACAAAGTCCGAAAACAACCTAAAACCCTATCAGGGATTGAAACACTTGAAGAAAATCCGCAGCTTTCGATCGAAGCCATGCCGAAAACAACCTAAAACCCTATCAGGGATTGAAACTAAGGCTTTGGCTTGAATCTCTCTACGAAGACGCCGAAAACAACCTAAAACCCTATCAGGGATTGAAACTCAATATATCTAATTAAAGAATTAATGCTTCTGTCCGAAAACAACCTAAAACCCTATCAGGGATTGAAACCCAGCAGCGCCAAAATTCCGTAAGTGTAGCGCTCTTTCCGAAAACAACCTAAAACCCTATCAGGGATTGAAACACCTCGGTAGAATCCGCTCGCGGCCAGGCTGGGATATTTATACCGAAAACAACCTAAAACCCTATCAGGGATTGAAACTCAATTAGCCTATCCAACTCTTCTATACCTATAAGCCGAAAACAACCTAAAACCCTATCAGGGATTGAAACTGGGTGAAGATTTTGGCGGCTGCTGACGTGTCCTGCCGAAAACAACCTAAAACCCTATCAGGGATTGAAACGAGGAGTGATAACAAAAGTGATTGCAGACTGATCGCCCGAAAACAACCTAAAACCCTATCAGGGATTGAAACCCGACGCAATAACATCCTGTTTGGGTAACTTACCCGCCGAAAACAACCTAAAACCCTATCAGGGATTGAAACATATTAGATAGAACCCTTCATGATAGAAGAGAGCCAGCCGAAAACAACCTAAAACCCTATCAGGGATTGAAACGTGAAGTTTCGCCTTCTCTGCATCCAACAGAAGTCCGAAAACAACCTAAAACCCTATCAGGGATTGAAACAGATGGATCTCGTGAATTCTATGGAACGGCAGGATTGTCCGAAAACAACCTAAAACCCTATCAGGGATTGAAACATATAGCTTCCAGTGCTTTTCGGCTTTCTTCCACATCAGCCGAAAACAACCTAAAACCCTATCAGGGATTGAAACAATCCCTAACGTTTTCTGGCGTAACTTTACAGAAGACCGAAAACAACCTAAAACCCTATCAGGGATTGAAACCAAATGCTCTCACTTTCTACAAACGTAGACGCATTGACCGAAAACAACCTAAAACCCTATCAGGGATTGAAACCCGACTACGACTTCCGCGATTTTGTAGTCAGTGCCGAAAACAACCTAAAACCCTATCAGGGATTGAAACTCGAATAACATCACTGGTAATTTGCTGCTCAGGTGTTGCCCGAAAACAACCTAAAACCCTATCAGGGATTGAAACCCCACGTCCTCGCACGTGCCTGACAACAGAAGATAGCCGAAAACAACCTAAAACCCTATCAGGGATTGAAACCCGATGAGCGATCGAACTTCTGCCGTAGACAACAGCCAGGCCGAAAACAACCTAAAACCCTATCAGGGATTGAAACTTCTCACTTTCTTGGTGTATCCTTACCCATGCCAGCCGAAAACAACCTAAAACCCTATCAGGGATTGAAACTTTCCCGCACCGGGTATCCCGTAAATTAAAACTGAGCCGAAAACAACCTAAAACCCTATCAGGGATTGAAACATCGCCCGTCAATCCCCGCGCTATTGCCATATAAGGCCGAAAACAACCTAAAACCCTATCAGGGATTGAAACGCGCTGCTGCAATAGAAGCAGCCTCTAGAGTTTGCCGAAAACAACCTAAAACCCTATCAGGGATTGAAACAAAATCAAAAAGCGCGCCCGGTTGCGCTTCTTACAGAGGCCGAAAACAACCTAAAACCCTATCAGGGATTGAAACGAAGACTCAACAGTTAATTGCTCCAGATTTGCTTAAACGCCGAAAACAACCTAAAACCCTATCAGGGATTGAAACAGAACATTTCCAACTTTGAGCTGAATTCCTAAGCTCAGCCGAAAACAACCTAAAACCCTATCAGGGATTGAAACCTGTGGGTGCCGGGAATATGGCCAGACGGCTGGCAGAGGCCGAAAACAACCTAAAACCCTATCAGGGATTGAAACGAGGTAGTCTCCGAAACCAACAATTTCGCTCAAATTAAGCCGAAAACAACCTAAAACCCTATCAGGGATTGAAACGGAAGATTGGGCCCGCATTAGAAATCTTAGAGCCGAAAACAACCTAAAACCCTATCAGGGATTGAAACCTGCAGGACTTGCAGGACTTAGAGAGGTAACTTCGGCCGAAAACAACCTAAAACCCTATCAGGGATTGAAACTTCCGCCGTAACTGAGCATCGACAGCGAGGCGATCGCTCGCCGAAAACAACCTAAAACCCTATCAGGGATTGAAACAAATCTTCTCTCAAACAGTTTGAATCAGAAAAATTGCCGAAAACAACCTAAAACCCTATCAGGGATTGAAACACTATCTGAAATTTCAAATAGTTCTCATCGAAATGGCCGAAAACAACCTAAAACCCTATCAGGGATTGAAACACGCTCGATAGATATACCTTGTCGAGGAATTAGTAGCCGAAAACAACCTAAAACCCTATCAGGGATTGAAACTGTTTTTTACTCGTGCAGCTTTAAGCGCAGATAGGCCGAAAACAACCTAAAACCCTATCAGGGATTGAAACCTTTCTCAACAAAAAGCAACGCTTTACTCGATTTTGCCGAAAACAACCTAAAACCCTATCAGGGATTGAAACGAGTGGGTTCCCTTTGTCTAAGCCGTTGCGTGTAATGCCGAAAACAACCTAAAACCCTATCAGGGATTGAAACACCTCAAAATCCTTTGCCGCCTATAGTGCAAAGCCGAAAACAACCTAAAACCCTATCAGGGATTGAAACTTGTTGGATTTTAGCGAGAAACTGGGAAAGAAGAGCCGAAAACAACCTAAAACCCTATCAGGGATTGAAACCCACTCGCAGAAGTAGTTAGGGCTTCGCTCCCAAAGTTGCCGAAAACAACCTAAAACCCTATCAGGGATTGAAACTGTAGCCACGGATTAAACCAGAATTTTTAGCGGGCCGAAAACAACCTAAAACCCTATCAGGGATTGAAACTGCGCCCAGGGCGATCGCTAGTCCAAACAGTTGTATGCCGAAAACAACCTAAAACCCTATCAGGGATTGAAACAAATTTGGCTCTAATTCGTACAAATAGACCGTGCTATGCCGAAAACAACCTAAAACCCTATCAGGGATTGAAACATAATCATCAGCCAGCCATTCATACTGTTTGATGTAATCTGGCCGAAAACAACCTAAAACCCTATCAGGGATTGAAACCTCGCAGCTATCCATCTCCTTACTCATCTCTTTGGCTAGCAACAAGTTTACTTCCAACACTTGTCACAGCACAGGTGGTGCTCATCGATAATCTCACATTTGATAAAAGTGGTCGGATTCAGGAATTGATTCAAACAGCAGGGTGTAGACTATTATATTTACCGCCATACTCTCCAGAGTTTAACAAAATTGAACAAAGAAGAGTCTTGGCTAAAAAGTCAAGTTCGCAAACAGCTTGATGAGTTTGATTGCTTACATTTTGGCCACCCTTGGATGTCTTGCCTTGCGTCCTAACACGGGCGGTTGCTATATGTGATTTCCCAGATTATTCAGTTGATAAAACCTCAAAATTATGACCAATCAAACAACTTCTCCACTCCTACTCAGTCCCTTCAAAATCGGAGATTTACCCTTAAAAAATCGGGTACTCATGGCACCCCTAACGAGAGCCAGAGCCGGTGAAGCGCGGATGCCCAACGCCTTGATGGCAGAGTATTACGCTCAGCGAGCCTCCGCTGGTTTAATCATTACAGAAGCCACAGTGGTTTCTACTCAAGGTAATGGTTGGCTCAATACGCCCGGTATTTATTCAGACGAGCAAGGCGAAGCTTGGAAACAAATTGTGACTGCGGTTCATGCCCGCGAAACACCGATTTTCATGCAGCTTTGGCACACCGGACGAGCTTCCCACAGCAGTTTTCATCAAAACAATCAATTGCCAGTTGCAGCCTCTGCCATCAAAATCAACGGAGAAGGCATTCATACCCCTCTAGGCAAACAACCCTACGAAACCCCCCGCGCTCTAGAAACCGATGAAATCTCCCTGGTTGTAGAAGATTATCGCAAGGCGGCCGAACGGGCAAAAATGGCAGGTTTTGACGGTGTAGAAATTCACGCTGCAAACGGCTATCTCATTGACACGTTCCTGCAAACAAAAACCAATCACCGCACAGATTCCTATGGCGGCACAGTTGAAAATCGCTACCGTTTTCTTAAGGAAATTGTCGAGGCGATTATCACAGTATTTCCGGCAAACCGAGTGGGAGTTAGACTTTCTCCCAACGGTGTTTACAATGATATGGGTTCTCCAGAATATCGCGAAGATTTTGTGTATTTCGCAGGGCAGTTAAATGCCTATGATTTAGCTTACCTTCACTTGGTGGACGGTCTAGCATTTGGCTTTCATGAATTGGGAAGGCCGATGATGATAGGAGAGTTTCGCGATGTGTTTACAGGTGTGCTCGTCGGCAACTGCGGATATACTCAAGAACAAGCTGAAACGGCCCTGAGCAGCAAAGTAGCGGATTTAATTGCTTTTGGTCGGAATTTTATCAGCAATCCTGACTTGGTAGAGCGTTTTACTAATGGTTGGCCGCTCAATCCGCCTGCTGAAGTCGGCGTCTGGTATTCTTTTGGGCCTGAAGGTTATATCGATTTCCCTACCTATCAGGAATCGGCAGCTATTTCTTAGTTGAGTTGGTTGGGGCGGGTTTATCAATAAATACCGAGTATGTCCATCATAGATAATGGTGAACCCGCCCCTAAAAGATGTATGGTTAATTTCTCAAAATAAAAGTCGGAGTTGGAGTCATATTTAATTTTCATCGCCCGTTGAGAGCAAGCATCTCCTATTTGTAAAAATACTTCTTCTGCCTCCTGCCTCCTGCCTCCTGCTTCCTGCCTCCTACTTCCTGCCTCCTGCCTCCAATTTTGGGCTGGGCTGCAAAAGTGAGAGGCTCGCAGTTGAGATCGAGAACGTTTCCCCATATCCTAATAACCATAGGGTACTTCAAAACATCCAAGCTGCTAGCTCAGCGTTTGAGTGCCTGAAAATAATCAATAGCGGAAGCGCTTTTAACAAGATGGCACAAAATCACAAGTCAACGGTTATCATCACCGGCGCTTCCTCCGGCGTCGGTTTGTACGGCGCGAAAGCTCTCGCAGACAAGGGATGGCACGTAGTAATGGCCTGTCGGGACGTGCGGAAAGCCGGAGACGCCGCCCAAGAGTTGGGCATACCTCAAGGCAGTTTCTCCATCATGGAGATTGACTTGGGGGATTTAGAGAGCGTGCGTAGGTTTGCTCGGGCATTTAAGGCCAGCGGCAGGCCTCTGGACGCTTTGGTGTGCAACGCCGCCATTTATATGCCTTTGATTAAGGAACCGCTGCGGAGCCCGGAGGGTTACGAGTTGACGATGACTACCAATCACCTGGGTCATTTCCTGCTGTGCAACCTGATGATGGAAAATATGAAGCCTTCCTATTATTCCGATGCGAGAATCGTGATTTTGGGAACCGTGACTCACAATCCAGACGAGTTGGGCGGGAAGATTCCGCCGCGCCCGGATTTGGGCAATTTTGAGGGTTTTGAAGCGGGTTTCAAAGACCCGATTTCGATGGCTGACGGCAAGAAGTTTGAACCGGTCAAGGCTTACAAAGATAGCAAAGTTTGCAACGTGCTGACGATGCGGGAATTGCACCGCCGCTTTCACGAATCCACGGGGATTACTTTCACTTCGCTGTATCCGGGATGCGTTGCGGATACGCCGCTGTTCCGCAACCACTATCCTTTGTTTCAGAAGCTGTTCCCGCTGTTCCAGAAGAATATCACCGGCGGTTACGTGTCGCAGGAGTTGGCGGGGGAAAGGCTGGCGATGGTGGTTGCCGATCCCGAATACAAGCAATCTGGGGCTTATTGGAGTTGGGGGAACCGCCAGAAAAAAGATGGTAAGTCTTTTGTGCAAAAGGTTTCTCCCCAGGCCCGCGATGATGAAAAAGGCGAGCGGATGTGGGAGTTGAGCGCTAAGTTGGTGGGATTGACTGACGGGGCTCAAATGGGTGCTGCGGCTAGTGCGGGCCGGTCTGCATAATTCAAAGTTACAAATCCCCTTTATCAGGCTTGGCGGTTGAAACGGCGTCTACGCACAGGAGGTGGGTAGACGCGGACTCAATAATAAAGGGGGTCTTAAAGTCGGATTTGGTATGATATCAATTCCGGTTGCGCTCCTCCGGAATTGTTGACTGTTGACTGTTGACTGTTGACTGTTGACTGTTGACTGTTGACTGTTGACTGTTGACTGTTGACTGTTGACTGTTGACTGTTGACTGTTGAGGGGCGGGTCGAAAAACTGAATGGTTGAGTGCTAACTGTTGACTCGATTTTATTATTCCGATGCAACCGGAAACGATATGATGCACCAAAATCAAAGAAACCGGGTTTTTTAGTGGCTCTGCGGGTTGTAACTCACATCTTGCACTATTGTTAAGAACAGGCAAGATGCCTGTTCCACAAGAAAATTTCTCTCTTGTGGAACAGGCATCTTGCCTGTTCATAAAAAGATTATTGAGAATGGTGGAAGATCTCAGTTTTAACCCGTCTTTTGGGAAACAACCCGGTTTCTGGTTTACCCTGGCGTCCAGGACTGTTCTGGTCGCTGCCTTAGCATGAAAGCGTAGGTTTTGCAACCCAAAATATCGGCTTTTTTTTAGCGTTTACGATCGACTTACACGATATTTTTTCGGATAAGAACCCGGTTGGTGCGTAAGTGTTGGGAAATGAACAGGGGTCGATCGACCTTTTGGTTTGTAGCGCCTGCGAAACTCTTTGCGGCGAGGGCTGTTTCTTTTTTTGCTGTTAAGATTGATTTTTACTTGAGGGTGCTCACTTCCTGGAAATATTTTCCCCCACTTAAGCGAGATAATAATTAGATCCTATGGCTTGTCGATCGCAAAAACTATTTTTACTCGCTGGAATTTTTGGGTTAGTTTGGCTGGGAAAACCAGCAAAAACATCCGCTAGCACAGTTGAATTTTTGACCTCAAATGTTGAGGATTTGGCAGCAGTCAGCAGCGGAGGCGATCGAGCTTTAGCCCCCAACGATACCACTTTTGACAAACGCGAAGACTTGCCGATAAAAGACGAGGAAACGCAGTTACCCACAGAGTCAGAACGATCGGTGGCGGCGGAAACTCCCGACTTACTGCCGTCTGCAGCAAATTCAGTCGATGTGACATCTTACACCATTCTCAAGAACAGGCAAGATGCCTGTGAAGCAAAGAGTGAGTTTTCTTGTGGGGTGGGCATCCTGCCCGCCCGTAAAAGGCTTATTGACAATGGTGCAACATCTCAGGCCGATCGCACTTTCAGCACAAAAACTCAAGAAACCGAGCTTTTGAACTCAGATCAAAAGCTAGAAGAAAATATTGACCGACAAAAAATTGATTTGGGTATCGATCGCGACTTGCAACTCAGTCAACTGCCCAACCCAATTTTGCCGCGAGAACCCGAATTACCAGCTCCTGAGCCGCCGCAACCGCCTGCGCCGTCTCCCCTCCCACCCACCCAGCCAACACCCGTTGAAAGCGAAATTACACCGGGGATTCCGGGTACAATTAAGGTCGCTGGCTTTGAATTTGAGGGCAACACGGCTTTTAGCGATCGCGAACTCGCAGAAGTTACGCAACAGTTTGCGGGCCGCGAAATCACCTTTGCCGAACTGATCGCAGCCGAAGCAGCCGTCACTCAAAAATATGTAGCGGCAGGATACATCAATTCCGGCGCTGTAATTCCCGCCAACCAAACCTTTCCGAGAGAAGGAGGTGTGGTGAAAATTCAGATTGTAGAAGGCGGATTAGATGAAATTGTGATTACTGGAAACAGGCGCTTAAATTCAAATTACGTGCGATCGCGCCTTGAGCGCGCTACCAGAAGGCCACTCAACCGATCTCGGTTGCTGGAAGCCTTGCAACTGCTGCAACTAGACCCCTTAATTGCCAATATTTCCGCCGAATTGCAAGCCGGAAGCCGCCCGGAAAACAGCCGCTTAGAAGTGCGGGTAAAAGAAGCAGACAGCTTTAGCGGTGAAGTGTTCGCAGACAACAACCGATCGCCCAGCGTCGGCAGTTTTCGGCGCGGTGTTCGCATCAATCAAGCAAATTTGCTCGGTTTGGGCGACGGATTAGAGGTATCTTATGCTAACACCGACGGCAGCAATGAATTCAACGGCAGCTACACAGTCCCCGTCAACGCGCGCAACGGCACGATTGGGTTCGCTGCGAGTGCTGCTAGCACCAATATCATCGAGGAACCGTTTGATGCTGCTGAAATTGAGGGGAAATCGCGGGCTTACGAATTAACTTACCGCCAGCCGATTGTCGAAAAACCCGATCGCACTTTGGCTTTGGGACTGAGTTTTTCCCGGCAAGAAAGCGATACATTCCTGTTGGGGGAACGATTTGCGCTTTCGGCGGGAGCAAACGATCGCGGCGAAACCCGGGTTTCGGCTGTGCGCTTTTTTCAAGAATACGTGCAGCGGAGTTCCAACCAAGTGTTCGCGGCGCGATCGCAGTTTTCCCTCGGCACTAATCTGTTCGGCGCTACTGCGAACGATAGCGGGCGTGACAGCCGCTTTCTGGCGTGGCGCGGACAAGCCCAATACGTGCGGCTGCTAGCGCCAGAAACCTTGCTGATTGTGCGTTCCGATATTCAATTAGCCGATCGCCCCCTGCTTTCCCTAGAACAAATTGGGGTCGGCGGCGTTCAAAGCGTGCGCGGATACCGCCAAGATTTGCTGTTAACTGATAGCGGTGTGATCGCGTCGGCTGAAGTGCGAATCCCGGTTTGGCGTGTCCCGGAAGTCGAAGGATTGTTGCAAGTCGCTCCGTTTATCGATTTTGGGGTAGGGTGGAACCAGTCGGAGGAAAACCCGAATCCTGACTCGGACAAACTGCTGGGTGCGGGTTTGGGGCTGGTTTGGCAGATGGGCGA
>JACJNV010000269.1 GCA_014695175.1 Microcoleus sp. FACHB-DQ6 | reverse complement strand
ATTGCATCTTCAAGGATTAACGGCTCAGTATAAAGGCGGCTGACACTGTAATTCTCGCAAAAAGTTTTCAGCACTTTGACTTCAATTGCATCGTCTTCGAGGCGATTAATTCCAATAGCTTCTCCGATTAAACTAGCTGTTCTTTGGAAGCGGTTTTTATTACTTTTTTTTGCATCACTGTCGCGACTGGAAACAACAATGATTGCTAAATTATCCAACTCGGGAGATAACTTCACATTGCAAAATTTAAACCTTTTCGGTAGAATTGAATACATTGAACTCAAACCGTTATGAACTTTGTAACTATTTGGATCTTCTTTAATACGAAATCCCTGAGAAGTTGAGCGTTGTTTTTCACTCAAAATGTGAGATAATGTTTTGGAAAGGTTAGCCATAAATTTTTCGGAGGGCGAAGGGTGTTTGTCGTCACCTTCATGCAGCCTGACCATCGGAATAAATAAGTTTTTTGCAGTATTTTCGAGTAAAACTCTCAGGCATATATAAGACAGCAGCAACATCGTAAACTTATACACAAAAGCCGCCGCAGGTGGTAAACCTTTATCACCGCTGTCTAGTCGTCTGTCGTCATAAGGAAACAAAACTAATTTTGTTAAAAAATGCTGGCTGTAGATTTTTCTAGAACGATCGGCTTTAGGTGCTGAAAGCATCGGCAAAATATCGACACCTTTGATATTGTATTCCATGCTGAAATTTTGGCGTTCATCAGTAGGAAAATAGCGGACATCTTCGATAGTAATATTTATCGGTAGCTGACAGATTGCTGTTTCATCAACACTAGGCTGTTCGACGACAATATAATGGAGTGTCTGCTTGTAATTTCGATCCAGAACGTCATTAAAAAATTTACCCTTATTCAAAATATTGTCAATGTCTTCTAACAGACCTATTTTGAGGTTTACGTGTCGCGTTTCTGTACGGGTTGGCAAAATTGTCTGGCGTTCGAGAAAGCCTTTCAGCATTCTTTTAAGATGGTTAATTTTATGTTTAACATTAACCTCCTTAAAGCGTGTAACAAAATTTCGGAAAAGTCTTTTTTTGATTTCCTCATTATCGCGATTTAATACATCTTTTATGAGTTGCTCAAAAGCCGGAATAGGATTAAATTCAAGTTCCCATTCTGGGTTGTAATTTTGCGATCCTGGAGTGTGGGGAGATGCAAACACACAGTGATACAAAAATGCTATTTTTAACACTTTGCGGACGAAGGTTTCGGTATTAGCATCTTCGGTAAGTTCTGCTTTGTGTTCTTCACTATCGGGATTTAGCAGATTCAGATGATATTCAAATACGTCCTTTCCACCGCGCGCTTGAACTGGGTTGTCTAATTTTAGTTTGAGACCAAAGATAAATTTACGTTCGTTCCGATGATTGTCCGTGCTTTCTCCCAAGTAACCTTCTACAATGGGAATAATTGGCAGCGCATCTAAAAATTCCGCTCGCGCAAAAATTTCTCTGTAATTAACTTTAACACCAGCATAATTGGCAGCATACTCGCCATCGGATTTATTACTGTCGTTGATGTAATTTTCTATCAATCTGAGACGACGAATCAAATCTTTTAAATAGATGATTCCTACAGTATCTGTGCTGCTAGCGCTGATGTGTTCCAGCAGATACTCCAAATAAGTAATCTTGGCTTCTTTGTTAATTTTTCCTAGGGTTTCTTTGTCTACCAGTCGGAGCAATTTATGAAAATCCGAGTATTCATTATTAACCATCTCATCAAGACGATGGTTAAGTTCTTGCCTATCGTCGCTAGTCTCGGCATTTTCCCTAATATAGTTTTCTAAACCCTCCTTTAGTTGTTGTTGAAAAATATCGGTATTTCGCACAGCAATAGTCAATTTATGCAGTTTTAAAGTCCCAGGACTCCCAGAGACTCGGCGTTCCAAAGTTAGCTTTTCTTTTTCTAAAGAAGTGTGGCGAGTACCAAAATCGTATTTGAGACCTAGCTTTTTGCCGTCTCCCTGAAAAGAGGATGAATCTAAAGGAGTGATTAAGCTAGCGACAAACTTTTCAATTGAGGTATTTTGTGGCAGCAATTTAGATGCTAAGTGCTGCCGCAAACACTCTTTAATCTGCCTGACTCGATTGCCAAAAATCTCCTCAACTTCTGGCGGAAAATTAACCGTAGCAGCATCTGCTTGACGTTCATAGGAACCCAAGGGTGTCCGCACTTGCATTTTTGCAACATCAGCAGCAATGGCATCAATATCGACGATCAGACGGCGGCGGTCATCTGATATATTAAACGGGTTTTTCGATTGCAAAACTTCTAAAATCTTTTCCAGCAAATCGCCATAGTCTACTGGAACTAAATCGCTGTCATCCAATCTTAAGATGTTCACCCTGTTAACTCCTTCAAAAAGCTTGAATCCACTCTTTCACATCGTACTCAGTCCAAACCCCATTTACCCAATAAGGATCGGCTTCAACTAATTGTCGAACAGCGGCCTCATCTTGCGCTTCGTAAATTGCAAAAACTTTAGTTAAGTCTTTTGTAGGCCCGATCGTACTTAACACACCCGATTCCTTCTGCTTAGCCAATCCGGCTAAATGAGCGTCTCGAAACGGAGCGCGTTTTTCGAGAACGTCTTCGCAGTAACTTCCCCACATCACATATTTGGTCACGATTTTGAGCCTTAGATAAATTTGTTTAAAAGTTATTGTACAATAAGAGTAAGAAGATTTAACCAAAATGTTAACGATTAAGATTAAGGAACCGCAGAGGGCGCAGAGGGCGCAGAGGAAGAGGGGAAAGAGAGAGGTTTGTTGGATAGGAGGATAAATTTATGACTTTAATGGTTGGGGAGATGTTGCGGCCATTGGTGTTAATTTAACGCTTTTTCCCTGAGTCCGGCAGGGGTTGAAACCCCCGCCTCAAAGCTGAAGTCCTCTCAAGAGGACTGAAGAGTTCATTAGTTAGCAACTATGCACTTTAGACGGTTTTATTGCAAAAATTTGAGATTCTTCGCTTTGCTCAAAATGGCAAATTTACCTTGTAATCCGTAAATCTTATTAGTCCTCTTGAGAGGACTTTAGCTTTGAGCCAGGGAATTCATTCCCTGGCGGTTTCCATTGGTGAGTAGCGGCCTCTTTAGCTTCTCAAACTAACGCCGAACTTCTCAACTAAAACATCGCGAACTTTTTGTTGTGCCGGTTCGACATCGGTTTCGCTCAAAGTTCGATCGCCCGCGCGGTAAATTAACCGAAAAGCCAAACTCCGCTGTCCCGCCGGTACGTTGTCGCCCCGATATTCGTCGAACAGTTCCACCGAATCCAGCAAACTACCCGCCGCCTTTTTCATCGCACTCTGCATCTCAACAACCGGAACTTCAACTGGTGCGAAAAATGCAATGTCTCTGTCAGAAGCGGGGAAACTCGAATAACCCGCGAATTTGCGAGTTAAGTTGCTCGATCGCCCTAATTCACCCAACAGCACCGCAAAATCTAATTGAAACACGTAAACCTGCTCCGGCAAACCCTTTTCTTGCTGCAATTGCGGGTGCAACTGTCCAAAAACCCCTAAATGTTTCCCGTTTAACGATAACGCCGCCGTGCGGCCAGGATGCAAGCGCGTATTAGAGGAATCGTTTTGATATTCCACCGCCAAACCCAACCCCTGAAACACGCTTTCCAAAACCCCCTTGGCCTCAAACCAACTCAAAGGTCGATCGCGCCCTCCCTGCTGCCATTTCCACACAGTCGGATCGCCGCCGATAATCCCCGCAACTGCATCGGCTTCCTTCATTGCATCCCCATCTTTCCAGAAAATGCGGCCGACTTCAAAACCGTTTAGTGCGCCATTTCCCTGTTCCAAATTGTACTGGAAAGCATCAATCAAACCCGAGAGCATTTCTGTCCGCAAAGCCGAATACTCCACAAACAGCGGATTCGCCAGCACAACCTGATTGTCTCCCTCTGTTTTCACTAAAGAATAGTGCATCAACTCCGTCAAACCGGCCGCCCGAAAAGCCGATCGCACATTCCGAATTGCCGCGTATTCCGCCGACAGATAGCCTGGTTCCGTTTTGCTGGGCAAAGTATCGCAGAAATTGTCATAACCGTGGAGTCTGGCAACTTCTTCAATTAAGTCAATTTCCCTTTCTAAATCTCGGTAGCGGTAAGGAGGAACAGTTATCGCAAACACCCGTTCTTTTTCCGTTGGAACAACTTCGCATCCCAAAGCTATGAGAATATTTTTCACCTCTTCCGGTTCCAGATATTTAGAACCCCCCGTTTCTCCTCTTTTCAACTGCCCTAAAACCAGATTTACTCGGTCTAAACGCAATTCGAGCGATCGCGAAAAACTCAAATCATCGCCCGAACTCGCCGTTTTCTGCACCGTCGCAGCGCCTCCAGCCAACTCCAAAATTAGAGCTACAGCGCGGTTGCAGGCCGTCGTCAAGGCCGCCTGATTCACCCCCCGTTCGTAGCGGATCGATGCCTCGCTCCGCAGGCCTTGAGCGCGCGCAGAACGGCGAATCGTTGCCTGGTCAAAAATCGCTGCTTCCAAAACTAAATTTTGCGTTCCTTCGTGAACTTCCGTGTCTTCGCCGCCCATTACCCCAGCTAAGGCAACGGGTTTGTCGCTAGCAGTAATTAACAGATTTTGAGCTTGCAAATTTCGGTTTTGTCCGTCCAAAGTTTTGAATGATTCCCCTGCTTTGGCAAAGCGGACGCCGATGCTGATATCTTGAGTACCTGTGAAAGATTGCAGGCGATCGCGATCGAAAGCGTGCAGGGGTTGTCCCCACTCCAATAAAATGTAATTAGTTACGTCCACCACATTATTAATCGGCCGCACTCCCGCCGCCTGCAACCGCTGCTGCAACCAAGCTGGAGAAGCAGCAATTTTCACACCTTCAATTGCCGTGCCGATGTAAATCGGGCATCCTTGCGGTTCCGATATTTCTACTGCCAAACCCGGACTTTCTTTGCCTTCAATCGCAACACCATTCGCTTCGGGAATTCTCAAACTCGCCCCAGTCAGCGCCGCCACTTCCCGCGCCACGCCCACCATGCTCAAAGCGTCTGCACGGTTGGCAGTTGCTGTCAAGTCTAAAATCACGTCATCTAAACCCAAAAGTGGGCGAATATCGCTGCCCAATTCGGGATTTTCTAACTCAAAAATGTGAATGCCGGCTGATTCTTTCGCCAGTCCCAATTCTGCCAGAGAGCAAATCATTCCTTCGGAAGGAACGCCCCGCAATTTAGCAGGTTTAATCTTTAAATCAATAGTCGATAAATAAGTTCCTACAACAGCGACAGGCACGTAAATGTCTGCCCTAGCGTTGGGTGCGCCGCAAACAATATTCAAAGCTTCACCAGAGCCGACATCCACTTGACAAACTCTCAATTTGTCTGCATTCGGATGCTGTTCGCAGGCAATGATTTTGCCCAAAACTACGCCGTTTGCCCAGGGGCGGCGGTCTTCAATTTCTTCCACTTCAAACCCAGCCATTGTCAGGGTTTCGGCTAATTCTTCCGGGGATATCACCACATCCACCAATTCCCGGAGCCACTTTAGAGATATACGCATAATTTAGTCAGTAGTTAGTTGTCAGTGCTCGGTAGTTATTAGTCATTAGTCGGCGCCGACAGGCTACGACTTTTGAGTCCCAGAATTTATGCGGGAAAGCTTTTCATAGCATACTAATTAAATTTTGTCAATAGTCTTATGGTACACATGAGCAAAAAGGAGGAATATGCCCAAAGGTCGATGTCTACTGGGGGATGAGTAGCATTCTCCTTCAGAGAATGAGGTATGCTAGAGACATCTAAAAACGTAAAAAGCATCTAAGTTTAGAAAGACTTTACACAAAAAAGGACAACTTTAGCAAGTCTTTAAACTATCTTCAAGGATAATCAACCGAAAAAACTCAGACCAGCGAGATAATCAAAATAGGGAAAAGATATCGGCATAAAAGACTTAGGTGCAATTCCAATTCGCCATCGAAGGCACGGCCAGCCGACAACTGATAGATTAGTATTTCTACCAGAAGCAGGAACAGGCAATTTGTGCAGTCGAGCGACGCTGACAAGATCAGAACAACATAGGCAAACTCAATCAATATGAGCTACTGCGTAAATCCGGGCTGTCCCCATCCTCAAAACCCTGCTGACTCTATTCTCCAGTGTCAGACGTGCGGTGCGCGGTTATTGCTGCGCGCTCGCTACCGAGTCATTGAACCGTTAGGCCAAGGAGGTTTTGGAGCTACATTTCTGGCAAAAGACATCTCATTGCCCGGTCAACCGAGTTGTGTAGTCAAGCAACTGCGACCCAGTAGTTCGTCGCCGCGAGTTTTAGAAATGGCGCGGGAATTATTCAAGCGAGAGGCAAAAACCCTCGGCCAACTGGGCGACCACCCGCAAGTACCGAGGCTGCTAGACTATTTTGAAACGGAACAGCAATTTTACTTAGTTCAAGAGTATGTTAAAGGCTCGACTTTGAAACAAGAAGTCAAGCACTCAGGCCGTTTCAACGAATCCGACGTTAAAAATTTTCTATTAGAAATTCTGCCAGTAGTGCAATATATCCACAGCCAAGGAGTAATTCACCGAGACATCAAACCCGCAAATATTATTCGCCGAGTTCAAGACGGCCACTTAGTTCTGATTGACTTCGGAGCGGTAAAAGACCAAGTTAGCCAAACAATATTATTAGACCCCGCCGACCAAAGCGCCAACACGAAATTTTCAGTCGGCACATTTAGTTTTGCCCCCCCGGAACAAATGGCGCTGCGGCCGATATTTGCCAGCGACATCTACGCGGTGGGCATGACTTGCTTGTACTTGCTCACAGGAAAGTCCCCCAAGGATTTAGATTTTGATGGAGTAACCGGCGAAATTGTTTGGCAGCCCCACGTTCAGGTGAGCCCATATTTTGCGCGGATTCTCGAAAAAATGCTCAAGCCTATGGTTGGCCACCGCTTCCAATCTGCAGCAGATGTCCTCAGAGCTCTCTCCGGCGAATTTGAAGACCCAAGTCTTATGGATGGCTTGGCAACTCAATTCAACGGCTCTTCTCGTACTGTGGAAGAACCGACAATATTTAATGACGAGGGTTCTTCGTGGTCACCGCCGAGGAGCAAAATCAATCAAGATGTACGAT
>JACJNV010000268.1 GCA_014695175.1 Microcoleus sp. FACHB-DQ6 | reverse complement strand
GGTGTTGGCTTAGATGGAGAAAAGTGGGTTAATTATCTCGAACAATATTCTGATGTGGTGGAACAGTTAATAAAGTTAACTCCAAATAAACGTCGCTTTTATCAACAAGGTATGCGGGCTGCAACCCTGATTCGGTCTATCTCGTAGGCCTCTTTGTCACCCCCCCAGAAACTTGATGCTCGATTAACCTAAAATGAGAATTGTTATCATTCGCAAGTTTCACTTCTCATGCAAGCGAACTCAGAAGCCACGCCGCCCCAAATTGATTTAGCTGTAATCGGCGCTGGGCCCCACGCTCTGACTCTAATACCACAGATATTGAAAAAACGCAACAGCCTCCGGCATAAACTTTTAGCATTCGATCCGAGCGGCGAATGGCTGACCCAGTGGCGGAGGCAATTTGCAGCTTTAGAAATTGGGCATTTGCGATCGCCCGCAGTGCACCACCCAGATCCCAACCCTTACGAATTGCGGAGGTTTGCCCAAAATCGCTCCTGCGAATTGTTTCCCCCCTACGATTTGCCTGGAAGTCGGTTATTTGAGGAATTTTGCGGGGACACAATAAAAAGGTGGGAATTGGGCGATCGAGTTATCAAAGCAAAAGTTACCCGCATTCAGCCGAAATCCGGCCGTTTCCGCCTATGGTTTGAAGACGGAAAAAGTGCGATCGCCCGCCGAGTAATTGTCGCCGCCGGAAGTGGAAAACCGCATTTACCAGCGTGGGCAAATCAAATTCAAACACAGCATCCCGCCGAAAGAATTCGCCACTCCCATCAAATAGATTTGCGAAATTTGCAATTGCAAGGAGAACAAATATTAATTGTCGGCGGCGGACTAACCAGCGGACATTTAGCAGTAGGAGCAACCGCCAGAGGAGCAAAAGTCCTGTTAATGACTAGGCGCTATTTCCAAGAAAAACTATTTGATGCCGAACCCGGTTGGTTGGGGCCAAAATACCTCAAAGGATTCGCCGCCGAACCAGATTGGCATTCGCGGTGGGAAATCATTCAACAAGCCCGCAACGGCGGCTCGATGACACCGGAAATTATGACACAGTTGCGGAGGTTCTCCCGCAGCGAAAAACTGACATTTCATGAACAGTGCGAAGTTGTTGGCGTTCGGTGGGAAAATAACAGATGGACTGTTGATTGCAGCAGTGGAGAGACGTTATTGGTCGATCGAATTTGGCTAGCAACCGGCACCAAACTAGACATTGCAGCCGAGCCCATGTTCAAAGAAATGCTAGAAACGCATCCCATTGAAATAGTTAAAGGTTTGCCAGTCTTAGACAAACACCTGCGTTGGCCCGGATGCGAATTATTTTTGATCGGTGGTTTAGCAGCGCTGCAAGTGGGGCCAGTCGCAAGAAACCTTTCTGGGGCGAGAATGGCGTGCGATCGCATTGTACCGGCGATCGTCAAATCCAGCATTGCACTCTCGCCAGCAATAATTAGTCAGCAGTCATTAGTTATCAGTGAGTAGTCATCAGTTATTAGTTAAGTTGTGGTACATTAAAATTGCATATTTCGGGCGGCGTCGGAGCAACGAGCCACTCATGGTTTGAGTATTTATTGACACAGCATTTAAATGCGGAGCGAGCTTATTAGCAAGTTACTTTTTCACTCGGGGGTAATCATAGCAATTTCAAAAATTACTACTACAAACATTTGATTTCTTTACTTATTCCAATACCTGCGCCAGTGAAACAAATTCTCCCATAAATTGCGCGCAAAAGTATTGCTGCGAAAGCGCTGCGACTCCCAAACAGCAGCAGTCTGACCGTTAATTGCCGAAAAACTCGACCAAATATAAGGAAGTTGGGCGATCGCCTCAACCTTCATCCCGTGACGCACAGCCAGGGCGATCGCGTGAATCAACTCAGCAGCTTGTGGCCCCACAATACTCGCTCCCAAAATCTCCCCGTTGCGACGCCCGACAATCTTACAAAAACCAGTTGTATCCCCGGACATTTGAGCTCTTTCAACATTCTTGAAATATTCCCGACAAACAATGAGATCGTCTCCAAAACGTCGCCTTGCTTGCGCTTCAGTCAAGCCAACCCTCGCCAACTGCGGGTCAGAAAAAATCGCCCACGGAATCCCACGATAATCTATTTGAAACCGCGGCCAAAACAAAGCATTTTTCACAGCAACCGCAGCTTCGTAATTAGCGATGTGAGGGAACGGATAACCCCCAGCAACATCGCCGATCGCGTAAATGCGGCGATTAGTTGTTTGCAGCTTTTCATTTAAAATCACCCCCCGAGCGCTGAATTTAACCCCAGCCGCTTCGAGATTTAACGATGAAAAATCGTGCCCTCTACCCGCGGCTAGAAAAATCTCCTCAGCTTCGATCGCCCTTGGCCCAGCTTGAATCCACTTTTTACCCTCAATCACCCTCGCTTGAGTCACCTCAGTAGCAGTCAGAATTCGCACTCCTTCAGCTTCCATTGCAGCTTGAACCAACCCAGCAGCCTCCCGGTCTTCTTTAGCCAAAATGTGCGAACTTTTCACCACCAAAGTGACAGCAACCCCCAGCCGAGCAAAAGTCTGAGCTACTTCGACACCGCTGGGATCGGCGCCGATTACAGCTAAACTTTTAGGCAACTGTGGAAGTTTTGCTAATTCCCCGACAGTTTCCGAAGTAAAAAAGCCAGCAGATGAAAGTCCTTCTATATTGGGAATCGTCGGCAGAGTAGGACAAGCCAGCAAATAACAGAGCGATCGCAATTTCCTATCGCCCGCGACAAAAGCCAAATCCGGTTTCGCCACAAACTCGCCGCTGCCAAAAATAACATCGACCCCGCAAGCAGCCAAAACGCCGAGATCATCAATTTCTGACAAATTAGAAACAACACCCTCGGCCCACTTTAGAACCCCGTCAAACCCCAATTTGATCGGCATAGAGGAATTAGCGACTTCCCAGCGAACCCCCAACTGCTGGCGGGTTATCTGCTGGGCAAAACGAGCAGCCTCCCTCAAAGTTTGGCTGTATCTCAAACCAAGGTCGATCGACTCTTTACCCCTTGTCGGCAAATCTTGCGAATTACTTAGCGGTTCCACCAAAGCAACGCGAGCCGGGAAATTAGTTGCAGTCAAAGCAGCATAACGTCCGGCCGGAGTTCCACCAATAATCACTAAATCATAGTCAAGCATAAATAAAAAAGTCAGTAGTCATTAGTCATTAGTCATTAGTTTAGGACGATCCGCGCGCCGGGTCAGAAACCCGGTTTCTTCCTAGATACTTCGCTGCAAAACCCAATATTTATCCGAGAAACCGGGTTTCTTGGGGATGTCCGCTCAAACGACCAATAAAATCGGTTTGTCAACTTTTATTGGTTGTTAACAGTCAACAGTCAACTGACAACCGTCAACCGACAACCGTCAACTGACGAATAACTTCGGAAAGTCCAGCAATTAGCTGCAGATTGTCCGCCCTTGAGCGCACAGCCACCCGAAAAAATCGATCGCCCAACTCAGGAAAACTTAAACAATCCCGAATCAAAATCCGGTGTCGTTCCAACAGACTTTTTTGAATAGAAGAAACCGACATCGACGACTCAACCAATAAGAAATTAGCCGCCCCTGCAAAAGGCTGCAAACCCGGTAAATTAGCCAAACCCTCAAATAGCTCTCGGCGAGCAACAGGCAGCCAATCCCAAGTTTGCCGCTCAAAAACAGTATCTCGCACCACAGCAGCAGCAGCAGCAGCAGCCAAAGCATTCACAGGCCAAGGATCGCGCTGCAACTGCCAGCGGCGCAGAATATCGGGATGGGCGATCGCACAGCCCAAGCGCAGTCCCGGCAGAGAATAGAATTTAGTGAGCGATCGTAAAATCACCAAATTCGGAAACTCCTCAACAGCATCGATCAAAGTTTCCTGCTCAGAAGGCGGTAGAAAGTCCATAAAGGCCTCATCCACCACCACCATACCTAACTGCTTCACATAAGGCAAAATCGCCTCTCTACCAAACAGCAAACCCGTAGGATTGTGCGGGTTGTTCAGCAGCAAACCTTGTCGATGGGCATCGATAGCAAGAGGAACTGGGAGACAGAGAGAAGGGGAGACAAGGGAACGGTTAGAAACCGACAAATCATCCGTTACTAACCGGCTTCCAGCCTCCGCGTCCAACGATTGGAGTTCCAAAGGGCATTCCAGCACCTGGGCGCCGAAAGCCAAAAGAGCCCGCGAGTAATCGCCAAAAGCCGGAGTCACCACATAAGTCGCCTCCAGCTTCGACAAATCCCAAGCCGCCCAAGTCAACAATTCCGCCGAACCATTCCCCGGCAAAATCCAATCTCGGTCAACATTCAAAGCCTCCCCCAAAGCAGTCCTGAGCTCCCCATAATCCGGATCGGGGTAAGCCGTCAGACTGCTCAAGTGTGCTTGAATCGCAGCCAAGGCCGACTCAGGAGGGCCCAAAGGACTGATACTCGCAGAAAAATCGAGAATAGCAGAGGCAGGGCAGCCTGCCAGTGCGGCTGCCCAAGCTAAATTCCCACCGTGTACAGGTCTAATCAAGACTCAGTTCGCCAGCTATTCCGCGTTTTTCGGGGGTGCAACTCTGTCCTTAAACAACTTCCCTGCGGAAAATGCAGGAACTCTGGTTGCCGGGATTTCCATCTTGTCGCCAGTTTTGGGATTGCGACCCTCGCGGGCTTTGCGTTCCCGCGACTCAAACGAGCCAAAACCGACCAGCGTCACTTTGTCGCCATCGGAGACAGCTTCCATGATTGCTTCAAGGGCGGCACTCAAAACAGCATCTGCCTGTTTTTTCGTCACGCTAGCCTTTTCCGCGACTGCATCAACCAATTCACCTTTGTTCATTGCGAACTCCTTCTGGATTTGCAAAATTACGTTAAACAGAGTTAGTTCAACTATTAGCCGTGAGTTATCAACTGGATTGAGGTGTGGCTTGGGAGGTTTGGGTGGTTCCCGATTGCTCCCGTCCGCTTCCCCGAATCACAACTCCTGCTGAATACCAATTACCCTAGGGTAATTGGTCAGAAAAGGAATTTTTGTTTCTAATTGCTGAAAACCCCACAGCATCTAATTTTCACTGCATTATTCTAAAGTCTTGCCGACCGTTATGGATCGGTGGAACCTTTAATTTATATGGATTTGGACAATTTTTTTAATTAATCCCAAAATTTAGGTAAAAAAATACCACCTTGGAGACAAGATTTCTCGCCTCGGTGGATTTCTGAGCAGAAAAAAAGGAGAAATAGAAGGAATAAAATGTCATTTGTCAAGGGCTAAAGGAAAACTTTTTTCCTTCTACCTTCTTTCTTTCTCCCGTGGGGGAGGGCTGTTTCATTCTCCCGAAACCCGCCAGGGACTTAAGTCCCTGTCTCATAGCTGAAGTCGGTTCTAACCGACTCAAATACTAATTTTTAGTCCTCTTTTAGAGGACTTTAGCTTTGAGGCAGGGGTTTCAACCCCTGTCGGGCTGTCGGACTCAGGGTAAAGAGCGTGGAAAGTTAGACAGCAAGGAATTTTTCCTTCAGTCTACTGTCTCGGCTGGACTGGCTGACTGCGCTGCAACAGTTGGCGCGCGTCGGGACTGATGCTGTTTTGGTAGCCAAAGTTCGATCGATCGCTATCATCCAAAATCTGCGGTGTCAGCAATACAATCAACTCCGCCCGCTGGTTCACCTTATTGGTACTCCTGAACAGCGAACCGATAATCGGCAAATCTCCCAAAATCGGAATCTTGTTCGCTTGAACCCGTTCTTCGTCGCGGATAATCCCCGAAACAATCAAAGTCTGACCGTCCCGCAGGCGAATTAGCCCCGATTGCAACGATCGCTCGCCCAGCAGCGTGATACTATTGGTGTTCGCGCCAGTCGAAAGCTGTATAGGGTTGCCAGTGGGTGTCCGGATAATCGGGTTCACCCGCAGAGAGACAAAACCATTATCATCAACCCGATCGATCGCTACCCCCAACTGCAAACCAGCCCTGTCTTTGACTGCCGTCACCGTTTGGGTACTTGTATTCCCGGTAGTCTGCGTTTGCGACGTGATGTTAGTTATCACCTCATCAGTAATATTCACATTCGCCGTTTCCCCTTCTTGGACAACCAGAGTCGGATCGGTCAGGATTTTGGCATTGTTGCTAGTAATAGTTGCCCGCAACGCCGACAGGAACCTCCTCGGATACTGGAACGCCGGGAACAGGGCGAACTCTGCAATTCCTGAGCCTGTCCTCGATCCAGGCTCGTAATCCGTAATTCCAACTCGCGTAGGGTCATTAGTAATTGGGGCTGTCGGCTGGAGGAACACACCTTTGGCGGCGCCATCGAGACCTTGACCTGTAAACGGCACGATACGCCGGCCGTTCGCATCGTAGAAAGGCTCCAGGTCTGCTAAAGGGTTGCCGATGATCGGCCGACCGGTCAAGCTCTGATCGAGCTGCGTTGTATTGGGCGGATTGATGCCGCCAAAATTGAGACTTGCCGCCCCATTGTCATTGACAAAGAAACTGTCATTAATTCCGAAAGAGAAACTGCTGTTAGTTCTGTTGTTTCCCACCAAGTTGATATCGATCACCTTGACGTTGACAGCTACTTGACGGCGCCGCAAATCTAGCTGTGTCAAGAAAGCCACAGCCATGTCAACTTTGCGCGGGTCGCCCACCAAAGTGATGGAATTGAGCCGCGCATCCGCCAGCACCGACAGTCCCCTCAGCAAGAGCGGCCCGGTGCCTTGGGTAGCGCCGATCGCCTTAATGTCCGGTTCCCTAATTTCCACATCCCGCGCCGCATTTCCCTGGCCCACGCTTTGAATCGTCACCCGAGTAATCGGCAGTTGACTTTCCGCGCCTTGAGCGCTCAAAAAGTTAGCTGCATCCGTAGAGCGAACTTGATTGAGCCGCAAAGTCCGAATGATAATATTGCGCGAGTCTATCGGCAAGCTAGTCCCTACAAAAATCGTCCGCCCCTGGCGGTTAGCTTGCAGTCCGCTGAGCCGCAGCACGTAATTAAAGACATCTTGCACCGACTCATTTTCGATGTCCAAAGAAATCTTCGGTCCTTCATCTGAACCGGAGGCTCCCGGCTGACCAGGCACTGCGGGCTGGCCAGGTTGACCAGGGGCCCCGCCACCTGTAAAAGCGATGTTCAATCCAGCAGCGCGAGCCAGCAGAGCCAAAACGTCCCGGACTGGGGCATCCCGCAGCACCAAGCGGGGGATGCGTTCTCCCGAACTCAGTTCAATATTTCCTGCGCCGGGGGCGATGTTAGACACCGCGATATCTCCCAAGGGCGGCGCCACGGCCCGCGGCTGGAAAGGCGCAGCCTGATTTGTCTGGGATTGTATTTCGCTGGGGAGGGGCGGGCGATCGTTTCTGGTAACAGTAACTTCGGGATTTGGCAGCAGCACGCCTGGGTTTTGCGAGGTGCGGACTTGGGGAGCCGGCGGGGGAGCTGTTTGGCTCAGTGGCAGCCCTGGAGGCGGCGGAGGTGCTGTTTGGGCAGACTGTACTGTACCACCCTGTCCGGCAACGCTGAGGACGATGCTTTGGCCTTGTCCCGGCACAATTTGTCCGTTGGGAACTCCGTTGGTGCCGGCTACCACAACGCGGATGCTGTTAGCCTCTACCTGGCTGATTTCTACTGAAGAAATTCCCGGAGCGGGGTTATCTTGACGGAAGCTGTTGCCTTGTGGCAAGCGGAGCTGGGTGTTAACAATTGTGGCTTGGTAAGTATTGCCGTTATTGATGGCGAAAACTTGCGGGCGATCGCCCTTTTCTGTCGCCAGCACAATATTTACGCCATTATTACCTTGACTTACTTGCACTCCTGTGACTTGAGTCGGCGCTGCCAAGACGGGGGCTTGGGCGATCAGAACTCCTGCAACGCTGCATAAGACTCCTCCACTTAACCGTAGATGCTGTTTCACGTTCTCTCCTCCACTACACTTTGTTATTTGTTGTTCGCAGTCTTTTGTCGCTAGCTGCTAAACTGACTAAAATATTCTCGCTTCGAGCCTTTTTAAAGGAAGAAGTTATGCCCTTTTCGATTTTCTATTTTCGATGGGGAATAACTGATGACATCAGGGTTAGAAGCTATCCTACAGCAATCCTCGCATCATTTGTGGATTTCTTACTCCCTCCCCTTTGTAAGGGGAGGGTTGGGGTGGGTAAAAAATTTACGACTCCTGCAAGGATTGCTATACAGTTCCATTACTTTTTGAAACTGATATTAGAAGAAAGTAGATTTTAGAGCCAATTTTTGATTGCCATCTAAAAAATATTTTTCTGGCATTCATACTTTTTTGACTTCTACCTTCAATCTTCCCATTTCAACCTTCTGCCTTCTACCTTCTTGTGAAAGAGCGAGTTGGGAACAATAGGTAATATCCGCCCAACTACAGCTACTTAGCACCAGGACTTGGAGCCGGAGTTGGCGGTTTTTCTTCTTGCTTTAACGGCAGCAGCGCGTGCAACTCAAAAGCAGTTTTAATTTTAGTTGGTGGCTGCTCCACAGGAACTATTTTCCCTTTCAAAAAATCAACTTCTATTGGCTGATTTGATGCTAGCAATTCAGATTTCAAATTCCTCACTACCAACAGCGACTGCATCAACTCCAAGTTACGCATAAAATTGCGGGTTTGAGCGAAAGTGCCTTCAAACTCTACCTTAAATTTTTTGCGTCTGAGCTTGCCAGCCAGGGACGGCCCGAAGGAGGTATCCGCCAGAATATCAGGGTCTGGAGCTCCGGGCGCGGCGGTTGCTGCTGCTGGGGGCATATCCGGCTCAAATTTGGTAATTTTAGCCTTGAGGTCATCTCCCTGCACGCCGGCGTTGATTCTATTAACCAGTTGGGTCATGTCCAGCAAAAGCGTGTTGGCGCTGGCGTCGCTGGCAAACATTGCCGTCACGTTTGCCCGACGCTGTTTTGCTTCTTCTTGCTTGGCTTCTGCTTCTGCCTTTTTTTGAATTTGAGTTTGCAATTGCAGTTGCGTTTGCTCGCTTTCGCTAAGTTTTTGCTTGAATGCGTCTCTTTTTTGGACTTCGGGCAGTACGAACTGGTAGCCAATGCCGCCGGCAATGACCAGGCCGAGAACCGCGATGCCGATTGCTTGGACTTGGGGTGTCAGCTTAATTCCGAATATTTCCTGAGCCCCTGTCTCTTCTGCTTGTGCGCCGCTGGGAATAAACTGATTTGCTGTCATTGTTTTTTCACCTCTGGTTTTTGTGGTTCTAGCACTCCTTTTTCTTGAAGTGTTTCTATCCGTATTGCTAGCCCGTCTGCTTGCTTGCTGCGGAGCTCGGGGAGCAACTCGGAGGCCCCCGTCGGGCTGAGCGTCGTTTCAATTTTATATTCCACCACCGGTCGCAGTTTGGGAAGTTCTGGTGGTGCTGCGTTTTGGTTGCGTACTTGTAATTGTGCGGGGTTGTTCTTTAATGTGGCCGCTACCAGTTTGGTATCGGTGTTGAGGAAGAAAGGAGAGCGCTGGACTAGCAGCATAAAGTCGTTAACTTGGGCAAAGGTACTGGCTATCCCTGAAATTTGTACTTTTGCTGCCTGCTGCGGGACGACGGGGGGGGGAGCGGCTGCCGGGGGGGGGCTGGCTGGGGACGGACTCGCCCCTGGGGACGGGCTGGCAGCGGGGGTGGCTGCGGGGGGTGGGGGTGCTGCTGCAACCGGGGAGGGGCTCGGGTCGATTTGCTCGATTTTGCCAATTTGCACTCCCGCCGGAGTACGGGCACTGAGGTCTTGCAGCATGGCTGACCAAGGTTTAATTTGGTCGAATACTCCGGCTAATGCTTTGTATTCGGCGGTAACTTGGTCGGTTTCGGCATTGATGGCTTTGATACTGTTGGCTTGAGTGTTTAACGTGGCCAGTTTTGCGTCCATGTCTGCTTGGTTTTTGGCCAAGTTGGTATTTTCGCTAATCGCCCACCACCCGGCGCCCAGGACTGCGGCGTTGATGCCAAAGGCAAACAGTACCGCCCCATATATGGGCAGTTGGTCTTTGGCTCCACCGGAACTTTTTTTAGTTGAGCTTTTGGCTGCTGCAACGGGTTTGTAGTCCGGACGGTCGTTGAGAAAATTAATATCTAGGCTGTACATGGCTTCACTCGATTTTATAGCAGAAGGAAGAAGGTAGAAGGCACAAGGTAGAAGGCACGAGGTAGAAGGTAGAAGGTAGAAGGAAAAAGTGATCTAGCGCTTATGTTTCAGCAATTAAGAAAGTCCTAACAGTCTTGGCTGTTGCTATAGATTTAAATTTGAAATTTTAGATTTTAGACAGAACCCAAGATTGCTGGTACAAGTGAAGGATTTATTTAGGGAAGAAAGAAACAACTTTCTGCCTTCTACTGAAGGAAGGGGCTGCTTCTACCTCAGATATATTCTACCTTTTACCTTCTACCTTCTACCTCCAATATTCTACCTTCTGCTTTCTGCCTTCTTCTTTTGGAATGGGGATTTTACCTAAAATTCTCAAATCGGTTTTTCTCTCATCTAAAACTGTTAGTTCACATAACCTCCCTCAGTCCTAAACCTAGGGCGACTCCTAAACCTGCTCGCTGTTCTGGGGTAATTTCTTGGCTGATTTCGAGTCCTAGGGTTTCGATGGGATCGACTTGAGATGCGGGCAAGCTTAATCTTTGCATAAAAAATTCGTCTAGTTTGCCGATCGCAGCCCCTGGACCCGCTAGCAGCAGTTGCGCTACTTCGAGTTCTTCGCTCTGGTTGAGGTAAAAGTCTACTGAGCGGCGCAGTTCGTCTGCTAGTTCTCCCAATACTTTAATCATCGCATTTGTGCCGGGATTGGCGTCTCCCGATGCCCCCATTGTATCTGTGACGGGCAGGGTCATGCCTTGCAGTTCGCTGGTGTCTCTGGTTGGCGGCAGGTTCATGGCTTGGTTGAGGGCGGTCTGGATTTGGTAGGTGCCGATCGGGATGGTACGGTTGAACTGAGGTATGCCGTCCACTACTATAGCTAACTCGGTACTGTCAAATTCTATGGCGGTCAGGACGGCGGCTTCTTGGGAGGAAAATTGTTGCAGTTGTTCTTTGAGGGTGCGGATTAGGGCAAAGCTGGTTACTTCTAGTACGTCTATTATCAGTCCGGCTTCTTTGAAGGTTTCGATGTATGTGTCGGTAACTTCTCTGCGGGTTGCTACTAACACGACTTGCACTTTTTCTACTCCGTCGTCATCTACAAATAGGCCTATTTTTTGATAGTCTACGTCGGCGTCTTCTCTGGGAAACGGCAAGTACAGTCCTGCTTCTGCGTTCATGTAATCCCGCAGTTCTTCTTCGTTGAGCTCTGCAGGAACTGGGATGAGGCGGATGACGGCTTCGCGACCGGGAATGGCTGTGGCTACTCGCTTGGCTTTGATTTTGTTTTCGGCGAGGACGGCTTTTATTAGTTCTGCCATTCCTGGCGGATCGACTATTTGTCCTTCTTGTACTATGTCTTCGGGAACTTCTATTGAGGCTAGGATGCCTAATTTTAATGTCTGAGCTTTCTTTTCGAGCTGAATGATGTTGATGCGGTCTGGGGCTATTTCGATCCCGATTCCTGGCTGGCGTTGGGAAAGTAGACCTTTGAAAAAGTTAACCATGTTATTGGGTCGCCGGTAATTGCTATTTTTTTCTTTTGTAGTTGGCCAGCCTGATTCAGCGCGCAGGCGTGTTGGAGGGTTGGGTTCCAACTGCCGAAAGAGTGCTGTAATCTCGGTATCCCGCCGTAGCTACGCAGCTCCGTCTGTGTTGCGCGATCGCTAGTTCCGATTTTATGCTATCCAATTTACTTGACAATAGCTATTCTGCTGCGAATGTCAATAAATTCCAGCTCGATCGACCGAAAACCTGCCGATTCTTCACAAAAACAGACTATCTCGCTCCTGGGCCCAGGTACAAAACTCTGTTACTGACTCGATCGCGCTTGATTCGGGCGATTCCCTACCCTTCGGGAACCCCTGCGGGGAACGGGATAGCTTCGCTTCACGCTTTTTTGTCTGACGGTTCCCATAACTCTCAAATTTTATTCTATGAAACGTAAATCTTGGCAACTGTTTGCTGTTTTTGGACTGGTGGGGCTGCTGCTGGCTGCGGTGGTGAGTTGCGGCAAGCCTGCTGTTAATTCCCAAGCAAAGAATACGCAGGAAATCGAGTTCTGGACTATGCAGCTTCAACCTCAGTTTACTGAGTATTTCAACAAGACGATCGCCGGTTTTGAAGCCCAAAATCCGGGGGTGAAGGTGCGCTGGGTGGACGTTCCTTGGTCGGCGATGGAAAGCAAGATTTTGGGGGCGGTTTCGGCGAAAACTGCGCCGGATGTGGTTAACCTAAATCCCGATTTTGCTTCGCTGTTGGCGGGACGCAATGCTTGGCTGGATTTGGATTCTCGGATTCCGCAGCAAGTTCGATCGCTCTATCTCCCAAATATTTGGAAAGCTAGTATGCTCGACGGCAAGAGTTTTGGCATTCCTTGGTATCTCACGACTGGGGTAACTATTTACAATACGGAGTTGTTAAAGAAGGCTGGAATTGCTAAGCCTCCGGCTACTTATGCCGAGTTGGCACAGGTTGCCAAGCAGGTGAAGGAAAAGACTGGTAAGTTTGCTTTTTTTGTGACTTTTGTGCCGGAAGATTCGGCGGAGGTTTTGCAATCTTTCGTGCAGATGGGTGTGCCTTTGGTGGATGCTAAAGGCAAGGCGGCTTTTAATACTGCTAAGGGCAAAGCTGTTTTTCAGTATTGGGTTGATTTGTACAAGGGCGGACTTTTGCCGCAGGATGTTTTGGTGCAGGGACATCGCAGAGCGATCGAGCTTTATCAAGCTGGGGAAACTACTTTTTTAGCTTCCGGGCCTCAGTTTTTGAAGGCGATTTCTGAGAATGCTCCGAGTATTGGTGCTGTTTCGGCTGCTGCGCCTCAAATTACGGGGGAAACAGGCAAGAAGACTGTGGCGGTGATGAATTTGGTTGTGCCCCGCGACAGCAAGCGCCCTGATGATGCTGTCAAGTTTGCTTTGTACGTGACTAATTCTCAAAATCAGTTGGCTTTTGCTAAGGCTGCTAATGTTTTGCCTTCTACGGTTGAGGCTTTGCAGGACGGTTATTTTAAGAACGTTCCGACTGATGCTCCCGCAGCCGATCGAGCTCGGGTTGTTAGTGCTTCTGGGTTGAGTTCCGCCGAGCTATTGATTCCGCCTCTCAAGGATGTTAAGAAGCTGCAAAAAGCGATTTATGACAATTTGCAGGCGGCAATGTTGGAGGAGAAGTCGGTAGATCAAGCTGTGGCTGATGCGGCTAAGGCTTGGGATCAAAGGTAGTTTTTAATTGAAGCTGGGGCGGGATTTTTTTATCTCGCCCTTGCTTTTTTTGGCTACTTGACGTATTCTTAAATAATAGGAATCTGTGCCGCCATATATAAGCAGATATCAGGTTTTAAGTTTTTATCGAATGATGAAATTCCCGCCTCTTCACAACGCAGAGTCGGAGGAGAACTCTGGATAAGTCAATCTCGACTATTTTAGAGGTAAATGTTTGTTGATAAGAACGATCGCTCATCCCTGAAACCGGGTTTACTTATCCCGTGCGATCGCCTTTATCAATTCAGCTTGATTGATAATTTGTAGGAATATAGCCCGAGATCATCAAATATTCAGAAATTTGACTCGTGTTAAAATCAAAGCTCAGATCGGAATAGGAGAAAATTCTTATGCCAGCGATGACACTCAAAGATTTAAACCAAGTTCAAACCCTTTTTTCCGAAGCGGGTTTAGATTACAAAATTGAACTAGAAGACGGGAGACTTTCAATTGTGGGGCCATCAGACATCGTATCCAGTGAAATCAGCAGTATTTTGATTCGCTTGCTGGGTAACTGGGTTTATCCCCGTCGCTTGGGGAGAGTCTTTGACTCCGCAGGCGGTTTCATCATGCCGGATACGAATGTCAAAGCGCCGGATGTTTCTTTTGTGCGCGCCGCCCGCTTGCGCCAAAGTCCGCGTTATTTTGGAGAACTTGTCCCGGATTTGGTGGTTGAGATTAAATCTCAGAGCGATCGCATTAAGCTTATAGAAACCAAGGTTTTGAAGTTTATAGAGCTGGGTGCGATCGTCGGAATTCTGATCGATCCTGATGAAGAAACAGTGACTATTTATCGCTCTACAGGTGAACCGACTGTTTTAGGAAATGGCGATATCTTAACAGTAGCAGAACTTTTTCCCGGCTGGGAATTGCCCGTTTCAGAATTGTGGCCTCCTATCTTTACTGAGGAAGAAACACAAGGTTAAAGAAAAAAGAGCGTGAAGCGAAGCTATCCCGAAGGGAATCGCCCACTCTACTTATTGAGCTTTTCCTTCATCGCGATCGCACTTCCAAATATTCATCAGCGGTGGAGATAAACGCTAATGAACTTGTCCAGCTAGCTCAATCGGTGAATCTTGATGCGTCAATCGATAGGCAGCACTTTCTTCCAGCAATTGTCGAATAAAATGGGGGCTGTGAGCGTTAATTGAATGTAACAGATTTCTATACAAGCGGCAGGCAACCTCATCATTCAAAATGCGACTGTGGAGTATTCTTGTCCAATCAGAGGCAACAACAATTAATTGTGGGATGACACGGATAAATGCTTGTAACTGCTCTTCCATTTCAAAAGATTCTAAAAAATGAATTAGGCTAAACATGACCTCCGGCTGTTGGCAGCGATCGTCTAAAATCAGATGTAAATCTGGTAAATGTTCACTCTCAGGATGCTTCGCGAATTCCGCTAAAGCATTTTCAAAAGCTGTTACTTCTTCAGTCGATCGCATTAATTTATTAGCGGCCAAAATGGTAATCCAGCTATTTTCCTTCATCAGCTATTTACTCCCTTTTCAAAAACGCCCAACCAAGCTAACTTATTTGAGTGGATAACTTGCTGTAAGCTGCGCCTAATTTGTGGCGTGTAAAGTCCCTGACGGCGATAAATTGCTCGCGCATCGCTAATTTCTCTAGCTAGTGCTTCCCTTGGTAACAAACTGAGATTCGGAGATTGTCCGTAAGAGATAGTCTGGCGATGACGACCTCCTTTACCGGGCAAAGGGTGTTCCATCATTATAGCAATACCCATTTCTCTGCTGTAACCAAGAACCGTAAGGATTCAGGTCAAAAAAACTTAAGTGGCGGCATCTGGTAAAATAAAGGAATGAAAAAGCCCACAGCCACCAGAGAGCAGAAAAAAACCGAGATAGAGCAGTTGAGCCA
>JACJNV010000267.1 GCA_014695175.1 Microcoleus sp. FACHB-DQ6 | reverse complement strand
TCATCGTTGGCTGCGCGATGTCTTTCTCGCTGTCTAAATATATTCAAAATTATCCAAAAACCGGAATAGAAACCTCAAAAATTACACAAACAAAGCAAAAATCAGAACCCGCCAAAAATCCTCTTCCTTCTTCCTTATTCCTTCTTCCTTATTCAAATATTTACTGGCGAATTGCGCGCCGCGCCGCGATTTTATTTATATTAGGATTGCTGCTAAATACATCTTCGATCGCCCTTGACGTACTTCTCAACAGCGCCCCGCTTGAAAACTTCGGTAAAATCCGCATCATGGGAGTATTGCAGCGCATCGGCTTAGCTTATTTCATCAGTGCGATCGCCATTCTCAACCTTTCCCCCCGCAATCAAAAACTGCTCGCTGTTGCCGTGATTTTCGGCTATTGGGCTGCCTTAACCGTATTTGCTGTAGGAGGGTACACTGCCGGCGAACTCACGCCAGAAGGAAATTTAGGGGGATATGTCGATCGGCTAATTCTCGGTAGCCAACACCTGTACAAAGGCGGCCCCTTCGACCCCGAAGGATTGTTGAGTACGTTACCCGCAGTTGTCACAGTCCTGATCGGCTACTTTACAGGAGAGTGGCTGCGCGTACAGCCAATCAAAACCCGCACCAGTGTAAACTTAGCAATCTGCGGCCTCAGTTGCGTGGTAATCGGTCAGTTGTGGGGATTTTTATTTCCGATCAACAAACAACTGTGGACAAGTTCCTATGTAGTGTTTACCGCTGGTTGGGCGTTGCTATTGCTAGCAGCTTGCTACGAAACAATTGAAGTGCGGAATTGGAAATGGGGGCGACCGTTTGAAATCATGGGATTGAATGCAATTTTCCTGTTTGTTGCTTCCGGTATTGTCGCCAGAATTCTTCTAAAAACCCATATCGGTAGTGGTGAAAATGCTCCAACAACTTACACTTGGATTTATGAAAACTGGTTTTTGCCGTGGGCGGGGCCGCCGAATGGTTCCCTAGCATTTGCCGTGACTGCGGTCTTATGTTGGTGGTTAATTTTGTATGGAATGTACCGCCGTGGTTGGGCGATAAAAATTTGAGTGGTTTGCTATGTAGTGGATCTACCTCTTTCCTGGGTAGCACCTGGTCTACTTGAAAAGGCTTTGGGTATTGTCGATGAATACCACGGCAAAACTCGGGCTGACTATATTGTTTAATTACGAAATTAACTACAAGAGCATACTAATTCGGTGACGATCGCAATCACTGCCTCTGGATCAATAGGTTTGGCAAGGTGACGTTGAAAGCCTGCGGCGATCGCTTGCTGTAGATCCATCTCTCCAGCATAGGCTGTGAGAGCGATCGCTGGAATTTGTCCGCCTTGCTCAAGCGGCAGGCTACGAATGTGACGCATCAGCATATAGCCATCCATTTCTGGCATCCCAATATCACTGACAACGATCTCTGGAACCGCTTGGGAAAATGCTTGCAGTGCTTCAGTTGCACAGGCAACGCTGGTGACGCTCGCCCCCGCTTGTTCTAAAACAAACGCCACAAACTCGCGTGAGTCTGCCTCATCATCCACGACTAAGACATGAAGGCCGCTTAAATCTCCGGCGGTTGAGTCGGATGGCTGCTCGATCGCTGGCAATTCCTGAGAGCGAGGCGCCAGCGGAAGCCGAACTGTAAACGTGGCTCCTTTTCCTTCACCTTGGCTATCAACCGCAACTGTTCCCCCGTGCAATTGCACAATTTGCTGCACGATTGCCAGTCCTAATCCCAAGCCGCCAAATTTGCGGGTGGTGGCTCCATCTTCTTGCCGGAAATGCTCGAAGACATAGGGCAGGAAATCAGAGCGAATCCCTTTTCCAGTATCGGTAACTTGAATTTGAGCGTGGGTTTCATCCAAAGTGAGGGTGATAGCGACTTGTCCCCGCTGAGGTGTGAATTTGACTGCGTTAGACAACAGATTCCAAACCACCTGCTGCAAGCGCCCAGCATCGCCGATTACGATGCCAACACTGGGTAAAATCGTTGTGTCAATTTCAATGGCTTTCGCTTCTGCAGCCAAGCGAACGGTTTCCAGGGCTTCTGAGATGACTTTACTCAGATCGACGGGCATCACGGTTAAAATCAGTTTGCCGCGCAAAATCCTAGAGATGTCGAGCAAATCGTCAATGAGTTGCACTTGGAGTTGCGCGTTACGCTCGATCGTCTCTAATGCCATTGCGGTTTTTGCCGCGTCCAATTTCCTCTGCTGCAATAGTTTTGACCAGCCGAGAATCGGATTGAGTGGCGATCGCAATTCATGGGACAGCACCGCCAAAAACTCATCTTTGATCCGGTTGGCGCGATCGGCAGATTCTCGTGCAACTTGCTCTTGCGCCAGCATTCGTTCCAGTTCAGTTTCAGCTTGCTTTTGCTTCGTGATATCACGTGAAATTGCTAAAAGCTGCGTCACTTCTCCAGTGGTATTCCGCACCGGTGTGATAATGATGTCCCACCACTTTGGTGTGCCCTTGCAAGTGGGAAGATAGCCTTGCAACTGACCGACTTTGCCCGCTTTGGCAGCCGCGATCGCCGCCTTGGCATTTTCATAATATTTACCTTGCCAGATATCTTGCCAACAAGTGTTTAGAACCAGTGACGGATCGTCGATTTCCAACAAGCAGAATCCGCCTGGATTGATATAGACGATTTCGCTATCGAGCGTTAAGACTTTAATGCAATCTTGGCTGCTTTGGAGTATGCGTTGCTTTAGCTCCTCACTGTCTCGCAAGGCTGCTTCGGCGCGGGTGCGTTCGACTGCCGCCCAAGTGCGCTCGGCCACTTCTTCGGCCAGGGACACCTCCTCCAGTGTCCAGGCTCGCGGCTCGGATGTGTGGACTGCCAGCCCCGCTACGAACTCGCCCTCCTTGACCAGGGGTATGCCGATGTATGCCCCAATCTCGATCGCGGCGTAGGCCGATCGCTGATCTGGAGATAGGTTGGGATCGGCTTCCACATCAGATGCGGACACGGCGCGACCAGTGCGGTATGCTGCCAGCAGCTTCGGCCCGAACGAATCAATCGAATAGTTGCCAGCGATCGCTAAGGCTCCATTGACGTAATCACGCTCAACGACGTAATCAGCACCGCGAACCTCAAAGTATGCCACCCGGTTCGCGCCGAGATATTCACCCAGCACGCGGCTGGCCGTAGCCTGAATCTCCACTGGGTCGGCAAGCGGACGCAGCGCGTCGGCGAGAGAAACACGGAAAGCGTCGAATTCGGCGGCTCGCTGCAAAATTTCTTCTGCCCGTTTGCGTTCGCTTGTATCAGTGAACAAGAGGGCAAACTGATGATTTTGCGGTTCGCCGACTCGAAAAGCGTTGACATCAAACCACTGATTCATCGCAGCGGATTGATTCTCAAACCGCACAGATTCACCAGTCTGCACGACTTTGCCATAGATATCAAACCAGTGCGCTTCCAGATCTGGAACCAGTTCCCGCACCGTTTTCCCGACTGCATCCTGAAGTCGCGTCATCTTTTCAAAGATCGGATTGACTTCCAGAAAGCGATAATCAATCGGTTCACCGTTCTCGTCAAACAGCATTTCGCAGACGCAAAAGCTTTGGTCGATCGACTCAAATAAAGTGCGGTAGCGTTCTTCGGATTGACGCAGGGTTGTGGCAGTTTGAATCTGCTCGGTAACATTGTTGAAATAAACGGTGATGCCATTTGGCGCTGGGTAGGTGCGAACTTCGTACCAGCGATCGTGATCCGGGTAAAACGCGGTCATTGACGCAGCCACACGATCGCCCATGGCGCTCCAGTGAATCTGCTCCAAATCATTGCCAATCAGTCCTGGATATTCTTCCCATAAATTCTTGCCAATCAAACCCTTTGGAGTGCGATCGAGCAGTGTCCCGGCAGAGCGATTGACGTAGGTGAACCGCCAGTTTTCATCCAGGGCAAAAAACGCTTCAGCGATGCTCTCCAGAATATTCCGAGTCTGCTCCTCGCTTTGCCGCAAGGCTTGCTCTACCCGTTTGCGATCGGTGATGTCTCGCATCACGCCTGCCACTCCTTCTACTGCACCGTTTATGCATAAAAGTGGCACGAAAATGTATTCATAGGTGCGCGTGCCGATGGCGCTAGTGTAGGGTGTTTCGTCTTTGAGCAACTGGCACGTCTCGATGACTTGTTGAATCTGATGTTGAAGTCGGGTTGCTAAATCGGTTGGATAATCTAGCTCGAAAAAGTTCTTTCCCAGAGCTTCATCCGAAGTTTTCTGCCAAAGATCGAGCAACCCCGGGCTGATATACGTGAACCGTCCCGCCAAATCAAAGGTGTAAATAAAATCGGGAATTGCAGTTACTATCGCATCGAATTTCCCCACTTGCTGTTCGAGTTCGGTGCGGCTCTGGCGTAATGCGGCTTCGGCACGGGCACGCTCGATGGCTGCCCACGTCTGCTCTGCGGTTTCCTCGACTCGTCTCACCTCATCTTCCCTCCACTGGCGAGGGTTTGCCTGATGCACCGCCAGCAACGCGACAAATCGATCGTTCTTGATTAGCGGCACATCAATATGTGCAGCAATATCAATTGCTTGATAACTTACCTTCTGGCTGGCTGTGTATTTAGGGTAGTTTGCCACATCGGGAACGATCGCTGTTCGCCCCGCTCGATGGTCGTCTGTCAGGTTGCGTCCGAAGTCTTCCAGACAGTACAGCCCACTCAATTCGGCAACGCCGTTCGTGTAGTTTTTATGAACGATGACCTCTTTGCCGCCGGGTAACACTTCGATGTAAATGACGCGGCTTGCTCCTAGAGAATCCCCCAGAATGCGGGCAGCGGTTGCCTGAATCTCATTGGCATCACTCAGCGGGCGTAGCGCATTGGTGAGCCTGACTCGAAACGCATCGGCTTGGGCAGCTTGGCGCAAGGCATCTGTTGATGGGCGCTCCTGTGGCAGAAGATTAGATTCTAGCTGCGTCTTTTCCGGGTACTGGGTGCGATCGAGTTCAGTCAACAGGATTTGCCAAGCCGTTTTCAGGCTGTCCGACCAGGTTTCGACCGCCCCCAGTGAAGTTTGCGACCAATCGTGTGATCGTATCCGCATCGCCATCTCGCTATCGCCTGCAAATAAATTTTTAGGAGCAGCCTCATCTACCAAATCACTCACACACCATACCTCGCTTAAAAATACTGAGCTAAAAGCTGTTTGCTGCCCTCTCGAATGACGATTGAATAGGATTGACCCTGTTCCGCAATCAGCGTCCGAATTTGCCTTAATGCCAAAGGTGAGGGTTGAATCCATTTATTTGGCCAACGCTTAATCGTTTCTCTTAGAAGATTTCATACAGTTTAAACACATGGTATCTCTCCTACTCAATCTCTGTCAAAAATTAGACAGGCAGAGCTCCCTTACAAATAGTCCCGACACTTTTTAAGCAGCCTTGATTAAATTGTGGAAAGTTAAAGCCTTTGCGAAAGTGACGATTATCAGTTCTTCCACTTTTTTAAAAAACTATAACGACAACTAAGATTTGTAAATTTAACTTTGCCCTAAACGAGCCAAATAGCTGAAAATAAAACCCCTAAAAACTTCTTTGGGGTTGACTAATTCCTGGTATTTGTTGTAAGATTGATTGAATAATAATCATCAGGAAATCTGAAAAGGTTGTGTGTTTTTTTAGCTTAACCTAAAAAAGTGCTTTTTTTTCTGTTTGTTTTTAGATCCGATTCGACTAACTTTTTTCGCTTCTGTGCTGTACTGCGTAAGCGTTGCTGGCCGCAGGCATCGCATCCCTATCTCAAAATAGTCCGCAGTATTGCCTTAAGGAGGATTTCAACAGCCTACCAAGCTCTGCCAGACAACATTTAAGCCGACTGTCAAGACTGGCATAAGGGCTACTGCCTAGCAATTGCCTCCTGTTTCTTTACACAGAATTGTTTCACCTACTTATGTCGTTATTGCAGTTAGATTGCAATTAGTCTAAAGCAGAAACAGCAGATCGAGCTTGCGATCGAGAAATTGCGACGGCCCAAATGCCTCAACCCGTCCCTACTTAAGGATTTTGCGCGTAAAAGCCGATCGCCCGCCACCGATGGCTCACTACAAATAAACCCAAATCGCTAAAATAAAAAAAAGATACGTAATAGGCAGGCCCTGTCAATGATCCCAACCGTTATAGAACAATCCGGTCGCGGCGAACGCGCCTTTGATATCTACTCGCGACTCCTGCGCGATCGCATAGTCTTCTTGGGCCAACAGGTTGACTCTGACTTAGCCAACCTGATCGTTGCCCAATTGCTATTTTTAGACGCCGAAGACCCGGAGAAAGATATTTACCTCTATATCAACTCCCCAGGGGGTTCGGTAACAGCAGGTATGGGCATTTTTGACACGATGAACCACATCCGCCCCGACATTTGCACTATTTGTCTCGGTTTGGCCGCCAGCATGGGCGCTTTTCTGTTGAGTGCCGGCGCTAAAGGCAAGCGGATGAGTTTGCCCCACTCCCGGATTATGATCCACCAACCTCTAGGCGGAGCTCAAGGACAAGCAACGGATATTGAAATTCAGGCCAAAGAGATTTTGTACCACAAACGCCGCCTGAACGAACATCTTGCCAACCATACCGGTCAGCCGCTTTCCCGCATTGAAGAAGATACCGAACGGGATTTCTTCATGTCCGCTGAAGAAGCAAAGGACTACGGATTAGTCGATCAAGTGATCGATCGTCGTCCTTCCGCCAGCAGACCGATCGCCGCTGTCGTCTAAATAAAAAATTAAAAATCAAAAATGAGAAAATATTCTTCATTTTTGATTTTTAATTTTTAACGGTCATATAGCAGTTTTCAGTGGAGTGAATTACAGATGCTGGGGCGCATGATACGGCGTCACAGTTAAGTCATTACTGTATTTCATACAATTGAAAACTGCTATATTTAGCTTTTTCTAAAAAAACCTCACACCTAGAAACCCTACAGAATTACTAAGGCAAAGATTCGAGATATTGCAGGAAGTCGAGCAATTCTACTTGATTTAAGAAATGGCGCGCTTCTTTGCCGTAACCTTGTTTGAGATAATCTTTTCCTTGGTTGGCAGTCCAGCCCAATCGTTTGATTTCCTCAGTAGTTCTGCTGTAGATTTCCAAATATTCTAGAAAATCTACCAACTGTTCGCTAGAAAGCTCTCTCTGCGACGACTTGCCGAAATTTTGTTCGAGACAGTCTGTTTCTTGTTTCTTAGTCCATTTCAAGCGCCTGAGGATTGCCTCTATTTGGGCGATCGTATCAGAATTATCCTCGATCGCATCGCTGGGGATTCCCACTGCGATCGGTTGCAATCCCCTGACTTCGGCCGCACCCTGTAGCGGTTCACTTTGGCTAGGAGTCGGCACATCCAGTTCCTCAAGTGGTTCGCCGTAGCTGGAAGAAAGCCAAGCGTCTGAGTCTAACTGCTTCGGTACAAATCCAGTAGCCTCCACGCGATCGACCTTTGGAGGCAGCGGTTCCGGGACAGGTGCGATCGGATCTTCATTTAATTTCGCTTCCTTCTTGACAAAATTGCTTTCTTGTGGTATAGGCAATTTGTCAGCAACAGGCATTTCTAGAACCGGAAGAGGAACACTTGTCGGCCCAACAGGAACCGGAACAGCAGCAGGAGGGGGAGGGGGAACAGCAGCAACCGGGGAAACAGCAGGAGGAGGGGGAACAGCAGCAGGAGAGGGAACAGCAGCAACCGGGGGAACAGCAGCAGGAGAGGGAACAGCAGCAACACTCGCGATCGCACGATCGGGCGCAGCAAATCCGAGGACAGCGATCGCTCGCAACCGAGCGCGGTCTTCAGCATCTTCAACAGACTCAGCAGCCGACATAGCCGTAGCCAGGGTTTTGCCGTCAACCTGAACCAGACAGCGAACAACAAACTTACCGTGATGAACAGTCAGCAACTCACAGATTAACTGTCCAGCGGGATAAAGGGCGCGAAATTCAGCAAACATAATTTTTTGACCCCGAAACCAGGAGGGGCTTATGACTTAAGTGTAGTACAGCCAGAGAGAAAACAATTTTCTGAAAGCACCTATTCAACATACAATAAATTAAAGGTGAGTCATCCGCGCAACCTTACACGCCACTAAACCCCATCCCACATCCAGCGGTTTAAGCTAACAAGCATCGGGGGTCATTTCTACCTATAGGAGATGACACAGCAACTAAGCCAAAGTAGTAAAAGTCTCCGGTTTTGTGTACCTTGCACTTTCTACAGCACAGATTGCTCCCGACCCGCTCGTTGCACCTCTGTCCGCAAGGGCCGAGCGCGTGCAAAAAACAGGGGCATCGCAGCAGCGAGCTACTAGCAATTTTGCCTCGCTCCGGTAAGTTCTTTGCTAAAGCAAGAAGCAAGAGGCACTTCAAAAGGAAGAAGGAACAAGGCAGAAGGAAACAAGGCAGAAGGCAGAAATGCAAATTTTCTCCCTCTCCATCCCTCCATCGGCTCATCCTCGACTCAAGCCGTCGCTTTCAGTATCGAGCCATCTTTTAAGAACCGACAGGGGCTTTCTAATTCGCACAGTGCTCGGCGCTGCTGACCTAAAAGCAAACAAACCAACGCTAAAAAATTGTATTGGGGAATAGCGTGCGGGACATTTGTCTGCACCGTCAGGAGTCAGTTCAAGACAGACAGCAGACAATGAGCACCAAGCCGGTGTCGGGAGAGAATCTCAAAAAAACCTCGCGATGAAACAAGGTGGCTGTGCTCGCGTCTCCACCTATCAACCCGCGCATTTGTTGGGAAGCAGGCACTGCGAGGGCCCGAGGGGGTGCGGCTGATTTCGCCAAAATTTAGACTAATTGCTGGAAACAAGAGGATCGATCGCTACATGGAATTTTCTATCGCTGCACTGCTGGCAAATTTTACAGAAGACAAATTAGTGGCTCCTAAAGCATTAGAGAAAAAACTCGACTGCAACGACGCCACCAGTCAACTCAAACTTCAAATCGCATTAGAAGCTCTAGAGAAAATTGGCATATTAGTCAAAGACAAAGGCCGCTATCGCCGAGTAGTTGAAGACGACGTAGTAGAAGCCAAACTGCGCTGTTCGAGCAAAGGATTTTGCTTTGCAATTCAAGACGCCGAAGGCTCAGAAGACGTTTACGTGCGGGAAAGTCACCTCTCGACAGCTTGGAATGGCGATCGAGTCTTAGTCAAAATCATCAAAGAAGGTAGCCGCCGCCGATCGCCCGAAGGCGAAGTCATGCTCATCCTGGAACGCGCCAACCCCTCGGTACTGGCGCGAGTCAAGCAAACTGCCACCCCCACCGGCCGCGTCAGCTACAGAGCCATCCCCCTGGACGATCGCCTGTTGTTTGAACTAGACTTGCTCGCAAATGGCACAAATCTCCAAGAGGCGATCGACCACCTAGTACACGTCGAAGTCAAACGCTACCCCCTGGGCACGCACCGCCCAGTCGGCAAAGTAGTACAGGTACTCGGTTCCGACGCCGAAGCCGCTGACGACCTCGACATCGTATGCTGCAAACACGACTTGCCGCGATCGTTCCCCGCCGCCGTCATCAAAGCAGCCGAAAATTTGCCCAGCAAAGTCAAAAAAACCGACATCAAAAAACGGCTAGATTTGCGTAACATTCTGACTGTTAGCTTCAGCAAAAACGAACCGGGAACAACCAACAGCGAAAACGATGCTCCTCAAGTTGAAGAGGAAAATCTCTCCGAGGGAGGAGCCGAAAACGAGTTCGATCCGACATCGTTCCTCTCCGATCCGCCAGTGGAACGCGCTTTGTCGATCGAAACCCTGAAGCCCGGCCGCTGGCAAATAGGAATCCACATCAGCGACGCCGCCGAGTACGTGCAGCCAGAAACCCCGATCGACCGCGAAGCCCGCAAGCGAGGCACCGCCGCCCATCTGGGAGAAAAAATCATCGCCGTACTCCCAGAAATCCTCAACGAGCGCTGCTCTCTGCTGCCAGATACCGAACGGCTGACCTTCAGCATACTGCTCACCCTAGACGAATCTGGAGAACTCTTAGAATACGAAATTCAAGCCAGCGTCATTCAAATTGACTACCACCTCACCTACCAGCAAGCTCAAGCAATTCTCGAACCAGGCGAGGCCGAAGATCACCCTTTATCATCCGCCCTCCGTCCTTTCCTAGATCAAATGTCGGCTGCCTCACAGGCTGCCAGAAAGGCAAGGCTCAAGCGGGGAGCTTTTGAACTAAATTTGCCCGATGCTAACTCTCACTTCGACGACGAAGGCGAATTAGGAGCTTTTGCATTCGCTCCCCCCGCCCAGTCGGCTGTCTCCGAGTTGGTGGTACTCGCCAACCAAGCTGTCGCCACTCACCTGCAGGCCTTGGGAGTCCCAGCAATCTACCGCGTCCAGCCGATGCCAGACCCGGCAGACATTCAAGAGTTCATCAAACTCTCCAACAACCTCGGAGGCGAACTGTATCTCGAAAGCGAAGAAGAAGTTTTGCCCTTGGACTTTCAGCGATTTACCCAGCAGTTTGCCGGCCTTAAGTCCGAAAGAGTTCTCACCTACCTGCTAGAAGACACGATGAAGCCCGCTGTTTACAGCACAACTCCCAAGCCGCACTTCGGTTTGGCGCTGTCAGAGGGTTACACGCGCTGCACTTCGCCGCTTTCCCGCTACGCCGATTTGCTGATACTGCGGGTGTTGCAAGCGGTGTTCGAGCAAGGCCGCAGCAGTCGCACAACACGGGCTAAGGAAAAAGTTGACTTGCACCATTCCTCCTGTCACGGTCAAATTACTTGGAATGTTCTCCCGCCAGATTTGCACCACGAATTTGAGACGGAGTTTGCATCGGCCGTGGTACACCTGACGGAACGCGAAAGGGTTGCTGAGGATGCCGAAAGCGATTTGCAGGGATTGAAGAAAACCGGATTGATGAAAGAACGCACCGGGCAAACTTTCCAGGGTTTGATTACAGGTGTGCAGTCTTATGGTTTCTTTGTGGAAATTGAGGTGCGGCCGCCGGAGAGCGACATCCTGCGAGTTGAAGGACTGGTACACGTTTCTTCGCTGAAGGATGACTGGTACGAATATCGATCGCGCCAGCAAACTCTGGTGGGCCGGAAAAACCGCAATCAGTACCGTTTGGGCGATCGGGTAGAAGTTCAAGTCAAGAGTGTTGACTACTACCGCCAGCAAATTGATTTAGTTGCAGTTGGCGGCGGCAGTCAAGCTTTTGATGATGATGAATAATCAGTTGACTGTTGACAGTTGACTGTTGATTTTCCTCAATACTTAGTTGTCATTGTCTAGCAACTAAGTATTAAGAATTTGGGTGCCAACTATACTCAGCAATCATCAATAAATAATTAAGGACTAATATCAAATCCGATAGCATCGGACTTGTAAAATCCAGTCAAGAGTTAACAATCACGGACGGTGCCACCGGAATTTATATAATTTATCTGCGTTAATCTGTGTTAATCTGCCTGTATCTGCGGTTAAAAAAAGAGGATTAATTAACTGCCGATGACAAGGGATGGACGCTGATTCACGCAGAGGTCGAGAAGAGAGAGAGGAAGAATTCCGATGCTAACAGATTTGATATAACAACTAATTACTAACAACAATAAACGGTCAACTAAAAAATAACTAATGACGAATAACTACCCCCTCATTGTAGGAGTTACCGGTGCATCGGGACTGATTTATGCGGTGCGAACTCTGAAGTTTATGTTGGAGGCCGATCGCGCTATTGAACTGGTCGCTTCCAAGTCTACTTACATGGTTTGGCAAAGCGAACAGAACACCCGAATGCCCGCAGAGCCGACGCTTCAAGAGGAATTCTGGCGGGAACAAGCAGGAGTAGCCACAATGGGTAAACTTCGGTGCCATCCCTGGCAAGATGTCGGTGCTAATATTGCTAGTGGCTCCTTTCGCACCCAAGGGATGATCGTTATTCCCTGTAGCATGAGTACGCTGGGCAAATTGGCGGCTGGCTTGAGTTCGGATTTGCTCGAAAGAGCGGCCGACGTTCAGCTCAAGGAAGGGCGAAAATTGGTACTCGTGCCTCGCGAAACGCCTTTTAGCTTGATTCACCTGCGGAATTTGACTACCTTGGCGGAAGCTGGAGCTAGAATTGTACCAGCGATTCCTGCTTGGTATCACAATCCGCAAACTATTGAAGATTTGGTAGACTTTGTGGTGGCTCGCGCTTTAGACCAGTTGGGGATTGATTGCGTTCCTCTCAAACGCTGGAAGGAAGAAGAAGGGAGTTAGTTGACAGTTGACAGTTGACAGTTGACAGTTTGTTATTTGTTATTGATGATTTGTTAGTTTAAATTACCAATTACCAATTACCAATTACCAATATTTTTAATATGCGACCTGTATTTTTGCTAGTAATTGTGGTGGGGCTGACTATTTTTGCCCTGCAAAATGTGGAGCCGGCATTATCGCTGGTGTTTTTGGGAGTTCGATCGCCTGCTTTGCCCTTATCTATCTGGATTCTGCTCAGCATGGTGGTGGGAGCTCTCACATCTTTATTGATTTCTGGTTTGCTGGCTTTTTCAAATTACCTATCTGTAACAAGAGACCGCACCGGCAGATCCAGTCGCAGCCGTCCCGATACCTTCCCAGAGGACAGGAGAACACCTTACACGCCACCTCCCCCTCCTAGAAAAGAGGGAATTGACCCGGATATGAATAGGGAAAATAGCCAAACTCAGACTGCTGGTTCCTACCGAACAGACTACGGTACGCCGGCCGGTTACAGTTCCCGGACTTTCCTGCAAGAAACTCCGAACCCGGATGGGGCGAAGGATTACGCTCAACCGGGGACTTATGCAGCAGCAGACGATGAGGACGATTGGGTCTCAGAGGGCTCAAAATCCGGCTCTCAAGGGGGTGATGACGATTGGGGGGACGATCGCGATTTTCCCGATCGACCGCAGGTAAATGATGTTCCAGCGGCAAATCCCAGGGCTTACGAAGCTAAGCAGGAACCGAAAAGCAAATCTTGGGCTGGCTCAGTATATTCTTACGGCTATCGAGATCCGAGCCAGTCTGGGGTGGGGCAAACTGAGGCTGTATACGATGCGGAGTATCGAGTGCTGGTTCCTCCGGGAGGGGAGATTCCTAAACCCGCTGATGAAGCACCAATAAATCCTCTTGCAGAAGCAGAGGATGATTGGGGATTGGATGAGGGTGATGAGTTTGATGACGACGATCGCGCCAGTGGCGGATCGATTAACCTAAAAAAATAGAAAAATATCGGAGGATTTGGCAGTGGATGGGTTGAGGGGAGTAAATATTTATCTCGTCGGGATGATGGGTGCGGGAAAAACAACGGTGGGACGGATTTTGGCAAGAAAATTAAAATACCGTTTTTTTGATACTGATGAACTAATTGTTCGAGTTGCTAATCAGTCAATTGCTGAGATTTTCGCTCAAGAGGGGGAAGAGGCTTTTCGGGAACTAGAAACTAAAGTGCTCGGCGAATTGTCTGCTTATCAAAATTCGGTTGTGGCTACGGGCGGCGGCATTGTGGCCCGATCGATGAATTGGGGTTACTTGCACTACGGTGTAGTGGTTTGGCTGGATGTGCCTGTAGATCAACTTTACGATCGACTGCGTTCGGACACGGCTCGACCCCTACTGCAGGAGGGCGAGATCAAATCTAAGCTGCAAAGCCTTTTGAAAGAGCGAGAGCGTTTTTACACTCAAGCAGATGTCCGAGTCTGTGCTGGTGTGGGCGAAAAACCTGAAGCAGTGGCGACTAGGGCGATCGAGGAAATCCAAAAAGTTATCAAATCAGAAACCGGGTCCGATCTCAATTGATACATTCATAAACCCGGTTTCGGAGAAAATAACAGGTTTCTCAGGACTTTTGGTATTAGTTCCCAAAAATAATGCAACTCTACACAAGCTCCAAACCACCAGCTTCATCAGTCATTCCCAAAATCTAAAATCTAAAATCTAAAAGGGTATGACTTCGGTAAAAATACTGGTTTTTGTGTGAATGTGTCGGTTTAACCACCCAATATTTTGCAATGCACCGGGTTTGAGTGGATGTGAGGCGTAACTTTTATAAGTATGAGGATGTGGCAATGCGGAGATTTTATACAAGAACTAATGGCAGACTCATCTGATGCGTTAAAGTCGCCTATTGAGTTCTCCCTAAAAATAAAAGGGCCCCACCGCTGAAGGGCTGTAGGGCGCAAGGACAGTTAAACGCTAACTTGATTGTCGGGAAATTTAGCATCAATGCTATCGTCCTATGTGACGATTTTACGATCGTCCATTCACTCATCAATTTTCCTGTATCAAAAAATGTAACCCAGCACCGCTCGAATTCAACCTGTCCTATTCTAAAAACAATACCTCATGCATTCTGACGAGCAGCTCTCAAAAGCTGCTTTTTTATTGCGATCGAGTTTTTGGCTGCCCGACTTGCGGACTCTTGGGAATAACATTTTGAGCAACAGATACAGTTTACCCGGAAAAATCAGGCTTATGCCAGATTTTTTTGACGGTGCCAAGCAGGTTGAAAGCAAAGCTGCGTCAAGGTTGTGAGTTGAGTGACCAAGCGAAAAGATACGCTTGCTGTGCTAGAGTCAATAAAAGAGAGTGGCCAGAGCCTTTGAATCAGCTTCAAGGATCCCTCGGACAATCTTATGAGTCAATCAGCCTGTCAATAATGCACTATCTTTTTTGAGCTTCAGGGGCTTCAATGCTTTTACCATCAAGGTTTCAGAGGCGTTGTCACCCCATCAATGAATTAGGTTTATGGCAATTTTTTTACCTTGATTTTGCATTTATCTGTCAAAGTAATTATCTAATATTCCTCGTGAGGGCTGCAAGAAATTGCTTATTTGTTTAAAATTCCATACATTATAGTCTAGTTAAGGCTAATTACGGTAAATCTTAAAGGAGAAAATAGATTATGCGTTGGTCTTTTCAATATATCTGTTTGCTAATAACCACCTTGTTGTTATGCTTAACCGTTTCTGGAAAATCTGTAAGTTACCCTATTAATAATATTATATCCAGTCCACAAAAATTAGCACAAGCAGCAAATTCAACAATCGAACAAAAAATTACTGATGCTGTTTATCTTAATCAAGAAGGTTATGCTCTTTATCAACGAGCTGAAACCGAATCAGCCTTAGATAAATACAATCAAGCCCTAGTAATTTTTCGTCAAGTAGGGGCGCGGGCGGGTGAAGGAAATAGTCTGAATTATATAGGGGAAGTATATCTGAGTTTAGGAAAATACGATCGGGCTTTAGACTATTTTCAACAGGCTTTAGTTATTTTTAAAACACTAGGTAAATTACCTGAGTTCGATCGCGCTAGTGAAGGATATACACTTCAATATCTTGGGGAAGTTTACGATCGCAAGCGCGACTACGATCGAGCTTTAGCATCTTATCAACAAGCTTTAACTATTTATCAGGAACTTATTAAAATAAAAAAAGGGGATCGTGATAGCTTATTAACCAGTGAAGAATATACGCTTAATCCAATGGGCGCAATTTATTTTAAATTAGGTAATTATAAGCAATCTCTTAAAATATATAAGCAACTGTCAGCAATTTATCAACAACGAGATGATCGTATTGGAGAAGTTCAGAATCTTAATAATTTAGGGGTAACTTATGCTAATCTTAGCGAATATGGTCAAGCATTGGCAGCTTATCAAGAGGCTTTAACGAAAATACAGCTAATAAGTGATTGTTTTCATCAAAATCCTAATTCCAGTTTATGTTATGGGGGAGATGAAGCAGCAATTCGTAATAACTTAGCCGCTCTGTATTTTAGCCTGGGACAATATGAACAAGCCTTAGATTTGGCCCAACAAGCTTCAGTAGTTTATAAAAAAAACCTTGGTAAGGATTATCAAGGATTAAAACCTCAAGATTTTCAGTTACTACATGATATTTTAGGAAAATCTTCTTTAAATCCTGCTTTTGTTCATCAAGCTTTAGCGATTCGTGCTGGAGTTGGTAATGCTTTTAGTGCTGAATCAATGGTGCGTCAAGGTCAGGCGGTTAATCTGAATAACTTGGGACAAATTTACAGTAATCAAGGAAAGGATAAACAAGCATTAACTCTTTATGAGCAAGCTTTAAGTATTTATCAAGAGATTAATAATAGTTTGGGTGTTGCTATTACTCTTAATAATATTGCTCAAATTTCTACTAACTTAGGTCAATACGATCTAGCAGTAAATTTTAATCAGCAAGCCTTAGTTATTTATCAAAAAGAGGAAGATAAAGCAGGAATAGGTGTTACTTTAACTAATATTGGGCAGATTTATCAAAAACAAGGTAAATTTACTCAATCTTTAGATTCCTTAAATCAAGCTTTAGTAATTCAAAAAACGATTGGAGATCGGGCTAGTATCGCAATTACCTTGCGAATTATTGGTTTAAATCAGTTAGAAACTAACAAAATTAATGAGGCAATTGTAAGTTTAACAGAATCTATTAAAGTAATTGAATCTTTGCATCCAGGTTTAAATGATGCTAATAAAATTTCAATGTTTGAATCCCATAATCTTAGCTATAAGTTATTACAAAAAGCTTTCATTATTCAAAAACAACCTAATCAAGGTTTAGAAATATCAGAACGGGGAAGATCGAGGGCATTTGTGGAATTATTATCCCAACGTTTAGCTAATGAAGAAACACAAAATTCCAGTTCTTCGCCAGGAACAATTAAACCGCCTACGATTGCAGAAATTCAAAAAATAGCCGCAGTTGAACAAGCTACTTTAGTTGAATATTCTTTAATTTCTGATCGAGAGCTTTATATTTGGGTAATCAAACCAACAGGAGAAATAACATTACGCCAAGTCGATCTAAATGCTTTTAAAAATCCAGCAAATAAGGAAGAAATTTCAGATTTAGACATTAAAAAGTTAGTAATTGATGCCCGCAATAGTTTGTTTTCTCCTGTTGCTTCTCAGAGTAAGCCTCAATTACAGCAACTTCACCAAATTTTTATTCAACCCATTGCTGATTTATTACCAAACAATCCCCAAGATTTAGTAATTTTAATTCCCCAACACTCATTGTTTCTGTTGCCTTTTTATGCTTTAATTGATCCGGCTGGTAAATATTTGATTGAAAAACATACTATTTTAACTGCACCTTCAATTCAGGTAATAGATTTAACCAATCAACAAAAACAAAAAAATCAGCGAATTAATCCGCAAAATACTTTAATTGTTGGTAATCCTATAATGCCAAGTCTACCGCCTAAATTTGGGGACTTGCCTGTACAACTTGACGCACTTCCGGGTGCAGAATTAGAAGCAGAAGCAGTGGCACAAGTCCTTAAAACTCAAGCAATTATCGGAAGTCAAGCTACTAAACAAGCTATAGTACAGCAAATGTTAAATAGTAAGATTATTCATCTAGCAACTCATGGGTTATTAGATGATATTGGTAAAAAAGGACTCCCAGGTGCGATCGCACTTGCGCCTTTTAATAACGATGATGGCTTATTAACTGCTTATGAAATCTTGAATCTTAAATTTAACGCCGATTTAGTAGTTTTGAGTGCTTGTAATACTGGAAGGGGTAGAATTACAGGGGATGGAGTAGTAGGTTTATCCCGTTCTTTTATTAGCGCGGGAACATCTAGTATTATCGTATCTTTGTGGTCTATTCCAGACGATACGACTGCGGTTTTAATGCCAGAGTTTTATCGTCAACTACAGCAAAATTCTAATAAAGCTGAAGCTTTACGTCAAGCGATGTTGATGACCATGAAAAAATATCCTAACCCTAAAGACTGGGCAGCTTTTACCTTAATAGGAGAAGCTCAATAAAGTGCAGTAAAATTATCAAAAGGAAGTGCAAGAATAGAAAATAAACCTTGCTTCATCTCAACCGAAATTATTGACGAGATGACAAGCAGGTTGAAAGCAAAGCTGCGTCAAGGTTTTGAGTTGAGTGACCAAGCGAAAAGATACGCTTGCTGTGCGAGAGTCAATAAAAGAGAGTGGCCAGAGCCCTTGAATCAGCTTCAAGGATCCCTCGGACAATCTTATGAGTCAATAAGCCTGTCAATAATGCACGATTTTTTTTGAGATTCAGGGGCTTCAAGGCTTTTACTATCAAGGTTTCAGAGGCGTTGTCACCGTCAAATGATTTTTCTGTGTATGGCACAATCTTCCATGAAACGAGAGCAGAAGAGTCGCATAGTTTTCGGCTAAATATCCGTTGCGAGTTGTATAATTTGGTTGGATGAATTTCCCGCCCCAATTAAGAGAATACGAGCCTGCCTGTTTTTGACCAAAACTCGATCGCTCCCCCCAGCGCCACACCTGTTAAAGAAATACTAGCTAATACCGCAAAAGCCCGCCAATTTTTCCAACCAGACATTTGAATATCCAGTCTTGCCAAAGCTCCGGCTGAAATCAAGAGTAAACAAGTAGCAAAAAGGTGCATCCAGGCAAAAACTACCACTGCCACAAAAGCTCCTACAATAATAGAAAGAAAAGCACCGATATCACTCGAAAACCACCGAAAAATTAAGGCTTTTATCTCTCTCAGAGGGAACGACAAGGCGACAGTCAACACTAAAATTGAAGCTATGGCTAAAAACCAACTCAGGTGCGGGGGAACATCAAACTCAGATAATTTCCAGCCCAAAGTGAAATAAGTAACAAAAAGTAGAGTTAGGGAAACCCAAGAGTTTTTTTTCATCCAATGGCACAATTAGGAGAACCCGGAAAAAAGATGATTATCCAGAGGACTTTGTACAGGAGCTAGAGGTTAGTAGAAATAGCTTGCACCGGACAGGTAGGGATGCACTGCTCGCAAACGATACACCGCGATCGAGCAAAACTTAGTTTAAAGCTTTCTGGGTCTAGGGTCAAGGCTTCTGTCGGGCAAACCCCCGTACACAAACCGCAGTGAACGCAGATATCTTCGTCTATCAGTATTTCCCGGCTGGCTAGGGAAACGCCAATGTTTTGCGATCGCATCCAGTCGATCGCCGCTTCTAGTTGGTCGATGTCCCCTGATAACTCTAGCACCAGTTTGCCCACTTGATTGGGAGCCACCTGAGCACGGATAATGTTGGCTGCAACATTAAAATCCTTTGCCAGTCGATAGGTGACAGGCATTTGGATCGATCGTTGGGGAAACGTCAGTGTTACCCGTTTTTTCACCCTGCAAGTCCTCGATAATTTACAAACAATCTTAGTTATCTTATGTTTTAGCGCACTTGGTCTAATTACTGCCTTTAGCACAAATTTTTATGATATGGCTCAGATTATCTCAAAATGTGGTATAATCTGAATCTATTTAAAATAAAAACATAGAAATAAAACCGCAATTTATTTTATGACCCAGAATTCGCCCAACTCAACTGTTTCCCCCGCTGCTAAGAATCCCGAAACAAAAGTCGCCACGCGCCTCAGAAACTTATTGATCGTGTTAGCCGCGATCGCCCTTTCAGTATCTATCTTCTTAGGGCTGCAAACCCAAACGCCATCAAGCAGTCTCACCGATATGGCAAAAGCTTCAACGCCATTAGAAACAGCTTTGATCAACGGCAAACCGACACTGATGGAATTTTATGCTAATTGGTGCGGTAGCTGTCAGGCAATGGCTAACGATCTGAGCGAAATCAAACAGAAATACGCCGAACCGATGAATTTTGTGATGCTGAATGTAGACAATGACAAATGGCTGCCAGAAATCACCAAATATAGAGTAGACGGCATTCCGCACTTTGTCTATTTGAACGATAAAGGCAGCCCCGTTGCGGAAACGATGGGCGAAATGCCGCGCAGTATTATGGAAGCTAACTTAGAAGCTTTAATTGCAGGAAAACCTCTGCCACACGTCCAAGCTGGCGGTCAAGTTTCTAATTTTACTCCCCCCACAGGGCCTGTGAAAACAAGTAGCTCCGACCCCCGCGCCCACGGCTCTCAAGTACAGTAAAAGAAGGAAGAAGGAAGAAGGAAGAAGGAAGAAGGAAGAGGGAAAAGGGAAGAAGACTTTAGGAACAGGCTTTCCGGCCTGTTCCACAACAAATAAACTTTCTTGTGGAACAGGCCGGAAAGCCTGTTCCTGATGGCGATAACTTACAGAGATTCAAAAGCCCCTGGCAACTTATGCCAATTGCGGTTTTGGGCGATCGACTACCTCTAAAGAAATATTCACAAAAACTTTGGGGAAAATTTATTAAGATTTATTATACTCCTGGTAAGGTGCGTCAGTAGATATTCTGTCACCGCCGAGAAGAATTCAAGACTCACACACCCTACTAGAATTAGTCTGACTGAGTGGGTAAACTTTTCAATCTAAAATCTAAAATCTAAAATCTAAAATCAAATGACCGCCGATAAACCCGGATTCAGCATTAGCGCGACCGCCATTCGCCGCCACATCGGCACCCTCATGCTGACACTTGCGATTATAGTCGTGGGCATTTTCTACATCACCCAACTGCCCGTTGACTTGCTGCCCTCCATCACCTATCCCCGCATCAGCGTGCGCTTAGACGCCCCCGGAGTCTCGCCAGAAGTTGCAGTTGACGAAATTACCCGCCCCCTCGAACAAGGGCTTTCAGCGACAGAAGGGGTCACGCAAGTTTTTTCCCGCACCCGCGAAGGACAAGTCAGCGTCGATTTATTCTTCAGACCAGGGGGCGACATCAACCAAGCCCTCAACGACGCGACAGCCTCGGTCAACCGAATTCGCAACCGACTTCCCGATACAGTTGAATCGCCGAATCTGTTTAAATTTGACCCTTCTCAACAGCCGGTTTACGAATTTGCCCTGACTTCAGACTCGCGACAAGGGGTAGATTTGCGGGTATTTGCCGATGACGAATTAGCCAGAGAAATTAACGTTATTCCCGGAGTAGCTTCGGTTGACGTTTCCGGCGGCGTTCAAGAAGAAATTCAAGTTAATATTGACCTGAACCGGCTGCAAAGTTTAGGAGTTAATCTTAATGACGTTTTTAATGCTTTGCGCGATCGCAATTTAGACACTTCCGGCGGCCGGCTGCGGCAAGAATCTAACGAACCGCTGACGCGCACAATCGGTCGCTTTAGAACAGCCTCTGAAATCGCCAATCTTTCCTTTCAAGTATCCGGTTCCAACCCGCCAAAACGAGTTTACCTGCGCGATTTTGCCCAAGTTAATGACGGCACGGAAGAACAGCGAGTCAAAGTTTTTCTCAATCAAAAACCTGCCGTTAAAATTAGCATCTTGAAACAGCCGGATGCCAACACGATTACTGTTGTAGACGGAGTGAAAAATCGCATCAAAGAAATGCAGGAGTCTGGCTTAATTTCGGCGGACATGACCGTAGTTACTACCTTAGACGAATCCAGATTTATCCGCAATTCCTTAGCCGATGTGGCGAATGCGGGGGTTTCAGGGGCAGTGCTGGCTGCGGTCGCAGTTTTGTTCTTTTTAGGCTCCCTGAGACAAACCCTGATTATCTCTCTGACTATTCCTCTGTGTACTCTAGCAGCCATTATTTTAATGCGGCTGTTCGGTATGTCGCTGAATTTATTTAGTTTAGGCGGTTTAGCGCTAGGAATCGGTCAGGCGATCGACACCAGCGTAGTTATTTTAGAAAATATTGTAGTCGGTCTAGACAGCAACCCTCATCTGAAAAAAGGCAGAATCAAAGATCGAAAAGAACGCACAATAGAAGAGTCGGTAGAGCGGAGTGAAGAAGTAGAATCAGCAATGGTTGCCTCTACAGCGGCAAACTTAGTATCAGTGCTGCCATTTTTGCTGATCGGTGGCTTCTTTTCGCTGCTATTTAACGAATTAATTTTGACAATTAGCTTTGCAGTAGCAGCATCTCTGCTAGTAGCTTTAACGGTAGTGCCGATGCTGACTTCTCGCCTGATGGGAATGTCTTATTCCAGCGGTATCAGTCAGTTCGGGCCGATCAAACATTTCAACCGAGGCTTTGAGAACGGTACGCGGGCTTACGGTTCGATGCTGTCAAAAGTTCTGAGTTTGCGGTTAATTATCATTGCACTTGCTTTTGTCATTTTAGGTGGCGGCACATGGGTGATGGTCGGACAAATTCCCCAAGAAATTTTGCCGAGAGTTAATACAAGCCAAGCCAGATTATTTGCTTCTTTTCCTCCGGGTACTAACTTGGAAACCAATCAAAAAGTGATTGCTGCTGTCGATAAAGTTCTACTAGAACAGCCAGAAACAGAGTACACTTTAACGACAGCGGGAGGGCTGCTGTTTGGCAACAATACGGTTGAAAATTTGCTCCGGGGAAGCAGCACAATTACGCTGAAATCAGGTACCAATACCACCGATTTTACAGAAAGAATGACTGAGGAATTGAAAAAAATTGACCTTCCTAAAGGAACTCGTCTGCGGCTAGTTCCAGAATCGATTAGGGGTTTAGTTTTAACTAATTCTCCCGTGCGGGGTGGCGAAATTGATGTCGTGGTTCAGGGGGACACTGAAGAATCATTGCAGGAAGCAGGTCGTCAGATATTAAAAGCATTAGATGAGAAGGTAAAATTAGCCCGGTTTCGGCCGGAGGCAGACCCGGCGCAGTCAGAAGTGCAAATTCGTCCAGACTGGGAAAAGGCTGCTGTGTACGGGTTGACGGCCCAAGACATTGGGGAGACGATTCAGACAGCAATTGAAGGTGCTGTTCCGACTCAATTGCAGCGGGGAAACCGCTTGGTAGATGTGCGGGTGCAGTTCGATCGCACTTCTGTAAAATCTATTCCTCAACTCGGACAAATTCCATTATCGGGCGGCAATAACAGCATTATCCGTTTAAGCGACGTGGCCAATATTACGATCGGCAAAGCGCCGGCAGAAATTCAGCGTCTCAATCAGCGGCAAGTTTTCTTAGTTGTCGGAAACTTGAATAAGGGTGCAAGTCTCGGCGATGCTGTGCAGCAAGTCGATGCAGTTTTATCAGAACTAAAGTTGCCGCGAGGAGTAAGAATTGTGCCGAGTGCGGCTGCTGAAACTAATCAGCAATTGCAAACTTCTCTCAAGCTTTTGGGAGGGTTGGCGACTTTTTTAGTGTTTGTAGCGATGGCGGTGCAGTACAATTCTTTGGTCGATCCGCTGGTGATTTTGCTGACAGTGCCGCTGGCGTTGGCGGCGGGAGTATTCGGGCTTTATGTGACCAAAACTGCGATCGGTGCGACGGTGATGATCGGGGCAATTTTGCTCGTGGGAATTATCGTGAATAACGGTATTATTATGGTGGAGTTGGCGAACCAAATTCGGGAAGAGGAAGGAGTCGATCGCACAACAGCAATTCTCAGGGCGGCACCTCAGCGCTTGCGACCGATTTTGATGACAACTATTACTACAGTTTTGGGTTTGTTTCCCCTAGCTTTGGGAATTGGAGAGGGTTCGGAGTTTCTGCAACCTTTGGGTGTGGTGGTGTTTTCTGGTTTGTCACTGGCGACGCTGCTGACGCTGTTTATTATTCCGTGTTTCTATATTTTGCTGCACGACTTCTTCGGGATGTTTGCAGCGAAGAAGAAACCGCAGGCGGTGGCTATTCCGGTGCAGAAGGCGGGGAGAAAGACTCCGAATTTGTAAAATGTAGTGTCAGCTTTTTACGCACTTCGACGCAATCCCGCAGGGGTTTAAACCCCTGCCTCAAAGCGAAAGTCGGTTAAAACCGACTGTAGATTTTGAGGAAAAATACGATCTATTTCAGTCCTCTTTCAGAGGACTTTAGCTATGAGACAGGGAATTCATTCCCTGTCGGACTGTCGGACTTACAAACAATACCGCTACTGCATTTGATGTCAAGTTGACGCCGCAAGAATTAGTGGGTAAGGTGCGTCAGTAAACATTCTATGACTCCCAAAAGAAATTCCCGACTGACGCACCCTACGAGAATTAGCCTGTCAGATGCGTTTGACATCCAAAAATTTTATGTTACAATAATACTACATAACAGGTTGGCAAAACAAATTTAAACAAAAATGCCCTACGAAAAATTAGACATATCAGCCCCAAAACCAGTATTATCTTGGGCAAATCACGCCCTGGGCGAAAAAGAAACCAAGATGACCGCCAACGTAGCATCTTTACCCTTTGTATTCAAACACGTCGCACTAATGCCCGACGTACATTTAGGAAAAGGTGCTTTAGTCGGTTCCGTAATTGCTACAAAAGAAGCGATTATTCCGGCTGCTGTCGGAGTTGATATTGGTTGCGGGATGGCTGCTATTAAAATGCCTTTCACGGCCAACAAATTAGAAGGCAAACTCAAACAAATTCGCCTCGATATCGAAGCCGCAATTCCCGTGGGATTTTCCGAAAACAAGGAAGTAGAAAAAACTGTCACCAACTGGCAGGGATGGGGCGAGTTTAAGAAACTTCATCAAGGCGTGCAGCACCAAAACAATAAAGCCTTAAAACAAATGGGTTCCCTCGGCGGCGGTAATCATTTTATTGAGGTTTGCGTTGATAGTGAAAACTTTGTTTGGCTGATGCTGCATTCCGGTTCTCGCGGCATTGGAAACTTGCTCGCACAGCAGCACATCGAGACGGCTAAAGATTTAGCTAAACTGGCAGAAATTAACCTGGCTGACAAAGATTTGGCTTATTTTGTAGGAGGTACGCGGGAGTTTGCTGCTTACTGGCACGATTTGCAGTGGGCGCAAGATTATGCTCGTTTTAATCGCGATGTGATGATGAATCGGTTTAAGCGAATTGTGGAAAAGCACGTCGCGGGCGGCAAATCTGTTAAGCCGTTATTAGAGGTGAATTGCCACCACAATTACGCGGAAAAAGAGGTGCATTTTGGCGAAGATGTGTATGTGACTCGCAAGGGTGCTGTGCGCGCGGATGTTGAGGATTATGGAATTATTCCGGGTTCGATGGGGGCGAAATCTTTTATTGTTAAAGGGAAGGGAAATGCTGAGAGTTACTGTAGTTGCAGTCACGGTGCGGGGCGTTTGATGTCTCGCAATCAAGCGAAGAATGTATTTACTCTGGATGATTTTGTGCGGCAGACTGAGGGGGTTGAGTGCCGGAAAGATGACCAATTTTTAGATGAAATTCCGGGGGCTTATAAGCCGATTGATGAGGTGATGAGTCAGCAGTCGGATTTGGTGGAAGTTGTGGCGACTTTGAAGCAGGTGGTTTGTGTCAAGGGTTGAATGTAAGGGAAGCTACAAAGGCAATACCCCTTGAGCACGTACTCTAGCAGCAAAATGAGATTCGCCAGCTTCAATTTCTGCCTGTTTAACATACTCTTCTCGTCGCTTGATTTCTGCATCGAGTTCTTGTTTGCGATCGCAATAATAAGCTAAGGCAGAAAGAATTTGGCTCATCGTTAAGTAGCGATGATTGAGGTGTAATTCTGCTGGACTCCAACCATAAGCTATCTCAGCTTCGACTAATTCAACGACTTTCATCGTAGTTCCGGCTATGATGGGAACATAGTCTTCGTTGAGTTCTATCTATTTATACTCGGTCTTTGTAAGTGTCATACTTCCTGCTTTGTCGATCGACTCTTAAATAGGATGTCTATTTTCTAGAATACTTCGCCGCATCCATGCTACAACAGCAGCGACTAAATCGGGTTGGCTGGGTGAAAAAGTTGGCAAGGGAATATCGCCTTGTTCGCACACCACACAAATCGCGCCATCAAATTTGCTTAAAGCTTTCAGAAATGAATTGTTAAATCCTGTGGGTGTGGCGGAGAGTGCTGTGGAGTCGTAGCAGATGAAAAATAGAGGAATTTCGCTTTCTATCCTTAACTCATCCCAGTAATCTTGTAATTCTGCCATTGTTTTTGGTTTACTATCTTCACTTTTGTCACAACCTTGTAAGCGCATTTCGTTGTAAATTTTGGTAGCGGGATTTTCGGGATTACCGAATTTGTCACTGTCGATGCAAATTAGTTTGACTTTGCTGCATAAATCTGGTCGATCGTTAATGGCTTCGGCAAGGATTTGGGGTAAGTTTGCTATGTTGAGGCTTGCTGTTGCGGAGTTGGTAAGGGTGTCTTGGTGCCAAGCTTGATAGAAGTCGGGGTAGGGCAGATTTTGGGCGTAGTGCCAGATTAATTTGTAGAGATACTCATCAATTTGCTGAGAGTTGTTAAAGTTTAATTTTAAGGTTGTGATGACGGCTAATTGCTTGTTCGTAGGGATTTTTTCCAAAATTTCTGCCACTTGCCAACGGGCGTCATCATCGAGTTGGTTAAATGAAAGCACTTGCACCAAAGCATTGATCGCATTTTGATTGCCTTGACCAATCTTCCCTAAGTTTTCTGCCACTTGTATAATACAGATGAAATCATCAAGTTGGTTAGATGAAAGCAGTTGCACCAAAGCATTGATCGCATTTTGATTTCCTTGACCAATCTTCCCTAAGCTTTCTGTCACCAGCCTATGGGTTAAATAATCAAGTTGGTTAGATGAAATCAGTTGCACTAAAGTATCAATCGCATTTTGATTGCCTGGGTCAATCTTCCCTAAGCTTTCTGCCACTTGCCTACGGGTATTATCATTAAGTTGGTCAGATGAAAGCAGTTGCAACAGAGTATTGATCGCATTTTGATTGTCTTGACCAATCTTCCCTAAGCTTTCTGTTACTTGCATATGGGTGACATCATCAAGTTGGTCAGATGAAAGCAGTTGCACTAAAGTATTGATCGCTTTTTGATTGCCTGGGTCAATCTTCCCTAAACTTACTGCCACTTGCATACGGGTGACATCATTAAGTTGGTCAGATGAAAGCAATTGCACCAGAGTATGGATCGCATTTGGATTCCCTTGACCAATTTTCCCTAAGCTTTCTGTTACTTGCCAACGGGTGCCATCATCGAGTTGGTTAGATGAAAGCAGTTGCAACAAAGTATCGATCGCATTTTGATTGCCTTGGCCAATCTTCCCTAAGCTTTTTGCCACTTCCCAACGGGTGTCATCATCTTCTTGGTCAGAACTCAGCAGTTGCACCAAAGCATTGATCGCATTTTGATTGCCTTGGCCAATCTTCCCTAAGCTTTTTGCCACTTCCCAACGGGTGTCATCATCTTTTTGGTCAGAACTCAGCAGTTGCACCAAAGCATTGATCGCTTTTTGATTGCCTGGGTCAATCTTCCCTAAGCTTTCTGCCACTTCCCTACGGGTGTCATTCTCAAGATGCGGAGAACTCAGCAGTTGCACCAAAGCATTGATCGCTTTTTGATTGCCTGGGTCAATCTTCCCTAAGCTTTCTGCCACTTCCCTACGGGTGTCATGCTCAAGATGCGGAGAACTCAGCAGTTGCACCAAAGCATCGATCGCTTTTTGATTGCCTTGACCAATCTTCCCTAAGCTTTCTGCCACTTCCCTACGGGTCTCATCACTAAGTTGGTCAGATTTGAGCAGTTGCACCAAAGCATCGATCGCTTTTTGATTGCCTTGACCAATCTTCCCTAAGCTTACTGCTACTTGCCAACGGATGTGATGATCAAGTTGGCGAGAACTCAGCAGTTGTACCAAAGCATCAATCGCTTTTTGATTGCCTTGACCAATGTTCCCTAAGTTTTTTGCCACTTGCCTACGGGTGTAATCATCAAGTTGGGGAGAAATCAGCAGTTGCACTAAAGCATCGATCGCTTTTTGATTGCCTTGACCAATCTTCCCTAAGCTTTCTGCCACTTCCCTACGGGTGTCATCATCAAGTTGGTCATATTTGAGCAGTTGCACCAAAGTATCGATCGCTTTTGGGCGCTGCGTCTGTTGCAATACTTCGCTTGCTCCATTACGAGCTACATAATGAGCTACATAATAAAAATTATTTACCAACCTTTTTTTTGGTGTACCAAAATAACCAAATCCCCATCTAACAATTTGGCCTATTACTTTATCTATTTGGCAATACTCCTGAAACTCGGCAATTGCAACAGCAGCTAAAAAATAAGCTCGATATTCATAAAAGCCTTTGTCTAATTTTTCTTGATTGCGCCATTCTCCACATCCATCCTCAAAATTAACCAAAGCATCAATAAATTCCTGTTTCTTCTTTGCTTCTATCTCCCCTCGCCCCAACCACAGCAAAATTACCTCTCGCCACTGCTTCTCAAAAATGCGGTAACTGCAAGAAGAAACAGGGGGAATTTGGTGATTTAAGAAAAAGTGCCAATCGCCAATTGCACAAGCGGCGAAATATTCCTGAAACGTCGGATGAAAGAAAGCATAAACAGGCTTTTTCGTGCGGGTATCCCTGTCAACTAAAACCAACCATCCCAATTCATCTGCTAAATTAAACCACACCTCCTCCATCTGCTCGATCGCAAATTCTTGCTCAATCCGAAACCGATTGGCGCTTTCCATTGCCGCTAAAGCCAACTTTTCCAAAGCTTGTTGAATCTGTTTTTTATCCGTTTCCTTTAATACTCGGTGCTTTTTCTGAAATTCCTCTTGTTTCCACTCAAAAAAATAAGTAGTAAACTGCTCGTAAAGTGCCGCCTTCGTTGACGGCAAATCCCGTTCAGCTACGCACCAAGACTGACACAACATCGACAACCGCAGGGGATTGCGTACCAGTTCCCGAATTCGCTCTTTTCCCGATGCTTTTAACTGTTGCTGTAACTGTTTTCCCTGTTTCTGCCAAAAACTTTCATTACCAGAATTGCGCCGTTTCTCATCCTGACTTGCTTGCTCAAACCACTGATGAATAAACTTATCCACATCATCGGGTTCAAATTCCAAGGTTTTATAAGTCTCAAAATTCGTCAGGGTATTGCTAATCGTCGCATCCCAAACATTCAAACGGCAAGTTAGCACCACCCGCGCCTTACCCACCCAGTCTGTCAGTTGTTCCCGAATTTTCGCCAACGCCTGCACGGGGGATTCCGCCGCCATTTCATCCACGGCATCAAGCAGCAACCACACTTTACCTTGACAGAACAGTTGTTTAAGAGCTTTTCTGCTTTCTGGCGTTACATTTTCCGCATCAGCATCGATATGTTGTAGCGCTTTTTTCAGCCAATTATGGAGTAAATAATCTTCAATGGTGCTTTCCCGTAAATCTGCCAGTCGAATACAAATCGGAAAATCCGGGGAATTTTTCGGCAACCGTTCCGCCAATTCTCCTAACAGCGTAGTTTTTCCCGCACCCGGTTCGCCAATAATCGCGATATGCTTGCCTTTTTCGGTGCGATTTTCGGCAATCACTTTCTGGAAAAAAGCATCATCTTTATAAGTTTGGACGATTTGCAGTTCTGGTTCTTTCTGGCGTGACTCTTCGCCTGTGGGGTTTGGTATGGGGTTTGGTGTTTTGGGACGTTCCATTAATCCCAAGGGAACGTAAATATTTAATTCATATTGTTGTGCTGTTGCTTGGCGGCGGAGTTGTTGAGTTGCTACAACTTTGTCGCAGATATCGCGCCAGTCGATTTCTGTTGGTGTGAGTTTCGATGTAGGTGGGTTTAACTCGTTTGCATCGACTATATCTGTTACTTCCAAACCTAAAGCTTTGCAAATCGAAATTGCAGACTCTCTATCTACCGCTTTTCCCCCGAAAAACCGCTTAACGGTTGTTTCGTTCACTTCCGCTGCTGTGGCGATGTCCAAATAAGTCCAAACTTTGTCGTTATGGTTGCGTTTAGCAGCTTTGGCCGTTGTGAGTTTTTTTCGTCCTTCTTCCGTTGCGCGAATACCACGTTTGCGGGTTTCCTTCATCGGTAGTAGCTCAATACCATTGTAGATATCAATACATTAACCGATCGCACCGATCGCCCGCCAGTCCGAAAGCCCGCCAGGGTTTTAAACCCCTGGCTAATAGCGAAAGTCCACTTAAGTGGACTAAAAATATTTCGGACTTGATGGCGAACGTAGCAAGATATCAGAACAGGGAACTTAATATCTGAACTGAACTGCCTTAATTTCAACCTCTACACTTCAGTATCACTGAATCATGACCTTCAGAGATACACAAAATATGTTTAACCGGATTACAAAAAGCGAAAAAAATCAAGACAATCGTCAAAAGTTTGTGGGGCGAGTTATAGAGATCGCATTTGTCACACAAGCCATCATTATCGGCATCAAGGGCAATCTCGATGTGCATTCAGGCAAACCAGCCCTTGATGTTATCCAGGGGATGATAGTTCAGGGCATTGAGTTAATCGTCAAAACCCATCGCACCCGAAAGAGTGTTGAGAAGGGCGATCGCATTAAAAAAGATCGCATCGCCCAAAATCCCGACGATTGATATCGCTTCGAGGCTGCAAAATCGATCGCACAAACAGCATCAAAAGGGGGAAATTGAGCTTAACTCGATTTCCCCCCTCTTGACAAACGCTTTGTTTTCTGAAGCTTTTCTCTAACAGACCATCTGTCTCGACTCAATTTCTAGCAAGCGCAGCAGTGTTTCATCGCCCTTGGCTTTGGCTGCTTGCTTTCTACGATCGAGAATATTGCAAATATTCGCTTGGTGGACTTGCGTCACTTCCACAACAGTTGGGTAAGATTCAACCGCCCCTGGGGTGCGAACTGCTGCGCTATCCCGATCGCCACCTTGAGAATCTCGCTTTGTAGTATAGTTTGTGCCGCCGTATTTATTTGGGCCGGGAATGTGTCTCGGATACCGATAGTTCCAGTCTTGGCCCCGGTATTTGCCCGCTACTTCGCCTTCGATCATATCGACTGTCGGAATGTCGTACTCGTAGTTGACGCCGCGATAAGTGAGTTTCATATTTTTGATCCTTATATGTATGGAGATAAAAAGGGCAGTCAGGCCAGCTTGGGTTTTCTTTGCTAAAACTTTTTTAGTTTCTGTATTCAATTATACTGTTTTTTAAGATAAATCGGTTAAATTTACAAAAATTAATATTTTGAGGGGCAGAGGGCAAGAAAAAACCCGCCGCAGCGGGTTTAATCGAGTTTTTGACTAATTCGAGCAGCATCCGGAGCGAAACTGCTTCGGTTCCGGAGAACTAGCCAACTGTCACCTGATCGGTTTGCACGTCTGTAGCGCCTTCTTCAGCAGAGGCGATCGCCACCAACTTGTCGAGAATTTCCTGACTGGGAACTTGACCTTTGAGAACAACCGTGCTGCTGAGCTGAGCTACATAAACAGTCTCGATATCAGCAACTTCTGGATCGCCGTCAAAAGCTAAAGCGACCCGCTTCGCGAGGCCGCTGTCGTCAAAATTTCCGTCTGGGCCGACTTTAGCAGGAGCGATGGATTGCGCTTGCGCTGCTTGCTGTACTACTTGTGCCATCGGTTCAGCCGGGGCTTCAGGCTTTTCGAGTCCGAACAGTCTTTTAAACCAACCCATATTAGTTGAGTCTCCTGAAAATACACTTTTTACACGATAGCTCTAGAATTCCAAAAGACTCGTAATTGTTGCAAAACTCAGCGAAATTTATCAAAATGTTTTATCGGGAGACTTTCACAATCTAAAATCTTAAATAGTATCTAGATGTTGATGTTGCTATTTGATGTATAGGACGATCGCTACGCCTTGGATAGCAGGCGCGTAGTCGAAGCAGTTCCCCCACTGTCACCTTAAAAAAACTGCACAACGCGCCGGAATACATTCCCAGTTTGTTTAACTACCCGGGACATCTCCTGCGGGTCATCGATATGTGTCCACTGATACAGGGGACGGTAGCCCGCGCTTAATTAAAGGTAGTCCTGGATAAGTAGTGATGGGATTTGATGTAACCCGCTTTGTATAAGGAGATGACAGGCAAAAATCACTACTTGTTTACCAATTACCAATTACCAATTACCAATTACCAATTACTACCCACCAATTCCCCGTTAGAGATAATTAAATCTAACTCTTAACTTTTTAGATAATATTGTTCTGCTTCCGACCAATTCAGTTTAAGCAACGAATCATCTCCCCAGGTTAGTTTGAGACTCGGCTTAATTGCTGTCACGCCCAAAGCGCTAATAATCTGCGCTGCTACAGCTTTCGCCAATAGCGGCGGTACAGAATTTCCGACTTGGCGAAAACCGTGCCATTTTGTAACGTGAAATCTAAACCAGTCAGGATAGGAATGCAGTCGCGCAGCTTCCCTGACAGTAATGCACCGAGGGGTGCTCGGGTGAATCGGTCTCGGCGAAGTATAAGCCCCCCTAGCCCGGTCGGTTCCAGCCCTGAGAGTGTTGCAAACTCCCTGGGGATGAAGCTTATAAAAACGGCTGATCGGCTCTTTTTCGCCGTGTTTAGCAGCATGAAACCTTTCTCTACATTCCAGAGAGTGTTGAGTTCGCAAACTGCAAGAGAGAATTTGCCGATCGTACTCGCGATCGTAGGAATAATCATCATCCAAACCATCAATTCCGCGCATTATACTCGCATAAGTGCTGCACTTTCCGTACTCCGCCATCACCCAATCTCGGTGCAGCAACTCGCTGTAATTTTCCACTTCCGGCAAATCTCCAATCGCATCCCAAACTGTCGGGACAGCAGGTAAATTAACTTTTTTATAGCGTTTAGGAATTTTAACTTTCGGGAGTATCGTCGTTGGCTGAGGGTATTTTGGCAGCTCATAATCTTTTTTGCAGCCAATCAGAAATAAGCGTTTGCGAGCTTGCGGCACTCCGTAGTGAACCGCGTTGAGAACTTGATAGTTTTCTTCTACTTGATAGCCTGCTTCTAGGAAAGAACTAATTAAAATATTCAGGAGTTCTTTGTGTTCTCCTGACGCAATTCCCGGCACATTTTCCATTACGAAAAACTTGGGTTTTAGCTCCAAAACTAAGCGTTTAAAGTGAAAAATTAGAGAATTTCGCGGGTCGTCCACATCGCGCTTGCCCATCATCGAGAATCCTTGACAGGGCGAACCGCTGATTACTACGTCTATCTCGCGCCGCCCGATCGCCGATTTTTTCCTAATTTCCGAACCCGTAAGCTGTGCGACATCTTTGCACAGAATAGAACACAGCGGGAAATTAAACTGGTGTGTGGCGCAGTGAATTGGGTCAATTTCGACTGAGGCAAGTACATCAAAACCTGCTTGTTCAAAGCCCAGGGTCATGCCGCCCGCGCCTGCAAATAAATCAACAGCGATCGGTCGCTTTTTCCGATTGCTTGGCATAACATTTCAATAACAAAGTTGCTTTAAGAGAAATTAAGGAAATTAACCGGGTTTTTGATAAGAAATCTTGGGTTTGTCAAGGAGCCATCTACAAAGAAACCGGGTTTATACATAACCTTTCAATACCAAAATTGCTTTAAGAAGCTGTATTTAATTTGACATTTTTCATTATTTCCGCAGCGGCGCGATCGCACACGCCCACATCTCCGAGACTTTCGCGCATTTCCCGATAACCCGCTTTGATTTGCTGGCGTCGATCGGCATTTTGCAGCAATTCCAGTGCGTGGTTCACTATATTTTCCGCAGTCGCCTCGTATTGCAGCAACTCCGGGACGATCGGCTTCATTTGCACCAAATTGGGCGGAGACATAAAAGGAATCGAAAATTTCAGGACGTGGCGAGCAATAATCGCCGTAATCGGACTGACGCGGTAGACGACAACTTGCGGAACGTCGAGCAAAGCTAGCTCCAGATTAACAGTACCAGATTTAGCGATCGCCAGATCGGCAGCCGCCAAGATTTCCAGAGTTTGATTTTCTAACAAAGTAGCCCGCAAACCGTAATTCTCGATCGCTTTTTCGATTTTGCTGCGGAAAGCTTTGTTAGCAAGCGGAATCAAAAAATGAACTTCTGGCAATTTAGCTTGAATAATTTGAGCTGCCTCAAATATAACCGGCATCAGGTACTTGAGTTCTTGGTGTCGGGAAGCGGGAATTAGGGCGATCGACACCTGTTCCGGCCCAATTCCCAAAGTTTTGCGGGCAACTTCCCGGCTGGGCGCAGATTGCATTCTATCCACCAAAGGATGACCAACCCAACTCACTTGGGCTCCTTTTTTTCGATAATAACAAGCTTCTTCGGGGAAAATTGCCAAAAGTTGGTCGCTAATATTGACAATCAGATCGGTATTGCGACGAGAAATCGACCAAACCCATTCTTGAGGTGCGATGTACCAAACCACCGGCAAATCAGGCAAACAGCGGCGGATATAGCTGCCAATACCGAGATTTGGAGTCAAATAATCAATCAATACAACAGCATCGGGGCGGAAGTTTTTGAGATATTGTTTAGCTTTTTGCTGAACTTTGATCGTTGGCCAAATATACGGCACTGATTCTATCAGACCCATAGAACCAATGCCCACAGTATCGCCTAAAATAGTAGCCCCAGCTTCTGCCATACGAGGACCGCCCAATCCTGTTATTTCTAGCTCAAAACCAGCGGCGACAGCGTGACGTTTTAAGGCTGCAACTAACAAAGCTCCTTGCAAATCGCCAGAAACCTCACCAGTGCTGATAAAAATTTTCATAAAATCCTCGATATCATCAGTAAGGTGCCCCGGAGCAAAACTTTTTTAGCTGCGTCAAGGCTTGAAACTGACACACCCTACAGCTAACTGCTCATAGGTTTGTAGTGAGGACTGCAGTCCTATCTGACGCGACTTTTAGCTAATAAGGACTAAAGTCCTTACTACAAACAATAGGTTTATTCTACCTCATTTACTTTTTGCCAGGAATCAAACCGCGCCGCCCTTTGGTTATAGACTGCTGCACAAATCTCCGCAGGTGCTGCAAGTGGGCGTTTTCTGGTAACAAATCCAACTGTTCCAAAGCTTGATTGAGAGTGTAGCCAGAATGGTATAAAATACGAAAAGTTTTCTTCAAAACTAGCAAATCTTCTTCTGTCAAACCAGCGCGTTGGAGACCGACTTTGTTGATTGCTCGCACTCTCGAAGGATTACCTTCGACTAGCATATAAGGAGGTACGTCTCGATCGATTCTGCTCAAGCCCCCCACCATAGACAAGCGGCCGATGTGGACAAACTGATGAACGCCCAAAACACCGCTCAAGCGGGCTTGAGACTCGATTTTAACGTGTCCGGCTAAGGCTACAGCATTGGCGATAATTACTCGATCGGCGATCGCGCAATTGTGTCCCACATGAACATAAGCCATCAATAGATTATGATTGCCAATTGTCGTGCTTTCCCCGGCTCCAGTAGCGCGGTTAATTGTCACGTATTCCCGAATCTGATTGCTGTCGCCAATTTTCACCCTAGTCGGAGAACCCTCGTATTTCAAATCTTGAGGTTCCAAACCAATCGCCGCACCAGGGAAAATTTGATTGCGAGCGCCTATTTCTGTTAGCCCGTCGATAATTGCATGAGCGCCAATCTTAGTATCCGGCCCGATTTTCACTCTTTCCCCAATTACAGCATAAGCTCCCACTTGTACAGTCGGGTGAAGTTCAGCGCCGGGATGAATCACAGCAGTTGGGTGAATCAAAGTAAGCATTTGTCAATTTTTTGGCTGGTAAGTGGGAAGGAAGTTCGGCTAAGTGCAGTGTAAGGGATTGAACGGATTTAACGGATGGATGTTGACAGAAGACGGAAGAAGGAAGAGGGAATTTTAGAAATTTTAAGATTGCGTCGTTCCGACGAACACTTAGCAGTTTTAATTTAAATTCAAAACTCACAAGTCACAATTACCCGCAAGCCCTCACCACTTCCCCAATTTAATCTACCATCGAAAACGTCAATTCTCCTTCACAAACTTTTTGTCCGTCTACTTCAGCCAGAGCCTGCATTTTTGCGAAGCGGCGGCGTTTTACCCACAGCAATTCTACAGTCATCCGCAACTGATCGCCCGGTACAACCTGACGACGGAACTTCACTTGATCGATTCCGGTAAACATCCACAATCCTTGCTTGATGTCGGGCAACTGAGCGAGAACAATACCGCCAACTTGAGCCATAGCTTCAACAATTAATACCCCAGGCATAATTGGCCGTCCGGGAAAATGCCCTTGAAAATGTGGTTCGTTGAAAGTCACATTTTTAATTCCTATAGCCTTCTGGGACGGCACGTAATCAACAATCCTGTCAACCAGTGCAAAAGGATAGCGATGAGGCAAGAATTTCTGAATTTCTTCGAGAGTAAAAGTAGATTTAACCGCTGGAGAATCCTCACCGTTTTCAGTGGGGAGGGATTCAGAATTCGCAGTATTGAGGGTGTTAACTTCAGTCAGCGTGGACATTGCTTGAAGACTTTTGAGTGTAGTATGGCAGAAGGAATATGCAATCTTAACAGAGCACGTGTTTTTTCCTAACTTTTATCTAGCGTAGCTAGAGCTTCCGATTTCAGGGCTTGGGCGAGTTGGACGTGCAGGTTGTGACTGGCTTTGTAAGCCAAGTAGTGAGCTTTTGGCCAAGTTCCGAGCAGACTGAGGTCGCCTACTAAGTCTAGGATTTTATGGCGCACCGGTTCGTTTGTAAATCTCAAAGGCGGGTTGAGCCACCCGGATCGATCGCAAACTAGGGCGTTCTCTAGGGTACCACCTTTGATCAAACCTGCTTGTCGCAATTGGTCAACTTGGCGAGCAAGTCCAAAAGTGCGGGCTGGGGCGATCGCCGTCGCAAAACTTTCTGCCTCTGGCGACCAACTGTACCATTGATTGCCGATCGCCTGTTCCTCAAAATCAATTCCGTAACTAAATCGAGTTTCCGCTGACGGTAAAGCCGCTGCAAAAGCATCCCCGTGGCGCACCCAAATTGGCTGTTCTAGGACGAAGGAGGAAGTGGGGTCTTGCTTCGATTCTTGAGGAACTAAGCCAGTATGGGCGATCGCCTCTACCCAAACCACAGCCGAACCGTCCAGCAGAGGCACTTCCGGCCCATCAACCTCTATTCGAGCATTATCCGCTCCCATCCCCGCCAAAGCGGCTAATAAATGCTCTACAGTGCGAATTTGACCATC
>JACJNV010000266.1 GCA_014695175.1 Microcoleus sp. FACHB-DQ6 | reverse complement strand
GGAAGCGGTGCAGGTAGGAGAGCGAGGAATAGCCGGTGCCGAAGTCGTCAATGCACAAATGTATGTTTCGGGTTCTGAGCTGCACCAGCATTGCTGTTACTGATTCGGAATTTTCTATGAGTACGCTTTCGGTAATTTCTAGTTTTAAACTGCTGCCGTCGAGGTGAGTTTCTGCGAGAACTTGGTCGATGTATTCGATTAAATTTGGTTGAGAAAACTGTTTGACAGAAATGTTGACGCTAACGCTCAAGGGGGGGTTGCTGGGAAATAGCTGCTGCCACTGGCGGATTTGGTGGCAAGCTGTGCGGAGTACCCAGCGGCCGAGGGGTACGATCAAGCCGGTTTCTTCGGCGATGGTGATGAATTCGCCGGGGGAAACTAAGCCGCGTTCTGGATGCTGCCAGCGCACTAGGGCCTCAAAACTGGTAATTGTGTTAGTGGCGATCGACACGATCGGCTGGTAGTGAATAATAAACTGGGGCGCTGCGGATAAGGGAGGTAAGGCTGATTCGGGGGATGGGGGAAAGTCTTCTTCTCTGGCCGGCTCTCTAATGGATTCGATCGCCCGCCGCAGGTCGTTTTCTAGCTGCAACAGCCGCAAAGCGTGGGCGTGCATGGAACTGTTGAAAACTTCGTGTCGGGATCTGCCGAGTTCTTTGGCGCGGTACATTGCTGTGTCGGCGTCGCGCAACAGGGTTGTCGGTTCCAGGTATTCGCCAGAACTCAAAGCTATGCCGATGCTGGCGGTGATAAATACTTCGTGTCCGTCTAGAAGGAGAGGGGAGGTGATTTTCTTTTGCAGGCGGTTGACAATGGTGGTAGCTTCATTGATGCCCTCGATGTCTTCGAGCAACAGCACGAACTCGTCTCCTCCGAGGCGGGCCACTGTATCTCCGGGTCTGAGACAAGCTTCCAGACGCCGCGCGATCGCTACTAGCAGTTGATCGCCGATGGCGTGGCCGAGGGAATCGTTGACTACTTTAAATCTATCTAAATCGAGAAACAGCACGGCAAACAAGTAGTCTTTGCGCCGTTTTGCCAGCCTCAGAGCGTGTTCGAGCCGATCGGTAAATAGCGATCGGTTAGGCAATCCGGTGAGGGCGTCGTGAAAAGCATCGTGCAGCAGTTGTTCTTCGGCGAGTTTGCGCTGAGTGATATCGTGACAGTTAATCACGATTCCCTCGACTGCGGGATCGTAAAGCAAGTTGGTGGCTACAGCTTCTACATAACACCAGGAACCGTTGCGGTGGCGGACTCGGTACTCAACTGGGGACAGGCTTCTTTTGGGGTTTTCAAGGGCTTTGTGGAGGGTTTCGGTGATGGTGGCGCAGTCGTCGGGGTGAACTATTTCTAAGGCGCTGCGGCCGATCGCATGGTGGGGCGCGTATCCTAAAATTCGCTTGACGGAAGGGCTGATGTAGCGGAAGATTCCTTCGGCGTCGAGAATGATCGTGATGTCTGTGGCGTTTTCAATCAGCGAGCGAAAGCGCTGTTCGCTTTGGCGCAGGGCTGATTCTGCTTGTTTGCGATCGCTGATGTCGAGGGCTACTCCGTCTATAATTACGTCGCCGTTTTCGTTTTTGGAAAATTTAGCGCTGTCTTGCACCCACTTGACCTCCCCAGATCTCAGAACGATGCGGTACTGCCGATCGCACGGCAAAAGAGTCGCTCTTGATGCTGCTACGCGGCTGTCAAACGAGCTTTTGTCGTCTGGATGGATGATTTCGGTCAAGAGTTCCGGGTGCGAAATCACTTCTTCGGCCCCAAACCCAGTAACTTCGCGCACGCCCGGACTGATGTAGGGCATGGAAATTGTGCCGTCTGGATGCAGCACGGTGCGGTAGACTGAGCCGGGAATGTTGGCTGCCATTGTGGCTAGCTGCTGCTGGATGCCGCAGACTGCTGCTTCGGCGCGCTTGCGTTCTGCAAGTTCGGTTTGGGCTTGTTGGTAAAGTTCGGCTTGGTGGATCGCGATCGCGCACTGATCGGCTATGGCTTTGAGTAGCGACAGTTCTTCGGCGCTCCAAGAGCGCGCCCGATCGCACTGATAGAGGCTAATTCCTCCCAAAAATGACCGCTGGTAGAGCAGCGGCGCGATCGCGACGCCGCGAAACCCTACCAACTCTGCTGATTCTTGCAGGGACGGGCAAAGTGTCGATAACTCGTCGATGATCAGGGTTTCCCCGGCCGCTAGCCCGGAGCGGAAGTGTTCGGCCACTTTGCAATTTAGCCCGACAAACCGTTGTCTGTCGGCTGCTTTGCTGATGTAGCGAATTCTGATGCCGCCTTCAGCATCTGGCTGCAAGATGGCGCAGGCGCTGATGTCTAAAGCTTCGTGCAGTTGATCTGCGGTGGTTTGCAGCACTTCGTCGAGTACAAGGGTGAAGCGCATGGCTTGGAGGATGCGGTTGGCGATCGCTTCTCGCTGAGCTTGCCGCTGAATTTGGGCGATCGCTTCTTGTTGCTGGCGTCGCATTTTGTATTCTTGGAGCGATCGTTCTAAGACTGTTGGCAACCTAAACAGCCGCCCTTTTAATACGTAATCGGTCATTCCGGCTTTGATGCACTCAACTGCCGCTTCTTCTCCCAAACTTCCCGTTACTAAAATCAAGGGTATGTCTTGCCCTAATTCCTGCATTAATTTCAATACTTCTAAACCGTTGAAGCCGGGGAGGCGGTAATCTGAGAGTACAGCATCGTACTTGCAATTCTCTAGCAGTTTTCTGCACTCTGTTGCTGTTTCTGCCGTGTCGCAATTAAAATTTACCCCCCCCGCTTCTAAGGCGAGCACTATTAATTCCATATCTTCTGCCATGTCTTCGATAATCAACAATTTTAATGTTGATTCCGCTACCATTTTTAGTAGATAGTTGGTCTGATTTATATCTAACATAAGCAATTGGGGAGGTTTTCAATGGGTTGTTCGTATTTTTGCTAGTAATTTTTTAGACTGAGTTTTGTTGTTAATTTTATAGGAATATTTTTAGTTGTTTTTAGCAAAATCAATTATATACTCTACTCGCAAAACCTTTATTTAGCACCGGCAGTCGAGGGCTGACCGAACCGATTGGGTATCGTCCCAATTTTTAAAAGAGCGTTTTTTAGGAGTACGAGCATCTTTCACAGCCAAGCCTATATCTTTCGCTTCCATCTCTAACAGTGAATACTCCTGTCACACCAAAATTCGGATGCTCTCACCGATTGTGACTTATTTAAGTGTATAAGAGTTTTAAATTCTGGATTTAAAACTCTTATACACTTAACTTATGAATCTATATTACCGTTTGAGATTGTTTGCCCTAGTTTAAAGTAAAACGTGGCTCCTTGACTAGGTAGGCTTTCGGCCCAAACCGTGCCGCCGTGGCGGTGAATAATCCGCTGAACGATCGCCAAACCGATGCCCGTCCCTTCAAATTCTCTCTGGGAATGCAGCCTCTGAAAGGCTCCAAACAGGCGATCGGCATATTCCATCGGAAAACCCACCCCGTTATCCTTGACAAAAATCGTCCCATCCGGTAAACCCTCAATAACTATTGTAGCCGGAGTGCGCCCGCGGCTGAACTTGACGGCGTTGCTAATCAAGTTGCTGAACACCTGTTGCAGCAAGGTTGGATCTCCCATTACCGTCGGTAAATTTCCGACTGCAAATTCAACGCTGTGGAGAGTTTGGGTCGGGTCTGCGACGGTTGGGGGTTTAGTCAATTTAATCGCATTTTGTACCAAACGGCTCAGATCGATGGGAATTTGCCTCAACTCGGTGCGACTCACCCGCGACAGGGCGAGCAAACCGTCAATCAACAGGCTCATTTTTTGGCTGCTGTCTTCAATTATTTCCATATAGTGAACTATTTTGCGATCGCTCACAGCCTCAGTTGATTCTAGCCGCTGCTTCAACGCTTCTACAAAACCTGAAATGTGTCGCAAAGGTGCGCGCAAGTCGTGGGAAACAGAGTAAGAAAAAGATTCTAACTCTTGATTTGCAGCTTCTAATTGCTCTGTGCGTTCTGACAAAGCTTGTTTTGTCTCTACCAACTCAGTGATATCGCGAGCAGTGCCAATTAAAGCATAAACCTCACCGTCGAGATTTCTGAGGGGAATTTTAAAAGTATCGTAGTAAGTAGTGGCGCCAGATATCACAAATTTGTCCTGCAAGTGCAGAGTTTCGCCTGTTTCAAATACCTGCAAATTTTTCCTACAAAATTGTTCAGCTATTTCTGGGGAAAAACATTCAAAAACTGTTTTGCCCTGCATCTCTTTTCTGCTATTTAAGCCAGCAGTTTTGGCAACAGATTGATTTACAAAAGCCAGGCGCATATTTTTGCGTTCGACCACAAAAATGCGATCTGGCAAGGCATCAAAAAAAGTCTCTAATTCGGCGGTACGCTGAGCGACTTGAGCTTCTAAAGTTTCGTTGAGTTCTTTGAGCTCAAATTCTACTCGTTTGCGTTCGGTGATATCTTGACCAATTCCGATACAACTGCCGTCGGAAAGGCGAACATTTGCCCAAGAAGTGTCGATAATTCGCCCGTCTCTAACTTTTGTTTTGAAGTCGCTCCATTTGTGAGTTGCTGCTTGGATTTCATCCAAAACGTATTGACGGTATTCTGGCTGCGGATAAAATTCGGCCAATATATCGCGGTTTTTGATTTCTGCCAAACTCCAGCCGAGCACTTGTTCCCAGTGGCGGTTTACCCAGTTTATTTGACCGTTTTTGTCTAAGAATGCGAGCATAATCGGCACGTTGTCGAAGATAGTTTGCAGCAGTTCTTTTTGCTGTTTTAATGATTCTTCGGCTTGTTTGCGATCGCTGATGTCGAGTACGGAACCGATAAATTGTAAGATTTGTCCGTCTGGGGTTCTTTTGAAGATTGTAGAGCGATCGTGCACCCAGCGCCATTCCCCATTTTTGTGTTTAATTCTGTAGTCTCTGTCATCCGTTTCATAGGGAGTGCTGCTGTGTTTTAGTCGCTCCATACCTGTAATTAGCTTTAACAGATCGTCGGGATGAACTAAGTTAGCGACAGCATCTCTACCGAAATCTTGCCATTCTTTGGCAGTGTAGCCGAGTATGGCTGTGACAGATTCATTTGCATAAATATTTTTGTTTTCTACTGCATCGTAAATGTAAAGAAAGTTGGGAATTGTTGTAACAATGCTCTCTAAAAGTTGCTGATGTTTTTGCAGTTCGGATTCTGCCTGTTTGCGCTCGCTTAAGTCCAGCACAAAACTGACGCCTAACTGCTTCGTTCCTTCTAAAAATGTGCTGCCCAGCAGCACCGGAACGCGGCTACCATCCGAGCGTATAAATTCTTTTTCAAAGGGAACAACCGTATTTCTAGCCTTCAGTTCGGAAACTTTTTCTGTATCTAAACGCACATATTCTGGTGGTGTCATTTCTTGCCAGTTAACTCTTCCGGCAAGCAGCTCGTCCCGCGTATAATTTACCGTGTTTAAAAAAGCGGCGTTGGCATCTGTAATGCTGCCATTAAGATCCCAAAAAATTATGCCGATCATGTTAGAATCAACTATGGCTTTAAATTTGGATTCGCTTTGTCGCAATTGATCTTCGACTTGTTTTAGTTCTGTGATGTCGCGGGCGATGGATAAAACTGTTTCTACTGAATTGTCTTCAGCAAACTCGGGAATGACTCGACAGTGGTAATGTTTTATGCCCTCGGGAGTGGGAAACTTAAATTCTATGGTTTCTTGTTTGCCGGTGTCAAAAACTTTCAGAAAAGTCTCGTCCCACAGGTCGCACAAGTGTGGTGGCATTCCTGATTCTCTGTTGCTCTTGCCCATCAATTCTGCAGGGGGTTTTCCGGTTGCTGATTCTACTGCGTGGTTGATGTAAATGTGGCGGAATTCTCGATCGAACCTGGCGATGATATCGGTCGCATTTTCCGCTAGGGTGCTGAAAGCTTGTTCGCGCCGGTGCAGTTCTTCTTGAATGCGCTGGCAATCGGTTATGTCTCTACCAAAAGATAGAATTGAAACTACTGTTCCCGATTCATCGATGAGTGCAGAATTGTACCATTCGCAGTAAATTATCGAGCCATCTTTGGTATGGTGGCGGTTGCGGCAAACGTTGCGGGTTTCTCTGCTGTCTAACAGTTGATTTGTGACGGCGCACACTTTTTCAAAGTCTTCTTGATAAACTATTGACCATTCGTGCCAGTATTTGCCAATTGCTTCTGCTGCACTCCAGCCAAATAGTTGTTCTGCCATTGGCGACCACCGCACTACCCGCAATTCCCTGTCCCACTCTATAACTGCCATTGGCGAGTTTTCTAGATGAAATTCCCGCTGCGAGTTGGCTTTTTTTATTTGAGTTTGAAGTTGCTGCCGGAGTTGCTTCGCCCCGGCAAAGCGATCGCTAATTTCCTGTGTGTTTGCTGAGCCAGCTTTGGCAATGTGAGCAATGGTTTCTGCTGTTTGTTTTTCGAGTTCGTTCCAAGCGAGTTCGAGGGCTGATTCCGCCTTCTCTAGCTCAGTGAAGCTGTTCTGAAACAGTGTGGCACTTTCAACTGGAAATTTACGCATAGTTTTGACACTTAGGCAAGTGTTACTTTTAGAATTCAAAATTAAAGCTTAAAAATTAAAACTAGGTAATTTCCTGTAAATTATACATTTTTAATTTTTAGTCTGTGCGTGGAGCCGATCGTTGGAGGCGGCCGGCGTTATTAAAGACTGCAAGTAAAGGGATTTGGGGTGCAGATCGATCGGCAATTGTGGTGGATCGATCTAAAACTCTCCTGGGTAAGGGAAGGGTACGGGCAGGAGCAGGCGCTAAGTATATTTTTGCACAGAGTTGTTGTTTGGGGGCGATCGAAAGGAGATCGGCGTGGCTGGGGGCTTGGGTCGATCGCCCATCTGTAGCAGGGCGTTGCCTGTGCAGAGCCCCATGTGTCTCAACTAAACACGCTTTCTCAAAGTCCGGCAGGGGTTTAAACCTGCCGAACAAAGGGTGTGACGCGCTTGTTGACACCCATGAACCCCCCCCTACCTACAAATAATCTCCAATCACTTTGGTCAATAAAAAGCTAAAATAAAATCTAAAGTTATTCAGTCTTTAAAATTGCTTATGACTGCTGCTGCACCTTCTTCGATAAAAAACCAAACTCAGTACGAAGCCATTATCGGTCTCGAAACTCATTGTCAATTGAGTACGAATACTAAAATTTTCTCCAGTTCTTCTACAGAATTTGGCAATGCCCCAAATACTAACATTGACCCAATTTGTATGGGAATGCCTGGAGTATTGCCAGTATTAAATCAAAAAGTTCTGGAGTATGCGGTGAAAGCAGGGCTGGCTCTCAACTGCGAAATCGCACCTTACAGTAAGTTTGACCGCAAGCAATATTTCTATCCCGATTTGCCGAAAAATTATCAAATTTCTCAGTTCGATTTGCCGATCGCTACTAACGGTTGGCTAGAAATTGAACTGGTGGACGAGAAGGGAAATTCTACTAGAAAAAAAATCGGGATCACTCGCTTGCACATGGAGGAAGATGCCGGAAAATTGGTTCACGGCGGCAGCGATCGGTTGAGCGGTTCAACTTATTCAATGGTGGATTACAACCGCGCAGGTGTGCCTCTAATCGAAATTGTTTCGGAACCGGATTTGCGATCGGGCGCGGAAGCTGCCGAATACGGTCAAGAATTGCGCCGGATCGTGCGCTACATCGGTGTTGGCGACGGGAATATGCAGGAAGGTTCGCTCCGGTGCGACGTGAATATTTCGGTGCGCCCCGTGGGCAGAAAAGAGTTCGGCACGAAGGTGGAAATTAAAAATATGAACTCTTTTAATGCGATCGAACGGGCGATCGATTATGAGATCGAGCGGCAAATTCAAGCTGTGGAAAATGGCGAAACCATCGTCCAAGAAACCCGGCTGTGGGATGAAAACAAGCAGTGTACTTTCAGTATGCGGGTTAAGGAAGGTGCAAGCGATTATCGGTATTTCCCGGAACCGGATTTGCCTCCGATCAAAGTTTCGGCCGAGCAATTGCAGGATTGGAAAGCTCAACTTCCGGAATTGCCGGCCCAAAAGCGCCATCGCTACGAAACCGAGCTCGGTCTTTCTCCCTACGACGCGCGGGTGCTGACTGACGACAAAGCGGTGGCGGAGTATTTTGAAAAATCGATCGCCGCTGGTGCTGTGGCTAAACAAGCTGCGAATTGGGTGATGGGCGATATTACTGCTTATCTGAAAAATGAAAAACTGGCGATCGCAGAAATTCCTTTCCAACCGCAGGATTTAGCCGAACTGCTGGGGCTAATTGAGGCCGGTACGATCAGTGGCAAAATCGCTAAGGATATTTTGCCGGAGTTGCTGGCAAACGGTGGTTCGCCTCAGAAGTTCGTTGAGAGCAAGGGTTTGATTCAAATTTCGGATACTGGGGCGATCGATCGGGCGATCGATGCCGTGTTGGCCGCCAATCCCAAGGAGCTCGAACAGTACCGAGCGGGCAAAACTAAGCTGCTGGGCTTTTTTGTCGGTAAGGTGATGAAGGAAACGGGCGGCCGGGCCGATCCCAAATTGACCAACGAGCTGCTGGCGGCGAAGCTTAACGCCCCAGGCTAAGCAAGTCGTTAAGGGGGTCGTGTAGCGGATACAGCGGCGGGCGATCGGTTTTTCCCGAGCTCGCCCTTCTCGCGGGCTCGTAACTTTATAATTAATCTACATTTCTTTACAACTTCTTCACGTTTGGGGGTGACACCCCTCATGCCACTCGTGTTATATTGTGTTATGTAGATGCACCCTGATGGCAGAGAGAGTTACTTAGGTAGCTCTCTCTTTTTTTGTCTTTTTTTTTTTTCACGGACGTGAAAATACGGATGGGGGAGAGGGGGATGGGCTATACCGATTACAGATTACCGATTACCGATTAGCAATTAGCGCTTTGAGTCGATTAATATCAACTTTAGTTATTACTAATTTTGACAGTATGAGCGAACAAGCTAGCGAGCTAATCAAGCAGGGGATTTCGCAATATCAGGCGCGCCAATTTGAGGCGGCGCTGGGTTCTTGGCA
>JACJNV010000265.1 GCA_014695175.1 Microcoleus sp. FACHB-DQ6 | reverse complement strand
CCGATGCAATTTGGGAAGCCCTACTCAAGCATATCTCCCGCGTAACAAGGGAACTGAGGCTGAGTAAACAATGCGCCTAGCCCCCCATCACTCCATCAATTAGTAGAAGCAGCCAACTCAGCCAAACGTTCCTGCTGATCCTGAGAAATGCAAGTTTGAATAATCCCCTCAATATCCCCTTCCAAAACACTATTGAGCGAGAAATTTTCCCCCAAACGGTGGTCGGTAGCCCGATTGTCCTTATAGTTGTAAGTGCGAATCTTCTCCGATCGCGAACCAGTACCAACCTGAGCCAAACGCCGCGACTTCACCTCATCTTGCTGCTCCCGCAACTTCATCTCATAGAGCTTAGCCCGCAAAATCTGCATCGCCCGCTCCTTATTCTGCAACTGACTGCGCTCCTCAGTACAGAAAATCCGAATTCCCGTCGGCTTGTGAAACAAATCCGCAGCAGTTTCCACCTTGTTCACGTTTTGACCGCCAGCGCCGCCCGATCGAGCCGTGCTCATCTCAATATCCTTCGGATCGATGTGAATCTCCACATCATCCACCTCGGGCATCACAGCCACCGTCGCCGTCGAAGTATGCACCCGGCCGCCAGCCTCAGTCACAGGCACTCGCTGCACCCGGTGTACTCCAGCCTCAAACTTCAGCTTGCTGTAAACGCTGTCGCCTGTAATTTCCAGAATTACCTCTTTAAAGCCGCCCATTTCCGCCAGCGACTCGCTCACCAACTTCACCTGCCAGCCTTGAGTTTGAGCGTAGCGCGAATACAGCCGCAGCAAATCTCCCGCCCAAATACTGGCCTCATCTCCGCCAGTACCGGCCCGAATTTCCAGCATAATATTCTTGTCATCGTTCGGGTCGCGGGGGAGCAGCAAAACCTTCAAACGACTTTCCAAATTCTCCAGCTTCGACTCAAGTTCCTGAACTTCCAGCGCAGCCATTTCTTGCATATCTCGATCGCCCGCGGCTTCCTTGAGAACCTGTCGCGCGCCCACCAAATCTTCCTGAGTGGTTTTCCACAGAGCAAAAGTATCGACCACTTCCTCCAAGGACGATCGAGCTTTCGCTACCCGTTGAAACTCTTGATTGTCCCTAGCGACATCCGGGTCAGCCATGCGGCGAGTCAACTCATTAAAAGTTTGCTCTACCGACTTCAATTTATCCAGCAAATAAGATTCAGCCATTGTCAGTTGTCCTTTGTCAATCGATTTTAGATTTTAGATTTTAGATTTTAGATTTTAGATTTGAAGAACAGTTGCGATAGAATCTCGATCGAACTCTACTCCATCGAACTCAACTGCCAGCCGTAGCAAGTCTTCAATCTAAAATCTAAAATCCGAGGGCGGTAAGTTGCCAGTAGAAAGAACTACTCTCAACAAACTGCGGACAAATGACAATCCGGCTACTTCTTCTTTTTGCCTTTACCAGCAGCCTTAGAAGCATCTGCTTTCGGCTCTTCCATTTTCAGCGGTCCAGAGGAAGCATCTGCCTTCGGCATTTCTACCTCGGTCATGCCGTATTTCCGCATAAAGCGCTCCACACGACCTTCAGTATCAATAATCTTCTGAGTGCCAGTATAAAAAGGATGATTTCCAGACCAGACATCAACTTGAAGCTTTGGTCTAGTGGAACCCACAGTCATCACAAGTTCCCCGTTGCAATAAACCTGAGATTCGGGATACCACTCAGGGTGAATGCCATCTTTTGCCATTGTTTTTTACTCTCTAATTTTTGACTTTACAACCATTTTAGCTGCCGCAGGACTTGTACACCAACAACAGCACCAATTTTGCCTTATATCTGTTGGAACCAGGAATCAGGAATCGGAAATAGACTTGAAAAAAAAGGAAGATAGAATCTGGATAATTTTGCCTTCTTCCTTCTTCCTTCTATCCGTTACATCCGTTACATCCGTTACACAATCCGCTGCCGAACCTCGATTACCGCTTCGAGTATTGAGGAGCTTTGCGAGCTTTCCGCAAACCGTACTTTTTCCGTTCTTTGGCCCGCGGGTCGCGAGTCAAATATCCCTCAGTTTTCAGAGGCTTGCGGTTGTCCGGGTCTAATTGACAAAGTGCTCTAGCGACACCCAAGCGAATCGAGTCAGCCTGACCTGTCAAGCCACCGCCTTCGACTTTTACCAAAATGTCGTACTCATTTTCCAGACCCAAAGTTTCCAGAGGGGCCTTAGCGAGAGCCAAATAAGTAGGGTTGAATTGCAGGTACAAATCCCCCTCTTTACCATTGACAGTCAGTATGCCAGTGCCGGGAACCAAGCGCACCCGCGCTACGGAACGCTTGCGGCGGCCGGTACCCCAGTACACAGCGCGACCGGATGTATCTGTTGCTTGCATTACTCATTTCCTCCCGGAATCGTGTGAACAATTAATTCTTCTGGTTTTTGAGCTTGGTGCGGGTGGTTGGGGCCAGCGTACACCTTCAGTTTAGTAAACAGTTGTCTGCCCAGAGATGTGTGAGGCAGCATTCCCCGTATAGCTTCTTCGACAATTCTTTCGGGCAAACGTGCTTGCAATTTGGCAAAAGTTTCTGTTTTCATGCCGCCGGGTCTCCCAGAATGGCGGCGGTAGATTTTCTGGGTGCGTTTTTTGCCAGTAACAGCGATTTTGTCAGCATTGATGACAATTACGAAGTCGCCGGTATCCATAGAAGGAGTGTAAGTCGGTTTGTGTTTCCCCCGGAGGTACATGGCAACTTCAGTTGCCAGACGGCCCAGCCGCTGGTCGGCGGCATCGACCACGTACCACTTGTGCTCTAGGGAGTCTTGAGTAGGGACGTAAGTTTTGTTCATTGTTTGTTGTTAATTGTTAGTTAACTGTTGTTAGTTAGTTGTTAGTTGTCAGTTGTCAGTTGTCAGTTGTCAGTTTTTAATTGTTAGTTGTCCTTAGTTTTTTATTAGTAGTTACCTAATGACTAATGACTAATGACTAATGACTAATGACTAATGACTAATTTTGGCTGAGTGTCGTACCAGACATCTGGGGGAAAGGGAAATTCTGAATAGCCCACCCGCAGCAGGCACAAACCTTGAGCGGGAGCGGCATATTTTACCATTTCTCGGCGTTCGTTGACCCAGATATCTGTGAAATTGTCGATCGGCCTTTCCCCGCGACCCACCTGCACCAGCAACCCCACCAGCAGCCGCATCATCCCGTACAGAAACCCGCTCGCCTGAACCTCAATATAGATAAGAGGCCCAGAACGCTGACACTCGGCCGCTTGCACGTCCACCCAGGAATGGGGGCGGGCAGAACCCGCGCGGTGGAAAGCAGCCAGATGATGCCGCCCGATTAGCGGTGTCAAAGCTGTCTGAATCAAAGATTCATCCACAGGGGCGTGATAGCAGTGCCAAGCAAAAGGACGTACAAACAAATTAGGGGTTGGGTCTGTATAAAGGGTGTAGCGATAGCGCCGCCAACTGGCTGAGAACCGAGCGTGCCAGGTAGGTTCCACCTTTGCCGAAGCTCGAATTAAAATATCTTTTGCCAGTCGAGAGTTGAGAACGCTTGCCCAGCGGTGAGCCGGAATTGGGCCCTGGGCGTCAAAATGGGCTACTTGAGCAGCGGCGTGAACTCCCGCATCCGTTCTCCCGGCAGCGTGCAGCGTTACCGGGCGTTCCAGAACAGTCGATATTGCTGTTTCAATTTCTTCTTGTACTGTACGCTGGTTCGGCTGTCGCTGCCAACCGTGAAAGTTAGTGCCGAGGTATTGGATCACCAGAGCAACGCGCTGTATCGATTGGGGATTTTCGATTGGGGATTTTGGATTGTCAGTCATAAATCACAAATCTCCAACCCAAAATTGAATTAAACCAGTTCAACGATCGCCATTTCGGAATTGTCTCCTTGACGGGGGACTGTTCGCACGACGCGGGTGTAGCCGCCGTTGCGCGATCCGTACCGTTCTTGTGCCGCCTCAAACAAGGCGTGCACTAACTGTTTATCGTAGATATAGCCCATAGCTTGCCGGCGAGCGGCCAATGAGCCATCTTTTGCCAGGGTAATCATTCTGTCCGCCTCTGGGCGCAGCGCTTTGGCGCGGGCGAGAGTGGTAGTAATTTTACCGTGGCGGATTAATTCGGTGGTCAGCGAGCGCAGCAGGGCGCGGCGCTGGTCAGCCGGTTTGTTGAGTTGGGGGACGCGACAGCGGTGACGCATGGCAGTTGGTAATTGGTAATTGGTAATTGGGCGCCGGGATAGTCCGCGAGTTTTGAGCGGTGAATTCTTTAACTTAAAAACTCACCTACTTAAAATTCAGAACTTTTTTACCCGTTACCCGTTGATTAACTTTTAGCTGATTTTTCCTGTGGCAAGGTAATGCCCAAGCGTTTTTGTAAAGCTTCAATCACTTCTTCTGCGGACTTCTGCCCGAAATTCTTGATCTCGAGCAAGTCTTCTTGGGTATAATCCAATAAGTCTGCAACTGAGTTGATCTGAGCCCGCTTGAGACAGTTGTAAGCCCGGACGGACAACTGCAATTCTTCGATCGGAATTTGGCTGGTAGGATCGGCTTCACCTGGATACTCTGGTTTGAGAGAATCTTGGGTGATGTCTTTGAGAGGTGCAAATAAATCTACCAGGATGTGGGCAGATTGACTCAAAGCTTCTTGAGGAGTCACGCTGCCATCAGTCCAGATTTCCATAATCAGCCGGTCTTTCTCGACCGTGCCGCCTACCCTAGCATCTTCAACGCTATAGTTGACTCTGCGAATCGGCATAAAGATGGCGTCAATTTGGAGAAAATCCAAAGCCGATCCATCATCGCGACTGCGGTCTACTGCTCGGTATCCGATGCCTTTTTCAATTCTGAATTCCATTTCCAGAACTGAGCCGGGCGAGAGAGTTGCAATGTACTGGGAGCGATCGATCAATTCCACCTCAGAGGGCAAATCGAATCGATCGGCCGTAACTGTTACAGGCCCCTCAATCCGCAACCTGCCGATTTGCGGCTGCTGAGAATGAGTTTTGAGGACGACCTCTTTCATGTTCAGGAGAATTTCTAGAACATCCTCACGTACCCCTTCGATCGTGGCAAACTCGTGATTGACGCCCGCGATTCGGACTGAAGTTACTGCCGTTCCTTCCAAATTTGACAGCAGAACTCGCCGAAGCGCATTCCCAACAGTTGTTCCCTGACCGCGATCGAGCGGTTCTAGGACAAATTTTCCGTACTGACTGCGGTCTTTGTCAGTGTTAGACTCTATACATTCAATTTGAAACTGCGCCACGGAGTGACCTCCCTTTTCCACTTTGGATTTTTGATTTTGGATTTTAGATTGCAGAGCATACCCCTGAACGGATTTCGGATTTTGGATGGACGGGGCAACAGTTAGAACCATTAGTTTTTGACTTTAAGCAGTTAGCCATTATCCAAAATCTAAAATCTAAAATCTCAAATCGTTTTAGACTCTACGCCGCTTGGGAGGGCGACAGCCGTTGTGAGGAATTGGGGTAACATCTCTAATCAGGGTGATTTCCAGTCCCGCCCCTTGCAGCGCCCGGATTGCAGTTTCTCTACCTGCTCCTGGCCCGCTTACCATTACTTCTATTTGGCGCATTCCTTGGTCGTTGGCTCTGCGGGCAGCACTTTCTGCTGCTGTTTGAGCTGCAAAGGGAGTTCCCTTCTTAGCTCCTTTAAAACCGCTGGAACCTGCCGATGCCCAGGATATCACTTCGCCGTTGAGGTCGGTAATAGTTACAATCGTGTTGTTAAAGGTAGACTGGATGTAGCCTACCCCATTGGGTACATTCCGTTTCTGCTTTTTTGCACCAGATTTCTTGCCTGTTTGTTGTCGCGCCATATTAGTCTCTTTAACGTTTCTCTCAACTAATGTTCCGAAGCGCTAGGAGCCAGCAGCCCCCAGCGTATTTTTCCAAAAAAGATGTTACTTCTTGGAAGGTGCCTTTTTCTTGCCCGCAACTGTTCGGCGGACGCCACGACGGGTTCGGGCGTTGGTACGGGTTCGTTGTCCCCGCACCGGCAGACCCAAACGGTGACGCCGACCGCGATAAGTTCCGATGTCCATCAGGCGCTTGATGTTCATTGACTCCCAGCGCCGGAGGTCTCCTTCGATTTGGTATGTGGTTTCTACATGAGCCCGCAGAGCTGTCACGTCGGCCTCTGTTAAATCCTTGACGCGAGTGTCAGGATTTACGCCTGTTGCAGCGATAATTTTTTGGGCCCGCGACAAGCCTATTCCGTAAATGTATGTCAGACCTATTTCGACGCGCTTATCGCGTGGAAGGTCTACCCCGGCAATCCGTGCCACACTTTTTCTCTCCCTAGTTTTCCTGTTTGGCTACAATGTTAAATTAGGATGCACCTGCGTGCATTGCCCAATCTTCGTTTTTTCTAACCTTGGCGCTGTTTGTGTTTCGGGTTAGTGCATATCACCATCACTCGACCGCGACGGCGGATGACGCGACATTTCTCACAAATTTTTTTGACAGATGCTCGAACTTTCATCTTTCTTCCTGCCTGGAGAACCCCGCTCTACCGGAGAGCAGGCACGCTGGGACTGCCCGTAGAGCGGTGGGAGGAGAGGCTGGGCAAGGTGTAGGCCTCTCCTCGATTAAATTGTATAAAGTGCGGGTTGTTTCATGAAGGAGCCCGCTTGCACCCACTCCCATTGCTGGGTAAAGTTCGCCTGCGCCAGAGTGTGGGCGAGCGATACTTTTACGGTGTAACAATGACTTAACCCGGTACACCGGTGGGTTGTTGACGCCCTTCTCGGCAACACTACAAACGTAGCATTATAGCATAAATTTGAAGCTTTTTACCAAATTCTCTCTAAATTAAACTTAGAATTAGTTTTTAGAAAGTTTTATCTAAGCCTATTTTTTCCGAAGGCGATAAGTAATCCTGCCTTTGGTCAAGTCGTAGGGAGTCAATTCGACTTTGACGCGATCGCCAGGCAGAATTTTGATGTAGTTGCGGCGGATCTTGCCGGAAATGTGAGCTAGCACGTTAAACCCATTATCTAGGTCAACGCGAAACATGGCATTGGGCAGGGATTCCGTCACGGTCCCTTCCATTTCAATTAAATCTTGCTTAGACAATTTGGTATTTACCTCAACTCTACATTTGATTAACTAGGAGTGTCCCGCTATTTGCCTCAAAACCTATTTATTGGTATGAGTCAAACGGGAAAGCGGGCAAGAATTCGGGCGACTTTATCGACTTCTTGACTCAACCAACCACTTGTTTTAGCTTTACTTGAGTAAAGTTGTAACAATTAGTATCGAGTTCAATCCGGGAACTAGCGACCCTCACAAAACCTGATAGCACAAAAAGCTCCTAGTTAACATATCTTAGCAAAAGCTGGTGAGTAACAAGGTGTATTGAGAGAGTTCAAGAGTCGCCAGAGAGAGCTTGCTGCAGTTCGGCCGTGACTAATTCCATCGCTCGATCGCCATCAACCACAACTAACTGTTCGCGGTTTCTGTAAAACTCAATCAAAGGTTCAGTTTGCTCCCGATAAACTTGCAATCGGCGGCGGATGGTTTCCTCATTGTCGTCCTGACGCCCCCGCGACAGCAGGCGAGCCACCAAAACATTGTCAGGAACGTCCAAATTGACAGCTCTGAGATCGCAGTCCTTTCCAGACGCACTTCCCTCACCGCCAACATCGCAGAGCAGTTTGTCAAAAAAAGCTGCCTGCGGCACTGTGCGGGGAAAGCCATCCAGAATCCAGCCAGCAGTAGCATCTGGTTGATTCATGCGTTCTTGCACGATATCCATCAATAACTCGTCAGGAACCAACTCTCCCTTATCCATGTAAGATTGTGCTTTTTGACCCAAGTCAGTTTTGGCAACTACGCAGGCGCGCAGGATGTCACCGGTAGAAATGTGGGGTATTTTCCAGAGAGCTGCTAAAAGCTGAGCCTGAGTTCCCTTTCCTGCCCCTGGAGGACCCATAAAAATCAAGTGCATTGCGATTACTTCACCATTCCTTCATATCGTTGGGAGATGACGTAAGTTTGAATTTGCTTAGCAGTTTCGATGGCGACACCTACTAAAATCAGTAGGGAAGTTGCGCCAAAACCTCTAAAAGTTTGCACTCCGATCGCGCTTTCTACAGCAGTTGGTACAATAGCCACCAGACCGAGAAATATCGCTCCCAAGAAAGTCAAACGGTTCAAAACCTTCTCCACATAATCACTGGTTTTCTGACCCGGACGAATTCCAGGAATGCTAGCGCCCATTTTCTTCAAGTTCTGAGACATATCTACGGGGTTGACAATCAACGAAGCGTAGAAATAGCTGAAGAACAGAATCAAAGTTAGATAAAACAGCGCGTAAGCCCAAGGCGCTGGGCCGTTCGGACTCAAAACATTAGCAACTTGAACCAAAAACGGGTTATTGAGAGACTGAGCTAGGAAAGAAGGAACAATCAACACGGAAGATGCAAAAATAATCGGCATCACTCCACCTTGATTCAAGCGCAGGGGCAGATAACTCCGGCTCTCCCGATAAACTTTGCGGCCGACTTGGCGACGGGCCGAAATAATCGGAATCCGGCGAGTACCTTCCTGAACAAAAACAATCCCGACAATCGTTACCAAAAAGACCAGTAGCAGAACGACTACACGGCCGACAACTTGCGTGTCCCCGCTTTGAGCCAATTCAAAAGTTTGGCCCAAAGAGCGCGGCAATACCGACACAATATTGATAAAAATCAGCAGCGACGCTCCGTTCCCGATACCTCGCTCCGTCACCACTTCCGATATCCACATCACAAACATTGAGCCGGCTGTCAGAGCCAAAGCAGTTTGTGCTATGAATAAAGGCCCTGGAGATTGAGCAAAAGGGCTGACCCAAATCGCAATGCCAATACTTTGCAGAATTGCCCAGCCCAAAGAAACGTAGCGAGTAATTTGAGAAATCTTGCGCCGCCCTGCTTCTCCTTCATTTTTCTGCAAGTCTTCTAAACTTGGCAGAGCCGCAGTTAGAAGTTGCACAATAATTGAAGCATTAATGTAGGGCAAAATCCCCAACGCGAAAATCCCCAAAGCTGACAAGCCGCCTCCTGAGAACAAATCCAGAAAGCCAATTAAAGGGCTATTTTGGACGTTTTGGGCAAAGGCGACTCGATCGATGCCGGGGACTGGCAAGTGGACACCCAGGCGTACTAAAATCAGTAAGCCAATGGTTACGAGGATGCGGCCTCGCAAACCAGCAGCTTGAGCCATCTGCATGAACGTCTCTTGTGCAGTTGGCGCTTTCTCTCTACTAACGTCCATAGTTACGATGTTGGATTTTAGATTTGCGATTTTCGACTAAATCATTTTCTGATAACAAGCTTGAGGATTTGAGATTTGGACAGACTCTCAAACCTCAAATCTTCACGCAACTAATTCGCAACTTCCGCCTGCAGCTTCAATTTTGGCGCGAGCACCTGCGGTAAAAGCCGAGGCGCGCACTTGCAAAGGTACATTCAGTTCGCCATCTCCTAAGATTTTCAGCGGCCCGTCGTCTGTGGTGACAATTTTTGCTTGGATCAAAGAGGTGAGAGTAACTTCTGTGTTTGCTGGCAGCGATGCTAATTTACTTACATTAATGGTAGTGTACTCTTTCCGGTTCACGATCGGGAAGCTTTTGAGCTTGGGCAGGCGGCGGTAAAGAGGATTTTGACCACCTTCAAAACCGGGTCTAGTGCCGCTACCGGCTCTAGATTTTTGACCGCGCATCCCCTTGCCGGAGCTCGCGCCTTGACCGGCAGAAATACCTCTGCCCAAGCGTCGGGGGCGCTTTTGGGAGCCTGCTTTGGGTCGGGCGTCTTGCAATCTCATAGTTTTAGTAATTGGTAATTGGTATTTGGTATTTAGAGAGCGGGTGCGCAGTAGTTTTGAGTGCGTGAGTTTTGAGTTGCGGATTTTTTTATTCTCAACGCCAGCACTTAACACTCAAAACTTACAGTTTCCCATTCTCGCGTCCCCTAACCGTAGAGGTTTTCTACTGGAATTCCGCGTTCTTGAGCAACTTCGGACAATGTGCGGAGGGTGGAGAGGGCGTTGACTGCTGCTCGGGCGTTGTTTAAGGGATTTCCGGAACCTAGCTGTTTGGCTAAGATGTTGCGGACTCCTGCTAGTTCGAGAACAGTTCGCACTGCTCCCCCTGCAATTACGCCTGTTCCGGGTGCGGCCGGACGCATCATGACTTTGGCTCCGCCACCGTCACCGTTGATGGGGTGAGGGATCGAATTAGCTTTGGTGAGGGGGACTTCAATTAGGTGCTTTTTGCCGTCAGCGACGCCTTTTTTAACGGCACCGATTACGTCGCTAGCTTTGCCGACTCCCACTCCAACTTGACCGCGTTCGTTGCCGATAATGACTATGGCGCGGAAGCTGAGTTTTTTACCGCCTTTAACTACTTTGGTAACGCGCCGGATCTGAACGACCCGTTCTTGCCATTCGGATTCTTTTTCGCGCGTTTTGTTGCTGCTGCTTTTTTTCTTGTTGCGCTGTTCTTTTTGTTCTGCCATAGTTTTGTCCTGTGGGAATTAGTAATTGGTGAAAGGCGATCGGCAAGTGGTAATTGTTTGAGTAAAAAGTAAAAATAGAAGAAATCTGGATATTGCCTTTTAACTTTCAACTTTTGACTTTTTACTTTTTAATTACTCATTACCCGCTACCCATTACCCCCTCTAAAAGTCTAACCCGGCTTCGCGAGCTGCTTCTGCAAGGGCTTTGACACGACCGTGATAGAGGTTGCCTCCGCGATCGAATACGACTTTGACTATGCCAGCGCTGGAACAGCGTTTGGCAATCAACTGACCGACTTGCACGCTCGCGGAGCAGTTGCCGCCAGAACTGAGAGTTGACTTCAATTCGGGATCGAGGGTTGACGCGGCGGCCAAAGTGTGCTGGGCGGTGTCGTCGATTACTTGAGCGTAGATGTGCTGCTCTGAGCGAAATACCGCTAGTCTGGGACGTTCGGAGGTGCCGAACACCTTGCGCCGAACACGGCGGTGTCTGCGCTGGACTGATTCTTTGCGAGTAAGCTTCATTGTTACTTCTTACCTGTTTTGCCTGTTTTACCAGCTTTGCGCCGGACGACTTCGCCGCTGTAGCGAATGCCTTTGCCCTTATAGACTTCGGGCGGACGCACCGCGCGGATGCGGGCTGCTGTATTGCCTACGAGTTCTTTGTCAATGCCGGAGACAATGACGTTGGTGTTGCCTTCAACTGCCATTGTGATGCCTTCTGGAGGGGGCATTTCAACGGGTTTGCTGTAACCGACGTTTAAAATCAGGTTCCGTCCTTGAACCTGTGCCCGATAACCTGTGCCGATAATTTCGAGGCGCCGCTGAAAACCTTGGGATACACCTTCGACCATGTTGGCGACTAGGGTGCGGCACAAGCCGTGCAGTTGTCGGGCGACGCGAGATTCGTCTCGGCGGGTAACGAGTAAAGTCTCGCCTTCAATTCCCATGAGGATTTCGGCTGGGATGACTCGGGAAAGTTCACCTTTAGGGCCTTTGACGGCTACTTTTTGACCGTCTAGGGTGATGGTGACTTTATTGGGAATGCTAATCGGACGCTTGCCAATTCGCGACATAGTTTTTTGTCCTTTGTTTTTAGTTATTAGTCCTTGATTATTAGTGCTTAGTTATTAGTCCTTAGTGATTGATTTTTGAGTCTGTTGCCAACGACCAGTGACTAATGACTAATGACTAATGACTACCAAACATAACAAAGCACTTCACCGCCCAAACCTTGGCGTCGAGCTTCTCGATCGGTCATAATGCCACTGGAGGTGGAAATAATGGCAATGCCAATTCCGCCTAATACTCTGGGCAATTCTTTACGGTTCGAGTAAACGCGCAGTCCTGGTTTGCTGACTCGCTTAAGTGCCGTGATAATGGGCTTGCGAGTTTTACCTTTGTACTTTAGAGAAAGCACTAAATGTCGCTTGACCCCTTCTTCTGCTTCTTCAAATTCGCCGATGAAGCCTTCACTTTTGAGGACTTGGGCGATGCTGCGGGTCATTTTTGTAGCTGGAATTTGCGTTGTTTGGTGGCGCGCCATGCAAGAATTGCGAATGCGCGTCAACATATCTGCTATGGTATCGTTAGCTGCCATCTTTTGCTTCTTACTCTAGTGCTTAGTTGTCCCGGAACGGCATTCCCATTTCTTTAAGCAAGGCGCGTCCTTCTTCGTCGGTGTTTGCTGTGGTGATAATTGAAATGTCCATGCCTCGAATTTGATCGATGCGGTCATATTCTATTTCTGGAAAAATTAGCTGTTCTCTCAGACCCAAGCTGTAGTTGCCGCGCCCGTCGAAGCTTTTGGGGCTGATGCCGCGGAAGTCGCGGATTCGGGGGAGTGCGAGGTTGATGAGCCGATCGAGAAAATCGTACATCCGATCGGCGCGCAGCGTCACCATAACGCCGACTGGTACTCCTTTGCGGATTTTGAAGCCTGCGATCGCTTTTTTCGCCCGCGTCACTACTGGTTTTTGCCCGGTGATGATGCCAATTTCGTTGATCGACGAATCCAGTGCCTTAGCGTTTTGAGATGCTTCTCCCAAACCGCGGTTCACTGTGACTTTGACGAGTTTGGGAACCTGATGGATATTAGTATATTTAAACTGATCCATCAGTGTCGGAACGATTTTTTCTTGATAAACAACCTTGAGTTTGTCCGGCATAGTTTTTGTGTTTCGTTAACTGTCCCTGGGCTTGGTCAGGGAATTTGTCGCTTGTCAGTCTCACCGATGTTAGTTATTAGTTGAGATGTCACTTGTCAGAAGGCGGACTAATGACTGAGGACTGATAACCAATCACTATTGATCGATGATTTCTCCTGTTTTTTTGAGCTGTCGCAGTTTCCGACCGTCTTCGCTAAATGTATAGCAAACGCGGCTAGCTACTTTTTCTTTTTCGGAATAGTGCATGACATTTGAGCTGTGAATGGGAGCCTCAAACGTGAGTATTTTCCCGGACTCTCCCTCTTGCTGGGGCTTGACGTGCTTTGTTCTGATGTTTACACCTTTAACAATTACTTTGCTGACTTTAGGATATGTCTTTAAGATTTCTCCGACTTTTCCTTTCTCTTTGCCAGTAATTATTTGCACGGTGTCGCCTGCTTTGACGTGCATTCTGTAGCGCTGCGATTCGCTAGTTGGTTTACCCTTTTTTCCGTACATTTTAAAGTACCTCCGGGGCTAAGGAAACGATTTTAGTAAAGTTTTTGTCGCGCAGTTCGCGGGCGACGGGGCCGAAGACGCGAGTGCCTTTGGGGTTGCCGTCTACGTTGATAATAACGGCGGCGTTATCGTCAAAACGAATGCTCATGCCGCTGTCGCGGCGCAGGCCTTTGCGGGTTCTGACAATGACGGCCCGGACGACATCTGATTTTTTGACTGCCATATTGGGGATGGCGTCTTTGACGACGGCAATGATGACATCGCCGACTCCGCCGTAGCGGCGGTTGCCGCCTCCCAATACGCGGATGCACATCAGTTTGCGGGCTCCGCTATTGTCGGCGACATTGAGGTATGTCTGGGGTTGAATCATGGTGATTGGGGAAAAGGTAATTTGATGCTTGCTAACTGCTAACTGCTAATTGCTAATTGATGGGTAATCACAGAGTCGATCGATGGATTAGACGATCGCACACTTGAAAGCAATTAAGAATTAACTGTTAGCCATTTTTTGCACCGAAAATCTCAGCAACCGTCCAGCGTTTGGTTTTGCTCAAAGGGCGAGTTTCAGTGATGCGGACGCGATCGCCCGATTTGCACTGATTTTCTTCGTCGTGAGCTTTGTACCGCTTGGTGCGGACTACGATTTTGCCGTATTTGGTGTGGGAGGAGCGGTTTTCGATTGCTACCACGACGGTTTTATCCATCTTGTCGCTGACTACTACGCCAACTCGTTCTTTAATTGCCATAGCTACCTATTTTTGTTGTGCAATTGACTTTTTTTTAGCTACTGTGCGATCGTCGGCTCGGCTGCTTCTGACTCTTGGCTGACTGCTGGGGTTGGAGCAGGCTGTGCTACCTGTTTAGATGCGGCTAATTTTTCTGCCGCTTCTTTCTCAGCAACGATTTGGCGCTCGCGTTCCACTGTCATCAATTGAGCTAGCCGGTGTTTGGCGTGCTTGAACAGGTGAGGCTTTTCCATGCGACCAGTAGCTTGCTGGAGCCGCAATTCCATTAGTTGGCGCTTGACGGCTAAAATTTGCTCTGCTACTTCAGCATCGCTTAATTCTCTAGCTTCTTTAATCTTGGTCAAAGACATAATTGTGTGCTTTCTCGTTAGCGATCTCGGTATGACAGAAGACAGAATTGTCTAGATGGTGAATGTCGAAGGAAAGAAAAGTTATGAATGACCGATTTTAAATTGCTGTAGCCGTTTAAAATTTTGACCAATGCCGACCTACTTCTACCTTCGATTATCGCTATGACTGGTCTTCTTCGCGAGTGATGAACTTGGTTTTAATTGGTAACTTGAAAGATGCCAAACGCATGGCTTCGCGGGCAATTTCTTCACTTACACCGCCAATTTCAAACATTACCCGGCCCGGTTTGACCACGGCAACCCAAAACTCTGGTGCACCTTTACCAGAACCCATCCGGGTTTCTGCGGCGCGCTGGGTGACTGGTTTGTCGGGAAAAATGCGAATCCAGATTTTGCCGCCCCGGCGGATATAGCGGGTCATGGCGCGGCGTCCGGCTTCTATTTGGCGGGAAGTGATCCAGGCGGGTT
>JACJNV010000264.1 GCA_014695175.1 Microcoleus sp. FACHB-DQ6 | reverse complement strand
CGGCGTAAATCTCCAATTGGGATTCAAGTCCTCTGGCGAGGTTGGTCAAATTTACGTGATCTGTGCCAGGGCTGGCTTCTTGCTACAAATCATACTTAATGGGAAAAGTAAGGATCACCGATGTGGGTGGAGGCGGCTTTACGACAAGCGGTTTACGAAGTCAGAGAACGACGTTTAGAAGAGGATAACAATTCGGTAAGTAGCATCGCCTTTAGTCCCGATAGCAAAACATTGGCTTCTGCAAGCAATGACAACACGATCAAACTGTGGAACCGGGAAACCGGAAAAGCGATCGCTACCCTCCGAGGGCATAGCAATGGGGTCACTAGCGTCGCCTTTAGTCCCGATGGCAAGACATTGGCTTCTGCAAGCGTTGACGGGACAATCAAACTGTGGAACCTGCAAACCCAAAAAGTGATCGCCACCCTCACCGGGCATAGCAGTTTGGTCAATAGCGTCGCCTTTAGTCCTGATGGCAAGACTTTGGCTTCTGCAAGCGGGGACAAGACGATCAAACTGTGGAACCTGCAAAGCCAAAAAGTGATGCCTACGGCGGGCTATGCCTACGCTACCCTCACCGGGCATAGCAGTGAGGTCATTAGCGTCGCATTTAGTCCCAATGGCCAGACTTTGGCTTCTGCAAGCCGTGACAACACGATCAACACGATCAAACTGTGGAACCTGCAAACCCGACAAGCCATCAAAACCCTCACCGGGCGCTATTTGGTCATAGAGGTCGCATTTAGTCCCGATGGCAAGACATTGGCTTCTGCAAACGATGACAAGACGATCAAACTGTGGAACCTGCAAAGCCAAAACGCGATGCCTACGGCGGACTATGCCTACGCTACCCTCACCGGGCATAGCGGTTTTTTGGTCAATAGCGTCGCCTTTAGTCCCGATAGCAAGACTTTAGCTTCTGCTAGCGATGACCACACGATCAAACTGTGGAACGTGCAAAGCCAAAAAGTGATCGCTACCCTGATCGGGCATACCAATTCGATCAGAAGCGTCGCTTTTAGTCCCGATGGCAAGACTTTGGCTTCTGCTAGCGCTGACAACACGATCAAACTGTGGAACCTGGAAACCCGACAAGCCATCACCACCCTCACAGGTCATAGCAGTTATGTCTATAGCGTTGCATTTAGTTCCGATGGCCAGACTTTGGCTTCTGCAAGTGATGACAAGACGATCAAACTGTGGAACCGGCAAACCCGACAAGCCATCAAAACCCTCACCGGGCATAGCAGTGAGGTCGGTAGCGTCGCCTTTAGTCCCGATGACCAGACTTTAGCTTCAGCTTCTGCAAGCTGGGACGGGACGATCAAACTGTGGAACCTGCAAAGCGGAAAAGCGATCGCTACCCTCACCGGGCATAGCAGTTATGTCTATAGCGTCGCCTTTAGTCCCGATGGCAAGACTTTGGCTTCTGCTAGCTTTGACAACACGATCAAACTGTGGAACCTGCAAAGTCAAAAAGCGATGTCAAAGGCGGGCTATGCCTACGCTACCCTCACCGGGCATAGCGATCAAGTCAGAAGCGTCGCCTTTAGTCCCGATGGCAAGACATTGGCTTCTGGAAGCGATGACAACACGATCAAACTGTGGAACCTGCAAACCCGACAAGCCATCAAAACCCTCACCGGGCATAGCAATTCGGTAAGTAGCGTCGCATTTAGTCCCGATGGCAAGACTTTGGCTTCTGGAAGCTGGGACAACACGATCAAACTGTGGAACCTGCAAAGCCAAAAAGTGATGCCAAAGGCGGGCGATGCCTACGCTACCCTCACCGGGCATAGCAGTGAGGTCTATAGCGTCGCATTTAGTCCCGATGGCAAGACATTGGCTTCTGCTAGCTTAGACAACACGATCAAACTGTGGAACCTGGAAACGGGAAAAGCCATTACCACCCTCACTAGCCATAGCAGTGCGGTCAGTAGCGTCGCCTTTAGTCCCGATGGCAAGACATTAGCTTCTGCAAGCTTTGACGAAACAATAATTTTGTGGAATTTCGATTTTGAAGATTTACACAAGCGCGGTTGTAAATGGGTGCGTCCCTACTTGCAGAATAATCCCAATGTCAGCAACAATGATAGGCATCTGTGCGATGGTGTTTCTGCAAGTCAATAAGCTTTTGGCAGCCGATTTATTTAAAATTACAAATCAATATCAAAAACTGCATAAAAAACCCGTCTCAACCCATAGAAAAATCAAACTTTCCCAAAGCCTTACCCACCAACAACCATGACTAACCAAACCCCCAACTTCTACGCCCTCCTCATCGGCATCAATTTCTACTTCCCCCATCGTTTACCAGAAGGTAACTACTACAAAAACCTGCGAGGATGCGTTCAAGATATCAACCACGTCGAAACCTATTTAAAAGACACCTTCAACCTCACACCCGACCAAATTATTAAACTCACTGCGACTGCTTCCGACAATCCCAACCAACCCCAAGAACCCCCGGAACTCTTACCTACTTATGAAAATATCGTCACCCAATTCAAAGAACTAACCGCCAAAGCCCAACCTCAAGACCGAGTATATATTCACTACTCCGGTCACGGCGGACGGGCGAAAACAATTTTTGAAAGCCTCAAGGGTTCTATGGGTTTAGATGAAGCCTTAGTTCCCTGCGATATCGGTCAACCAAACTCACGCTATTTGCGCGATTTGGAATTTGCCAAACTCCTGGAAGAAATGGTGGCAAAAGAGTTAGTTGTAACCCTCGTACTCGATAGCTGTCATTCCGGTGGCGCAACCAGAGAAATGAGCGGAGATGACCGGATTCGCGGTGAAGGTTTTATTGATATGACTCTTCGACCTACAGATAGTTTAGTCGCACCTCTTCAGGAATTAGCCCAAAATTGGCAAAGTTCAACAGAAAATAGCCGCAATATTACCGTTGTCAATGGTTTGTTACCCGAACCGAAAGGTTATACCTTAATAGCAGCTTGTCGGGATCAGGAATTTGCTTATGAAAAGGTTTTTGAAGGGACGGAACGCAACGGCGCTTTAACTTATTATTTACTAAAAGCTTTGCGAAAATACGGGACAGAGATTGCTGTAGAAAATTTGTTCAATCAAATTTCTAATCTAGTTCACACTGACTTTGACCGACAAACACCGATGTTGATTGGTGAGACTAATCGCACTTTTTTGGGCGGTCAATCTGTCGTTGCTAGCCGTAACCCTCCGGTGATGAAAGTAGACATTACCAAAAACCGAGTCCAATTGCAAATGGGTGAAGCTAGCGGCCTTAAAAAAGGGGCAGAATTCGATATTTTTCGATTCGGGACGCGGAATTTTGAGGACAGCGAACAGCGCATTGCTACGGTTAAAGTAGTAGAACTGGGAGCATCCGACTGTTGGGCAGAAGTAACGATGCTACACAACGAATTTAGAACCCGAGAACTCCATCCTAAATTAAGAGAAGGAATAATTGAAATAGGTTCACCTGCTGTCTATGTAGGGCCACCGTTGGAACAAATTCGCAAAGTTCGCGTTCTTCTGCCTGACCCGTTACCGCAAATTCCTGGTGTAGATGTGTCCTCACTTCCTGCTATGCTCGAAAGTCAAAAAGAGGAAGTTGAAAATCATAGCTGGATAGAATTCTGTCCACAAACCGAAAAAGATGAGAATGTGAATTATTTTGTTTCCGTGACTTCTCAAGGAGAATATTTGATTTTAGATGCTAAAAAAGAACCTATCAAAAATGTTCTTTTTCCGATCAAAGTTGATGCACCTGAAGCAGCTAAAAAGCTAATTAATCGCTTAATCCATATTACCATATATCACAATCGTTGGGAGTTGGATAATGAAGACGCTTTTTCTCGCTTAAATGGCCAACTTAAGGTTGAATTGGTTCAATCAGTAAAACGGCAACGTGTAATTTTGAATGTTGATGGTAAAGTTCCTGTATTAGAAAAAGGTGCCGAAGATATCACTTTAGTAATTCACAATGAATCTACTCGAACTTTAAATATCACTGCCTTAATATTTGATATGGATTTTCGGATTTTACAAATCTATCCCAAAGGTGCGAATTATGAAGTTGTAGATCCCAAACAAGAGAGAACAGAACCACTCAAACTATCATTGCCAGAAAATTATGAGGAAGGGGTAAATGTAATAAAAGTATTTGCAACTGTGGATGCAACGAATTATCACTTGTGGGAATTGCCAGCGTTAGACCAAGATTTACAGGGGCGAATGGCGGAGGTTGTAACTAAAGCGAGTAATGAATGGACAACGGAAAAGGTGGAATATGTGCTGAGGTGAAAAAAATGTAGTGCGCGCATTTTGCTCGCGGGCTGTTTTTGCCTAGTCCTTTTTGATTAACTTTTGGTTGAGGTAATCAGAACACATCTGTTTATCCTCTGCTGTCACTTTCGGGTTGTTTTTGAGATAATCACTTATTGACTCGCAGCCTAATGCCATCAGTTGATCAAAATCCCAAGTCCATAGTCTGATGGTGTTGTCGGCGCTTGCAGAAGCCAAGGTTTTGCCATCTGGACTAAAGGCGAGACTTCTGACTGCATTGCTATGCCCGGTGAGGGTGGCGATGGGTTTTTGGGTTTGCAGGTTCCACAGTTTGATGGTGTTGTCATTACTTGCAGAAGCCAATGTTTTACTATCGGGGCTAAAGGCGACGCTATTGACCGATTGGCTATGCCCGGTTCGGGTAGCGGTCGCTGTGGGGCTTTGCAGGTTCCACACTTTGATGGTCTTGTCATTACTTGCAGAAGCCAATGTTTTACTATCGGGGCTAAAGGCGACGCTATTGATCTCTTTGCTATGCTCGGTGAGGGTAGCGGGCTCTTTTTGGGTTTGCAAGTTCCACAGTTTGATGGTGATGTCATTACTTGCAGAAGCCAATGTTTTACTATCGGGGCTAAAGGCGACGCTATTGACCGATTGGCTATGCCCTATGAGGGTGGCGATCAGTTTTTGGGTTTGCAGGTTCCACAGTTTGATGGTGATGTCATCGCTAGCAGAAGCCAATGTCTGGCCATCGGGACTAAAGGCGATGCTTCTGACCGATTTGCTATGGCCTTTGAGGGTAGCGAGCTCTTTTTGGGTTTGCAGGTTCCACAGTTTGATGGTCATGTCATCGCTAGCAGAAGCCAATGTCTGACCATCGGGACTAAAGGCGATGCTTCTGACCGATTTGCTATGGCCTCTGAGGGTAGCGAGCTCTTTTTGGGTTTGCAGGTTCCACAGTTTGATGGTCTTGTCATTACTTGCAGAAGCCAATGTTTTGCCATCGGGATTAAATGCAATGCTATTGACCGCATCGTGATGCCCGGTGAGGGTATCACTCCGTTTTTGGGTTTGCAGGTTCCACAGTTTGATGGTATTGTCATTACTTGCAGAAGCCAATGTCTTGCCATCGGGATTAAATGCAATGCTATTGACCGCATCGTGATGCCCGGTGAGGGTATCACTCGGTTTTTGGGTTTGCAGGTTCCACAGTTTGATGGTCATGTCATTACTTGCAGAAGCCAATGTCTTGCCATCAGGACTAAAGGCGACGCTCTTGACCGAATCACTATGCCCTATGAGGGTGGCGATCGGTTTTTGGGTTTGCAGGTTCCACAGTTTTATGGTGTTGTCATTACTTGCAGAAGCCAATGTCTTGCCATCAGGACTAAAGGCGACGCTCTTGACCGAATCACTATGCGCTCTGAGGGTGGCGATCGGTTTTTGGGTTTGTAGGTTCCACAGTTTTATGGTGTTGTCCGCGCTAGCAGAAGCCAAAGTCAAGCCATCGGGACTAAATGCAATGCTATGCACCCAATTGCTATGCCCTCTGAGGGTAGATATCTCTTTTTGAGTTTGCAAGTTCCACAGTTTGATGGTATTGTCAGTGCTGGCAGAAGCCAATGTCTTGCCATCAGGACTGATGGCGACGCTTATGACCCAATTGCTATGCCCTCTGAGGGTAGATATCTCTTTTTGAGTTTGCAAGTTCCACAGTTTGATGGTATTGTCAGCGCTGGCAGAAGCCAATGTCTTGCCATCAGGACTAAAGGCGACGCTATAGACCGAATCCCTATGCCCTCTGAGGGTAGATATCTCTTTTTGAGTTTGCAAGTTCCACAGTTTGATAGTATTGTCAGTGCTGGCAGAAGCCAATGTCTTGCCATCAGGACTCAAGGCGACGCTATAGAAAACAGAATTCCTATACCCTTCAAAACTATTGCGCTCTCTTACTTCGGAAACTGCTTGTTGCAGCGCAGTTATCACTTGTTCTTTGATGTTTTTTGTAGTGTCGGCTGAAGCATATAGTTGTTGGAATGTTTGTCCTGCCTTCAAGGCTTCCAACAGAGCTTCAAAGGTCTGCCCCGAAACTAAGGAATCTTTTGAAGAGGCACTGCTCAGTATTACATTTGCCATCTTCTCGGCTTGTCCGACTTGCTTCCAGACCAAAAAAGTTGCTCCGGCTGCAATTAACAGGGCCACTCCAGCAACAACCGAAGTCGTAGTCCTAATCTTTAATGCCTTTTGCTGCGCTTCAGTGAGCGTCTGATTTGCCTCAGTCAAAATTTGATTAGCTTGTTTTTGTGCTGCTAAATCTCGTTCAACTTCCCGTTGTTGTAGTTCCCGACAGGCGTTTAAAAACTGATAATCCAAATCGCTCAAACTTTTGCCTGCCGCCCAAGTTTGAGCATCTTGCAACGCCTGACCCCGCAACAGTCGCGATTCATCTTGACAATCTGAATCTTCCCAAGCGTTAAAAGTTTCGCTGTAGGGGCGGAGATTTGCTAATTGTTTTTCTACCCAATCAGCAGTAAAAACAGATTGATAAATTCGGTTATAAACTTTAAGTTTACCAGATTGCTTAACTACCAAACCTGTTAAGCGGAGTTCCATTTGTTCGGGAGTATGATCGGCGGCTATCTCATTGTGTTGCAAAATTTGCTGATATATCCCCAGCAACCGACGGGCACGTTGTTTGCTGCGTAAAATGCGGTCTCGGATCGTCTTTAAATGCTCTGGCTCATCCTGTCCTTCCCAATTCTCAATCACCTTCTTTTCGACTAAATTAGTTACCAAATCAGGGGGAGTCTCGATTAATTCGGAATTAAGATGGTTTTTGAGTAATTTACAAACTTTTTGCGTTAAAAATGGCTGTCCCCCAGTCCAAGATAATATCGCTTCTAACAACGCTTGAGAATTTTCTGCTGGAGTTTCTAAGCCTAATGCCAAAGGTTGTGCTTCTGCTAATTGAAAACCGGTTAACTCAATAGCACTGCCAATATTAAACGGAGTGCGAAGCTGATTGGTTATCAAATCGGAAGGTGTTGCTACCCCAATCAAAGCAAAGGTTAAACGGTTATATTCTGGCTTGTCTGCACGCTGGTTAAAACAATCACGAATCACTGCGAAAAAATCATCTATATTAAATGGCAAAGCCAATAAGCTGTCAATTTCATCGACAAAAATCACGATAGATTTATCAATAAATTCCAGCAATACCTCTCCAATAAACTTGCTAAAACGTTGGACAGGAGAGACTAATTCGTGACTCGTCCACCATTCATAGGAATCGAAATTATTGTAGAGTTCAAAAGTATTTACCAACGAGTCAATAATTCCAAAATACCACTCTTTAGGAGTAATATTTGCAGTGCCAATTGCTGTAATATCAACGGCAGCACAGGCCAATCCCTCCTGCTGCAATCTAGCCATTGTTTGCACGCGCAAGCTAGATTTACCCATCTGTCGCGAGTTGAGAACGTAACAAAATTCTCCGGCTTTTAATCCGTCATAAAAATCTTGGTCAGCTTGTCTCCTAACATAGGTTGGTGCATCTACAGGTAGGCTACCACCTACTTGATATTCGTAATGTAAATCAGGTTTGTCATTCATTAATCAACTCCCAATCGATCTTTAAAATAAAGGCGGTAGAGATTGCACAGAGGAATTACATCATTACCCCGCAGGTTCACCAAACCCAGACTGCGAAGTTTAAACGCTAGATTTGCTTCTAATCGTACCGGATGGGAACTAGCAATTACTTGTTTCATTGCTGCTTCCAAATTAGGATCGGCGGTGAGATTAAATAAATGGCGACGTAAATGATCGCCATAAATTCCTTCTTCTGTAGGTGCCATTTGTAAAAATTGTTTTAGGTTCAAAGAACCGCGATCAATTTCATAGAGGGCTTTTCTTAACAGGTAAGGATGTCCGTCCACCATTCCTATCAGTTGTTCAATTTCACGGACAGACCACTTCAGTTGATGTTTTTGTATTAATTCATTAATTTGTTGATGCTTGAATTCCGGCAACTCAATTGGTAAACCGACATTAAACGGCGATTGGTTGATATTGAGGGGAATATAAACTTCTTTGGAATGGGAAATGACTAAACGCAGTTTTTTCCAAGCTGGTTCGTTTTTCCCTTTTTCATGCCACGCCCGCAGCAATCCAAAGAATTCTTGGGCAATCTCAGGATACTGAAAAACTTGATCGACTTCATCCAATCCCAAAGTTAAGGGGGAAGTAATGGTTGCCAACAGATAGCGCTGAAAATAGTTGCCGCATTTTTGCTTGCTCCCCATGCCTTGTTTCCAGTAGTCTGCTACTCGATATTCTAAGCTTAATTCATTGGTGATGTCGCCACAGAACCACTGCAACAGCTCATCAAGGTTGGTAAGAAAACTTGCATCAGCCGATTGAAAGTTTAAATACGCTGTTTGATGTCCTTGTTCCCTTGCCTGGTGCAGAATGCGCTGTAATAAAGAGGTTTTTCCCATTTGACGAGGTGCTTTTACTCGGATCAAAGCTCCTGGTTTGAGAATGGTTTGGTAGCAGTCGGATTCGATGGGAGGACGATCGATATATAGCTGACAATCTAAACTAACAGAACCTTCTGGGTTATCTAAGTTGGAAATTGAAATAGCCGGTGAGGTGATGGATCGGGTATTTTCAACCGCAACAGGTGGATCTTCAACATTCTCGCTCACTGCTGCATCTAAAGCCTCTCTCCCTTCCACTGTTGTCTCTACAGGAGAATCAGGCTTTATCCTCAATACCGGCGTCAGTTCTTCAGGAATGCCGGCCATACTAATACTGGTACAACCCCATTCATAGGCGAATTCGACAGTTCTACCGGCACCCAATGCGTCATAAAATCCTACTGCAAATTCTCGGGCAGCATTATCACCGACGGCTTGGTTCATGCCAATCACATAAGGAATATGGGCAGCGATGGCTTTGGCTTGCACTTCTGAATAACAAGCGTTTAGTACCACACACTCTACTTGATCCTGAAACAGTTTAAAGAGGCCGGCTAATGCTTTTGCATTCACCAGCTTAATTTGTCCTGTGTCATCTTCAAGGGCTAACCCGCCTTCTCCTGCCCCATGTCCGGAAAAATGGACAATTTCTGGATTAAAATCTAAGACTGCTCGTTGCATTTCTCTGGGTGTCACCGCCCACTGTTGCTCCAGTTGAAATTTGTCACGCTTTTTAGAACGTTGCAACCCATCGGCAATTTCTTGAACCTCTTTACCTAAGCGCAGGGGCGTGGAGTTTTTGGGGTTAGCTGCCAAAAACAAGATGGTTTTTTTCTTTCTTGGGGAACTACTCATAAATGGGACTTTGACTAAAGGTGATTCGCTATTACTCCCTTTGGGCCCCAAGAATATCTAGTGAAGAGGACAAGGCTTTGCTGCGGGCTTTTATAGATATTGGCTCGCGATCGCCCATACAAGATATTATTGTTTTTTCATGCCGATCTACTTACTAGATTAAGTTTACCAGCTCTACGGTAATATACTGTATCATGTCACGTAAATTAACCACAATTATTGTAGCGGCGGGTTCACGCGCGATCGGCAATATCAGCCATAACTCCCGTAAACCCGATTCTAGTGGGAACTTTTACCCTCGAAAATCCCCCAAGGCTTTCAATGCAAATTGTGGCAAAGCTAACATCCTGCGCCACCGCCAAGGTTCTTGATAAAGCCGATACAACCATTCTAAATGATTGTCGCAAAACCACGCCGGCGCCCGGGTTTTTGTCCCCGCCCAAATATCGAAACTGCCGCCTACTCCCACCCAAATTGACTGAGGGCAAAGGTGTCGGTGTTCGGCAATCCAAAATTCTTGGCGTGGCACTCCCAAGCCTACAAAAATCAGTTTTGGCTGCATTTTTTTGAGGCTTTCACGGAAGTCTTTTTCTTCATCTGCGGAAAGATAACCGTGTTGAGAAGCAATCGACAATCCGTTAACTTTTTGCTGCCACGTTTTGGCCGCAGCAGCCGCCACTCCTGGGGAACCTCCAAAGAAAAATAGTGGTTCCGAATCAGGCAATTTTCCGGCTTGTTGCAGCAGCGATTCTGCTAATTCAATCCCCGGATAGCGCTGCGCCGGTTTGCCGCGCATCCGCAAGTAGAGCACCACTCCCGAACCGTCGGGAATCACCAGTTCCGCTTTGCGGATTACATCTGCTAAAGCCTGATTTTGCTCGGCTTGCATCGCCATTTCAGCATTCAGCGTCACGACGTGACTTCCTAACCCTTGATGCAGGCGCTGCATCAGCCAACCTGCATAATCATCTAATATGTGAACTGGTAGTCCCAGCACTGAAAATTGCGGGCGCGATCCATCCATATTTTTTTCTTTGAGATTCCTACACACCTAGTTATTTAAATTAGCTGAGATTGGCGATCGACGCTAGACCGGTCTTGGTCGCAAAAAACCCGGTTTGTGCCACCAAGACTCTGTTAAGTCATCGTTCGGTGGCCCAGAAATCTGTTTTTTTGTAAGCGACGGGTCGCCCAAGTTCATTAGAGTTGGCCCGCCAAGTGCGATCGAGCATTAGTGTTCGATTTTTTTGACAGAGCCGTCTGCGTACCATTCCATCGGTACTAGCTCAATTTTACCATTAATTTTCACTGTAGAGTAGACAACTTTCACGAAAGGAACGCTGTTGTTATTGCGGTTTTTGGTAGACATGGCAATTACCTTTTTGTGTTTGGATAACTTGAGAAACGATCTAATATCTGATATATTTAAAAGTCTATTCACCGCAAATCTACTCGCATCAGGAAAAAGAAGGAAAACGAAATGGCGATCGCAAAAACCCAGCGGCAAACCAGGTTAGATTATTACTACCAGCAAATCAAAAACATCATCCTCAAGCGCCAAAATCCAATTACTGGTTTGCTGCCGGCGAGTACCGCCGTTAACGCTCACGGCGACTACACCGATGCCTGGGTGCGCGACAACGTGTACAGCATTCTCGCGGTTTGGGGTTTGGGTTTAGCTTACCGCAAAATTGATGGCGATCAGGGCAGAACATTTGAGCTCGAACACAGCACAGTCAAACTGATGCGCGGTTTGCTGTTTGCGATGATGCAGCAATCGAGTAAAGTAGAACGTTTTAAAAATACTCAGTGGCCGCTAGATGCGCTGCACGCTAAATACAATACTCAAACTGGAGGTATTGTGGTCGGTGATGACAAGTGGGGACATTTACAGTTAGACGCTACATCTATCTTCTTATTAATTCTTGCTCAAATGACGGCTTCCGGGCTGCACGTAATTTTTACAATTGATGAAGTCAATTTCGTGCAAAATTTAGTTTACTACATCGGTAGAGCCTACCGCACGCCGGATTACGGAATTTGGGAAAGAGGTCATAAAATCAATCGAGGCAATGCAGAATTGAACGCCAGTTCAGTTGGCATGGCAAAAGCCGCCCTGGAAGCAATAAATGGATTAGATTTGTTCGGAATTAAAGGTTCTCAAGCGTCAGTTATTCACGTTTTGCCAGACGAAATTGCCAGAAGTCGCATAACTTTGGAATCGCTTTTGCCTCGCGAATCTAGTTCAAAAGAAGTAGATGCCGCTTTATTGAGCGTGATTAGTTTTCCGGCTTTTGCTGTTGAAGACCGAGAATTAATAGAACGGACTCGAAATAAGATTATTGACAAATTGCAAGGAAAATACGGCTGCAAGCGGTTTCTCCGGGACGGACACCAAACAGTGTTGGAAGATGCCGATCGCCTGCACTACGAACCCACAGAATTAAGGCAGTTCGATCACATTGAATGCGAGTGGCCGCTATTTTTCACTTATTTGCTCTTGGACGGCATATTTCAGGGAAATCAAGCCCAAGTGCAGGAGTACCAGCAGCGTTTGGAATCTCTAGCAGTCGATCGCTCTGGCTTGCCGCTGCTACCCGAATTGTACTACGTCCCCGCCGAAAATATAGAAGCAGAAAAGCTAAATCCCCGCAGCCAGCAGCGCTTACCCAATGAAAATATTCCCCTCGTTTGGGCGCAAAGTTTGTATTTTCTCGGTCAATTGCTGAACGAAGGATTAATCGCAGTTGGCGATATCGACCCGCTGGGAAGGCACCTCTCAGTTGGCCAACACAGAGAACCTTTAGTGCAAATTGCACTGTTAGCTGAAGACGAAGATTTGCAAGCAGAATTAGCCGCTAACGGCATTGCCGCCCAAACCCCAAAACAGGTAGAACCAATTCAAGTCCGCCAGACTAAAGAATTATCAGCTATTTACACGCAAATTGGACGAAACGACCAATTAGGCTTAACCGGCCGCCCCGTGCGCCGTCTGCGGAGTTTAACAACTTCTCGGGTGTTTAAAATTCGCGAAGAGGCGATCGTATTTCTGCCCTCATTTTTGAACCGACAAGAGTTTTACTTAACTTTAGATTACCATTTTTTAGTAGCTCAAATCAAGAGCGAAATAGCTCACATTCACCGCCACTGGTATCAGTTGGGACGCCCTACGGTAACGCTGATGCTGACTCACACGATGCTGGAAACCGGCCGGGAAGCGTTGTTAGAATTAATGAAGGAATTCCGGGATGGACACTGTAACAACACGCCAGTTAAACTCGGAAATCTTAAGCAGTTAATGCTGACTGCTGGCACCGAAAGAATTGATTTAATGCACGATTTTGAATTTACCGAATCTCCGGTGACAGGTGCAGTAGAAACGCGCAGCTATCTAACCTACAATCCTGAAAAAACTTGGCCTTTAGGTCACACGCAAGAATTTAAATTAGAGTGCGAAACTAATACTCAATTCTTGCTAACTAGCCTGCGAAATTCCGAAAATTTGTACGAACAAATTGAGTTGCTGCACACCTTAGTTCGCCTCAAAGGCTTAAATTTTGATACAGGATTTGGAGGTGCAGAACAAACAGTTAAAGTTGTGGATTTGCTCAACGAAGTTTATACAAAAGCTGGAGAAAGTTCGCAGTCAAAAATCCAATGGGCAGTCATCCGCCATGCGGCAGGTTTGCTGGACAAAGTTGATATCAGCTTGTCCGATGCGGTGACAGATATTTTGGTGCGGCAAAAACAGATTGCTGTGGGGAAAGCCTACAGCGAAGATTCGATAATTTCGCGACCCGGATCTTACACGGAAGTGATGGACAAAATTCGCCAATTCTGCGGAGAAGATATTCGCGATCGAGTTCTCACCCAAGAAATTCTAATTTACCTCAGCGTCCTAATTAAAGCAGAACCGCAATTATTTAAAGGTCTGCTGACACTGAGAGTTAGCTACTTTATTCTGCTGTTAACAAGCGAATTAGCCCGCGAATTGGGAGTTACGCAAAATGAAGCTTACGAACATTTAATGCAGCTAAGTCCCTTTGAAATCAAAAATCGCCTGCGCCAAGTGTTGACCGAATACGAGGAAATGAATCAAATCCTCAAACAGCAAGAATCCCTGCGCGTCAAACAGCAGGAAAAAGATATTGAATGGGTAGTAGCGCCAGTTTCCGAAGAATCGCAAATGCTTGCGGGAGGATGGCGGCGGAAGCGGCAAATGGAAGGTGCAGTCAATCGCGTACCGAAGGATTTTTATCCGAGTGTTTGGGGACTGCTGCGGCACTGCAAAGGCTTGATAATTGGCGACAAATTAGAGCGGCGCAATCGGTTAGATAGCCATATTATATTATCGGAAATGACGCCGGGAGAAAAGAATTTCGCGCTACAAATCGAGCATTTGTTGAATAAGATTGTGGCGCCGGAATACCGACAAGTCAATATTGAGGCGCTGATGGAGTTGGCGGCGATCGCCCAGCGCAACCCTGAATTGCAAGTAGAAGAATACATCGTTTTAGATGTATTAGTCGGTCACGCAGTCCGGCTGAATTGGCAAGGAAAATACCCGGAAAGAGCTGGTAAATACGACGAAGATAAAGCGGCGGCTTGGCAAGCTTTTTACAACACTTCGCCTTATGTTTGCGCGAGTCACGTACTCGATGCTTTCCGGTTCTTGACGAAATTTGGATAGATTGAGTGGGGGTGGTTAATACAAGCTACCCCCTCCATAGTTCGGCGGTTGAAACCGCAACTACACAAACTAAGTCCGCCTCTGCGAAGAAATAAGGGAGATATTTAAGCTCGATCGGGATTATGCGAGATCCCTCAGAGAGCGAGCGATGGCTATTAGAAAGCAGCTTGCGCCCGCTCTGCACGTCCTTACCCTGCTACACATCACCCGCACCGCATTTTTGGTACGGTTGGCAACACCAGCGCTCCTTCCCCCGAGGCTCGCGCTGTGCAGAGTTCGCTCGGCTGGCTCATCATGGCGTTGCCCCAGTATTGTCGGTTTCTAGGAATAGCTTTGTACGGTTTTCTTCACTGCCAATTAATTCTGATTCTTTCACGTTCATTCTGGTAAATACGACCAACTCAGTGGGGTTTTCCTGGCTGTTGCTCCTACTTAGAAAGCGGCATCATGATAACTGTAAGCAACGAGCTTCAACCCAAACTTTCGTTATAAAGTCTTACCAATCTTTGAGGTGACAGATTATGTTGATGCGCTATTGGCAACCATTCACAGAAATTGAAACGATCCGCCAGCAACTCGATAAAGTTTTTGACCAACGGGCAACAACAAAAGATAACTCACAAGCCACTTGGGTGCCCGCTGTGGAATTTGCTGATGCTGGGGACAACTTCGTATTAAAAGCGCAACTGCCTGGAATTGAACCCAAAGACATTGACGTTCAAGTCACTCGCGAAGCAATTTCTATTTCTGGCGAACGCCGCTACGAAAACACAGACGAAAAACCCGGCTACGTCCGCTCTGAATTCCGCTATGGCAAATTCCACCGGACGCTTCCCTTGCCCGCACACATTCAAAACGACTCTGTGCAAGCTGAATACAAAGATGGCATTCTAACGCTAACCCTGCCCAAAGTGACTGAAGCTCGCAATAAGGTCGTCAAGATTAACTTGGGTCAAATTGCTGGAAATCCAGCGAATCCGGCCCTGGAACAGGCTAACCAATAACGATCGGCGTTTGGTGTAACGAATGGTGAACTCAGTACGCAGAAGGCTGCGCTTAAGAGTGAGACAAATTTTACCAAATTGAGCCTGATTGGATTTACCTAACAACAACGGAATTGGAAAAACTCATACCGGGAGCTACAATTGCTCTCGGTATTCTTTATTTGGGAAAGCCTTAGAAAAGCTACCTATAGGTGTAGCGAATCAGGTTGACTACTTCGAGTGCAGATTTTGGAGAATCGCAATAGTTGACACAAATATCTGCACCCGATTTGGCTAATTCAAGGGCGATGCCAGCACCCATTCCTTTCGAGCTACCTGTGACAATTGCAATCTTATTGGCAAGCATAGTTAGTATTGCAAAATAGAGGTAATTCCACCTATTCCCCAAGTTTTGCCAACTCTGCGATCGCTCTCCTTTCTATTTGAGATTTTGGAGCTACCATTTGCACAGTCGTATTGCCAGTCCAATTAACCTAAACTTTTGGCTGTAATTTTACACGGTAAACTGTGAATGCTTTCAAGGTCAATGAAAGCTACGCTCATTGCTTGAATTTTATCGTCAATTTTAACTATCAATTTTAACGCCCGCTAAAAAACAGCAATCCAACCGAGGGAGGCATATTTTGTTTCATACCCAAGGGCGTGAGCACATGGGACGTTGGTAAGAGGGTGAGGGATTAACAGCCTGCGTCCACGTTTCGCTGTGCGGGTACACGCCCTGGTTTTTGGACAACGTTTGGTGGTTGTGCGACCGCTAAAGGAATTAACCTGAGGAGTGATCCCGTTAATTTAGAATTTGATACACAGCATGACAGTTGGCGGTAAGCTCACTCTCATGCGTTTCAAGTAACTCGCAGTCGCGATAGCTAGCCCTGTTTTTGCCCAATATCCTTGATAACGGTAAGGCAGGAATGTTTTGACGCTAGTACGATCGCCACCAACACCCCTATTTTTGGGAAACTAAACCCAAACCAAAACCCCAACACGCCCGCCATGCCCAAACTCCCTGAGTGCGAACGCTGTCTCCTTCTACGCCCCCAACCCACACTTAATCTGTGCAGTTCATCCCACAGGCTCAGACACCGACACTTGCCCCGACTTTTGAGCAGACCCCAACGCTGAACCCGATGAAGTGTGGGAACCCGAAGGGGCAAGCTACTATGGTGGCGAATTGATTCTGCAACCGAGGCAGCGGTGGACACCAGAAAGAAAAACAGTTAGAACTTTTGGATACCCACCCACTGTTTAGTGGCCGCTGTCCCCAATGTGAAATGACTTACCCCCAGTATGAAACGCCGCCTGTTCATTGGGATTGTTCGGCTTGCGGATGGATAGATGATTCGGTTTGAGGTGATGGTTGACAACGATAATTATCAGCAACGGCAAAACACTCGATCGACATCCCCCTTGAAAGTACAGCCAACTAATCCCCCAACAAACACCCAAAACGCGCCTTGAGGCAGCACAGTTAACAACACAATCTCATGAGACCATGATTGCCAGAAGCGAAACATGAGCTCACTTTTGTTGAGTAAATTACTATGTTACGATCAGCTCCAATAATAATTAAGTTTTAAAACCGGCCTTAACCTCACACTCAATTCCCTTGCGATCGGTAGAATAACCATGACTATCAACTTAGCTGGCTATCAATTCGTTGAAACCCTCCACAGCGGGATAAGAACTTCAGTCGATCGCGCTCGGAAGGATTCAGACTTTTCCAGCGTGATCGTCAAAAGGCTAAAGGCTGAGTATCCCACTCTTTCTGACATCACCCGCTTGCGACACGAATATCAAATCCTGCACAGCTTGAACGTAGAATCGATTATCAAAGCCATTAGTTTAGAAAGCTATAAAAACGGTTTAGCACTGATCTTAGAAGATTCCGGATCCGAGTCTCTCAACGATTGGATGAAGGGTAAAAAAATCTCAATCATTCAATTTCTTTCTTTGGCTCTCCAGCTTGTTTCTGCCTTAGCAGAACTCCATAAACATAACATTATTCATAAAGATGTAAAGCCACAAAATATTATCATCAACCCAGCCACCGAAAAAGTTAAAATTATTGATTTCAGCATCGCTTCGCGCCTGGAGCGAGAAAATTCGACGCTCAGCCATCCAGATTTGCTCGAAGGCACACTCGCCTATATGTCGCCAGAACAAACTGGCCGGATGAATCGGTCAATTGACTACCGCACTGATTTTTATTCACTAGGCGTTACCTTCTATGAAATGCTCACAGGCGAGTTGCCCTTTAATTCCACAGACCCGCTGGAATTGGTACACAGCCATATTGCCAAAACTCCCATTCCCCCTCACCAGCTAAATCATGAAATCCCACCACAAATTTCAGCGATTGCGATGAAGTTATTAGCTAAAAATGCTGAAGACCGCTACCAAAGCACTGAAGGACTAAAATTTGACTTAGAAACTTGCTTGATAAAGCTACAGGCTAGCGGATATATTTCCAACTTTGTTGTTGGAAGTGCGGATAAAGCAGGGCAGTTAAATATACCGCAAAAGCTCTACGGTCGCTACAAAGAAATTGAAAAAATTCTAGAAACTTTCGAGCGCGTTGCCAGTGGCACCACCGAATTAATGCTGGTTTCCGGTTATTCCGGGATAGGCAAAACAGTTTTGGTCAATGAAGTTCACAAACCCATTGTGCGGCAACGAGGCTATTTTATTGCGGGGAAATTTGACCAGTTCAAGCGCAATATTCCTTATGCTTCCCTGATTCAAGCATTCCAATCCTTAACTCAGCAACTTCTAACCGAAGGCGAAGTAGAAATCCAAACTTGGAAAGAAAAACTGTTATCCGCTTTAGGCGATAACGGACAAGTCATCATTGATGTTATCCCTGAAGTCGAATTAATTATTGGCAAACAGCCACCCGTAGCAGAACTAGGGGCAACTGAAGCTCAAAACCGTTTCAGTCGCGTCTTTAAACAATTCATTGGCGTATTTACGACTATTGACCATCCCTTAGTTATCTTCCTTGATGACTTGCAGTGGGCGGATTCGGCCTCGTTGAAATTAATTGAATTGCTAATAACTGATTCTGATAGCAAGTATTTATTGCTGATTGGGGCATACCGAGATAACGAAGTTTCTCCAACTCATCCGACGATTCAAACAATTGACAAGATTCGCCAAACTGGTGCGACGGTGAATAATATTGTCCTTCAACCATTACACCTGGTTCATGTCGAAGAATTAATTGCGGATACTTTAAATGAATCTGGCGGTTCGGAATCCCTGTCTGTAAAGACGCGAAATTTCGCGTCTCTACTTTTTAATAAAACGCAGGGCAATCCTTTCTTCTTAAGTCAACTCCTAAAAACTCTATATCAAGAAGATTTGTTGACTTATAACTTCACCCCCCTAATCCCCCCTTACCAAGGGGGGACAAAGGGGGGTTGGCAATGGAATATCGAGGAAATTCAAGCGATCGGCATCACCGATTACAATGTTGTCGAACTGATTGCTAGAAACATACGCAAATTGCCCGAAGATACACAAAAAGTATTAAAATTTGCTGCTTGTATTGGCAACACTTTTAACTTAGAAGTTTTGGCGATTGTCAATCAGGAATCATCCTTAGTCACGGCAGGGCAATTGTGGGCAGCACTTCAAGCTGGGTTGATTTTACCTTTGAGCAATGAATACAAAATTCCCCTCGTATTTAGTCAGGAAGAATCGGGCGGTTTTACCTTAACTGATGTGAAGGTTGACTACAAGTTTTTACATGACCGAGTGCAGCAAGCTGCCTATTCTTTGATTCCAGATGAGCAGAAAAAAGAGACCCACTTAAAAATCGGTCAACTGCTGCTGCAAAGTACAACGCCAGAAGACCGAAAAGAAAATATTTTCGCTTTAGTTAACCAACTCAATTATGGTACTGACTTACTTACCACTGAATCCCAAAAATATGAACTAGCCCAATTGAATCTGATTGCAGGTCAGAAAGCGAAAGCTGCTACAGCCCACGATTCCGCCGTCAAATATTTGCAAGTGGGCTTATCTCTGCTAGCAGTAGATAGTTGGGACAATCGGTATGAACTGGCCTTAAGGCTGCATGAAGAAGCAGCAGAGTCAGCATATTTGAGTGGTGATTTTGACCGAATGCAGAGATTCGTTGAGATAGTACAAAACTGCGCCAAAACGCTATTGGACATAGTAAAAGTGTACGAAGTCCAGATTCAAGCTTATATGGCGCAGAACAAGCTGGTCGAAGCATTGAATACGGGGCTGCAAGTCTTAAAGCAGTTGGAGGTAGAGTTTCCCGACTCGCCAAACCCATCTGATATTGGGCAGGCGCTGGGGGAAACTGCGGCAATTTTGAGCGGAACCCGAATTGAGGACTTAATCGATCTCCCTGAAATGACCGATCCTTATCAATTAGCAGCGATCAGGATTTTGTCAAGTATATTTTCTGCTTGCTATTCTGGGATGCCCGTACTGGTGCCTTTAACAGTGTGCAAACAGGTCGATTTATCCGTTCAATATGGCAATGCTTCTGTGTCTCCCTTTGCATATGCGGTATACAGTCTTCTTCTTTGCGGGGCGGTAGGAGATATTGAGCGAGGCTATGAGTTCGGTCAATTAGCTTTACGTCTAGTGTCAAAGTTAAATGCCAAAGAAATCGAAGTCAAGACTTGCCACTTAGTGTATGCTGCCGTTCAACATTGGAAAGAACACGTCCGAAATACCTTAGAACCTTTCCTGGCAGCTTTCTCTACTGGGCTGGAAACTGGAGATTTAGAATATGCTGGCTATGCCGTCATGGTGTGGAGTCATTACTCGTTTTTTGTGGGCAAGCAACTAATGCAACTTGAACGAGAGATAGCAACTTATACAGATGCCCTTCATAAAATTAGCCAAGAAACAGCGATTAATAATACAAAAATCTGTTGGCAAGCCGTCTTAAACATCATGGGAAGAAGCGAAAATATATGCCAGTTAAAGGGGGAAGTATACGACGAAGAGAAAATGCTGCCGCTATACCAGGAAACCAACAACCAACTGGCAATTCATTACTTATACTTGCACAAACTTGCGCTTTGTTATGTGTTTGAGAATTACGCGGAAGCTTTAAAAAATATCCCTCAAGTAGAAAGTTCTTTCGGCTCATCTACAGGGCAGCTAACTGTTGTTATCTTCTATTTCTACGATTCTCTAGTACGGCTAGCTGTGTATCCTGAAAGTTCGCAGCCCGACCAACAGGACATTCTTAACCGAGTACAAGCTAATCAAGAAAAAATGCAAAAATGGGCGCATTATGCTCCAATGAATCATCTACATAAATTCTATTTAGTAGAGGCAGAAAAAAATCGTGTTTTAGGCGAAACAGTAGAAGCGATCGAGATGTACGACAAAGCGATCGCTCTTGCTAAAGAAAACGAGTACATCAACGAAGAAGCACTAGCTCACGAACTCGCTGCTAAATTTTATTTTTCATGGGGTAAAGAAAAGATTGCCCGCACCTACATGACCGATGCTTATTATGCCTATATGCGCTGGGGAGCTTTAGCTAAAGTTAAACATCTAGAAGAAAAATACCCGAAATTAATAGCGCGAGCCTCTGCGGTCACCGAAACCCCTTTCGATCCTAAGATGACAATTGCTCCTTTGACCATTACAGGCGGTCAAGCAGAGTTGCTAGACTTGGCAACTGTAATGAAAGCATCTATTGCCATTTCTAGCGAAATTGTTCTACCTAACTTGCTCACCAAGTTAATGAAAATTTTGATAGAAAACGCAGGCGCTGAAACTGGAGTGCTTATTCTCTCAAAAGATGGTCAACTTGTTATAGAAGCGGCGGGGACTAAAGATCGAGTCCGAGTGCTGGAATCTTTACCAGTATCAAATTCTGGGCTAGTGCCTATCTCCGTACTTAATTACGTCACCAGAACTCAGAAAGATGTCGTTTTAAATGATTCGGGCCGCGAGGAAATCTTTAACGCCGACCCCTACATTACCCAGCACAAACCAAAATCAATTTTGTGTGCGCCTATCCTATATCAAGGTAAGTTAACTGCCATCCTGTACCTAGAAAACAACGTGATTGCTGGCGCTTTCACGCCGAAGCGGGTAGAAGTTTTGCGGATGCTATCGGGACAAGCGGCGATCGCCTTAGAAAATGCCAACCTCTATCACACTTTAGAAGTCAAAGTAGAAGAGCGAACCGAGGAATTAAAAGCCAAAAATACGAGCCTAGAAGTGGAAATTCAAGAGCGACAGCGAGCCGAGCAAGCGGCCGAAGCCGCAAACCGCGCCAAGAGCCAATTTCTCGCCAACATGAGCCACGAACTTCGCACACCGCTCAACGGCATTTTAGGTTATACCCAAATCCTCAAACGAGACACAGGTTTAACCAGTCAGCAAAATTCTGGTATTAACATCATTCATCAGTGTGGCGAACACCTCCTAACTCTGATCAATGACGTTCTAGACCTCTCCAAAATCGAAGCCGGAAAAATGGAACTCTACCTCACCGAGTTTCACCTGTCAGACTTTCTCCAAGGCATTACTGAAATCTGCCAGATTCGCGCCCAACAGAAGGGAATCTCTTTGATTTACGAACCGCTAACTTCACTTCCCACTTGCGTCCAAGCCGATGAAAAAAGGTTGCGGCAAATTCTCATCAACTTACTCGGTAATGCCATAAAATTCACCGAAAAAGGAGGCGTTATTTTCAAAGTAGACAGACTGGAGACTCAGCAATCTTTGCCATCACCAATCGCCAATCCCCAATCCCTAACAGCAAAATTTATTTTCCAAGTAGAAGATACAGGCATTGGCATCGCGCCGGACGAACTCTCAAAAATATTTTTGCCCTTCGAGCAAGCCAGCGGTTCCGTTAGCCAGATAGAGGGGACAGGATTAGGGCTGCCAATTAGTCGCCAATTAGTGGAGATGATGGGCGGCGAACTGAAAGTACAAAGCTCTTTAGGTAAAGGCAGTATTTTCTGGTTTGAGTTAGAGTTGCCTATTACCGAAAGCTGGGAAGGGTATCAAAAAGAACCTGAAAAAATTATCAGGAGTTTCTCAGGCGAGCGGCGGAAAATTTTAGTCGTTGACGATCGCTGGCAAAATCGCTCTGTCCTCGTTAATCTTTTAGCTCCCATTGGGTTTGAATTGATGGAGGCAACGGACGGTCAAGACTGCGTGAATAAAGCGCTGTTATTTCAACCGGACTGTATTATAATTGACTTAGTAATGCCAGTGATGGACGGCTTTGAAGCGGTGAGGCGGATCAGAAAAATCCCTACATTGAAGGATGTAATCGCGATCGGAACTTCTGCTAGCATTTTATCGGGCGATCCCCACAGCATTTTCCAGGCTGGTTGCAACGCTTTTCTCCTCAAACCAATTCGGGCAGAAAAGTTATTAGAATGCTTGGGCAACCATTTAGGTTTAGAATGGGTTTATGAGGAGCGAACAACTTTCAGTTCAGGAGGTATCTTCACCGATCCCCCTTCCCAAATCCAAGACCAACAACTGATTGCTCCCCCTTCGGAAGAAGTTGCAGTCCTGTTCGATTTAGCGATGAAAGGTGAACTCCTCAGTATTGAGAAGCGAGCCAGCAAGCTGAAGGCAATAGATATGCGTTATGCACCTTTTGTCAATCAGTTGCTTGAATTAACTAAAAACTTTGAAGAAGACAAATTAGTAGAATTTGTTCAACAGTTTAGATGAGGAGTAAAAATGACTAGCGAATATTTAGACAGAGGCACCATTTTAATTGTGGATGATACGCCCACTAATCTGGGTTCAGTATTGGATTTTTTGAGCACATCTGGCTTCACTGTTTGGGTAGCTCGCAGTGGGTCTAGCGCTCTCAAAAAAGTGCAATATTCCCAGCCGGATTTAATTTTGTTGGATGTTCTGATGCCAGAGATGGACGGATTTAAAACCTGTCAAAATCTAAAAGCAAATGACTTAACTAAAGATATCCCAGTTATTTTTATGACCGCGCTGGACGATACAGAAAGCAAAGTCAAAGGCTTTAATGTGGGGGGTGTAGATTATATCACTAAGCCCCTTCAACAGGAAGAAGTTTTAGCTCGGGCTATCACGCACCTGAATCTGCGAAATCTAACTAAAAAGCTTCAGGCGCAAATTGTCGAGCGCGAGCGAGCGCAAGCCGACCTACAAGTTTTGACACAAGAGCTCGAGAGGCGAGTAGAACACCGCACCGCTGAACTTTCCCAGACGAATGAACGCCTCAAGCAGGAGGCTGCTGAACGCAAGCTTGCAGAAGCAGCTTTGCAAGCATCGGAAGCGCGAGAGCGGCACAAAGCCCTACAGCTCGAAAATTCCCTGCACGAACTCAAGCAGGTGCAAAGCCAGCTCATTCAGAGCGAAAAAATGTCCGGGCTAGGTCAGCTCGTGGCTGGTGTAGCTCATGAAATCAATAATCCAATTAATTTTATTTATGGAAATCTTTCCTATGCTCTGGAATATTCAAAAACTTTGGTCACTATCCTTGACCTCTACGAAAAGCACTATCCTAATCCGGCTCCAGATATACAAGCAGAAATCGCAGCAAGCGAGCTAGATTATCTCAAAGACGACTTGCCTAAATTGTTCAAATCGATGTACTTAGGAGCCGATCGCATCCGCGAAATCGTTTTATCTTTGCGCCTATTCGCACGGCAAGAAGGATATGAAATGAGAGCGGTCAACCTTCACGAAGGCATGGACAGCACGTTGATGATTTTACAGAGCCGACTAAAATTTAACTCAGACCGCCCCTCGATTGAAGTGGTTCGGGACTATTGCCCAAACCTGCCCGAAGTGGACTGTTATGGGGGAGAAATGAATCAGGTATTTATGAATGTACTTGCAAATGCGATCGATGCTATTGACGAGTGGAACACGCAGAGATCGCTAGAAGAAATTAAAGCGAATCCTAGCGTGATTCGGATTAGCACAGAAGTAACAAGCAGCAATTGGGTAGCTGTCCGAATTGTGGACAATGGGCCAGGGATCTCGGAAGAGGTTCGTCGCCACGTATTTAACCCGTTTTTTACGACAAAACCCCCCGGTAAGGGCACAGGGATTGGGCTATCGATTAGCTGGCAAATTGTAGTGGAAAAACACCGGGGAAGCTTGGGGTGTATTTCTGCACCAGGCGGGGGAACAGAGTTTACTATTGAGATTCCGATTCGGCAGGAGTCTCCTGTCTTGTCGCTGTCAGCTTGATGTTGTGCAAAAAAGTTAATGAATCCATCGGGTTGATTTTTTAAACGACTCCCCAATCTAGCCAGCTTAAAAAAAGTTGTGTGGCCGCTGCTTGTCAAGTTTCCTCACCAACGATCGTCATCCCTGGGGTCACAAACTAAAAAACCCAGGGGTTGCCGGGACTGCGTGCGATCGTCCCGTCAGACTTGCTACGGATTAACGAGTTTGAAAGAGGTTTCAGCAGCAGCTTGGGCACAACTTATGAAGAATGTGCAAAACTCATTGCTTTGGAACATCACCAAGAAGCAAGCAGAAGCTATGAAATTTCTGGCGAAGTTAGCATAGAGGCTATCAATGAAATTGACCGTCAGATAGCGCTATTTGAGCAGTCAGCCGACAAAAAGGGAAATAAACCTGCTTTTGAAGAAATGATTGAAGCTGTTCTTGAGGCTCAAAAAACTAACCATTTAGTTAGGCGATCGGTCAAAGCAGATTTGTACGTGCTATCCCATGACGGGAGGAAATTTTTCTTTGAAATTAAAGGATCGAAACCCAACAAAGGACAATGCTTGGAGGTAATTCAACGACTGCTGAGATATCATTTACTGTGCGGACTGTCTCGCCCCGCTGCTCAATCTTATTATGCTATGGCTTACAATCCTTACGGGCCAAATCCTTCAGATTATAAATGGTCAGTGGCAAGGAAGTATACGCCCTTTGAACAAGCTGTCATTATGGGACATGAGTTTTGGAATATTATAGGGGGAGAGACTGCCTACGAAGAACTTTTGCATATATATCAAGAAGTGGGGCGGGAGAAGGGTAAGCATATGCTTGATGCTCTTGCTTTTGGATTTTAGTAAAGTACAATTTTAATTCCAGCAATATCTAGTCTTGAGGCAAAAACCTGTGATTAACAACAAACCGATAACTATTAGCCTCTTTGCTGGAGCATACGGTTTAGATTTAGGTCTAGAAAAAGCAGGATTTCAGACAGTAAGTTTAGTAGAAATCGAACCTGATGCTACCAAAACAATCTCTCTAAATCGTCCTCATTTATCCGTATCTGCTGTACCGAGAGATATTTGCGAAGTCAGCGCCCAAACTTTATTAGAAGAAGGCGGACAGATCTTAGGTTTAGATAGACCTCTACGCGCTGAAGAAGTAGATTTAGTGACTGGTGGCCCCCCGTGCCAACCCTTCAGCACAGCCGGAAAACGGGGGTCTGTTGGCGATCCCCGCGGCAGCTTATTTATGGATTTCATACGCATCGTTGACGAAATCAAACCCCGCTTTTTTATCATGGAAAATGTTAAGGGCTTGCTGTCAGCTCCGATTCGACATCGACCTCACGATCGCAGAGGTTTAGATTTCCCGCAATTAGAACCAGATGAGATGCCAGGTGCAGCTTTACAAGTGATTTTGGCAGAGATGAAACGCATTGGTTATGAAGTTGTGTATGATTTGCTCAATACTGCTGATTACGGCGTTCCTCAAGTTAGAGAAAGAGTCATCTTTATTGGTTATAAAGGTAATGATTCAGTTACTTTGCCGCTCCCAAGTTACAGTCAGAAAGGTACTGGTACAAAAGCCAAATGGCTGACGCTAAGAGAAGGATTAAAAGATTTAGTAGATTCTCAACCAGAATGTGTCCCTTACTCAGAAAGTCGCCTCAAGTATTTGCGCCTGTTAACAGCCGGTCAAAACTGGAGGGATTTACCCAGCGAATTAAAGCAAGAAGCAATGGGAGGAGCTTATAAATCTGAAGGGGGTAAAGTTGGTTTTTATCGACGCTTAGCGTGGGACAAACCCTCGCCTACTGTCACCACGAGTCCTCATCAAAAGGCTACAGATATGTGTCATCCCGATGAATTGCGTCCTTTGAGTGTAAGGGAGTGCGCCCGAATTCAAACGTTTCCAGACGATTGGGTTTTTTATGGCTCAACTGCTTCTAAATATCGGCAAATTGGGAATGCAGTTCCGGTATTATTGGGAGAGGCGATAGGTCAATACCTTTGTCAGGTAATTAAGGGTGATAAAGTTAGAGGAAGAGAAATAAGTCAACAGCTTTCTCTTTTCAGTTAACTAATATTTAAAGTCTAGTTGAGGAGAAATAAAAGTGTCAGAGCAACTTCATGAATTATTAGCGTTTGTCTTAGAAAAAGAAATAGGATTGCCTGCCAGCAAGTCTCGTTCTTTCGCCAGTCACTTTGCGGAGTTAGAAGAATTTTTTAACTTAGAAGCCGCAACACTCAGAAACGGCATCAGCAGCATATCGGGCAAAAGAGCGCTCAGATTTACTCCCGATGAGATTGAACGGATTTTAGGATTTATATCTTCAGGCAAGCTTTCGCTGCAACTTACTATCGCTGAAAATTTTTTAGCCAGCATTTGTCGAGATTTTACTGGGCGACAGCTAGTTATGGTGGAAAATCTGACTTTAGGGAAAATTCATCCCAACCCATTTTTAATCAGGGCGTTAAATCTGGACACTCCCGAAGAAGTTGTCAGGCTTAATGTTTATATGACGGCTACTAGGTCTATTGTCACTTCAATGGGATTTTTTATTCAAAAACTATTGATATCTTGCTCTGAAAGTGCAGAAAGTCCACCGGAAGAGTCAGGATGGGGCGCAATTAAAACTACCAGTGATGGCGAGAAATGCTGGATACAGGTAAAAAGCGGCCCGAATGATATGGATAAAGACCAGATAGTATATTGGGCTGCCAAAATTGAGGAAAAAATTCAGGAGGGCGATCGCGCTTATATTGGTATAGCTTACGGTAAAAGAACTAATAAAACTGTAACACTTGGTTTGCTGAAGCAAATTTTGCCCAATTCGGAAATGCTCACTTTAATAGGTCGAGAACTGTGGGATTTTGTCAGTGAAGATACTCGCTATACTGTGAATCTGTTTGAAGTTTTGCGTCAGTCGGCTCGTCAAGTTTTAGCCCAAAGTTCTATTGCTGAAGCTATAGAAAGGTGTAGCGATCGACTAATCGCTGAATTTATCGGAAAGTACGGTGAGGGAAGTCAAGGTGTTTTTAACTATATAGCAGATATATTTTGAGTGACAACGTTTGCAGTAGCCCAGAAGCGCTACTGCAAACCCCATACTACAAAACTCCTTTAGAACTGGGAATCCGACTGGCGCGCCGCGGATCGATTTCTACCGCCATCCGCAGAGCTCGCGCAAATGCTTTAAACGCCGCTTCTACAATGTGATGAGAATTTCCGCCCTGCAACTGGCGAATGTGCAGCGTCATTTGAGTGTGGTTCACCACCGCCGAAAAAAACTCTTTGACTAATTCAGTATCGTAAGTGCCGATCCGCTGGTTGGGAATTTCCAAGCCGTAACTTAAGTGAGGCCGTCCCGAAAAGTCGAGCACTACTTCAATTAAAGCTTCATCCAAAGGTGCGATGAAATGCCCGAAGCGAGAAATGCCCGATCGATCGCCGACAGCTTTTGCCAGCGCTTGGCCTAAGGTAATTCCCACATCCTCGTTCGTGTGGTGGTCGTCAATCTCCAAATCCCCGATCGCCTGCACGTCCAAATCGATCAATCCGTGAGAAGCAATCTGGTGCAACATATGGTCTAAAAACGGAATCCCCGTAGACGCCTTGCAAGTTCCTACACCGTCGAGATTGAGGCTGGCCGTGACATCCGTTTCCAGTGTCGTGCGTTTCACCAAGGCGGCCCTAGCTGGTTGAACTGAACTTGTTGGAGGAAGAGAAGGGCGATCGATTATCTCCATAATTCGCAATGGGTCATTCATTAGTTATTGATAATTAGTAATTGAAGATGACAGCTTGAGTAGCGCTGATTCTCAAGTGTTTAGTTAAGAGAATTACCCACAACTCAAAACTCTCGAAAGGGGCGGCTTTTGCATAAAACTTACTTGTTAAAGTTAAAGTTTATTGTCTCAACCCGCCCCTACATAACTCAAAATTCTCGACAACTGTTACATTCCCATGATTTCGTAACCGGCATCGACATACAAAACTTGACCCGTAATCCCGCTAGCGAGATTGCTGCACAGAAAAGCCGCAGCATTTCCCACTTCCTGCTGAGTCACCGTCCGCCGCAGCGGCGCCACTTCCTCAACGTGGTGGATCATGTCCAGAATACCGCCAACTGCTGACGAAGCCAGAGTCCGAATCGGGCCAGAAGAAATCGCATTTACCCGAATATTTAACGGGCCCAGTTCAGCAGCCAGATAGCGAACATTCATTTCCAAAGCTGCTTTAGCAATTCCCATCACATTATAATTAGGAACTACCCGGACGCCGCCCAAATAAGTCAGCGTCACAATACTGCCGCCCTCGGCCATCAGGGGTTTAGCAGCAGCACAAAGCCGCACCAGCGAGTAAGCGCTAATATCCAAAGCATTGGAGAAACCTTGGCGCGAGGTGTTCGTGAAATCTCCCGAAAGTTCGTCCTTGCCAGCAAAAGCCAGACAGTGGATCAGGACATCTAACTTGCCCCACTTGTCGGCGATGGTTTGAAAAGTAGACTCAATTTCGCTCTCGTCTTGGACATTGCAGGGCAAATACAGACTGGGATTGAGCGGTTCCACCAGTTCAGCGACTTTGCGCTCGTGCTTGCCTTTCTCGTCCTTCAAATAAGTTATGCCGAGGTTGGCCCCAGCTTTGTGGAGCTGCTGAGCGATGCCCCAGGCGATCGAGCGATTGTTGGCAATGCCCGTAACAAGAGCATTTTTTCCGGTCAAATCTATCATCTGTATTTCTTCTAGAAGCAACTAGCACCGTTCTCATTGGCTCTGTGCGACAACCCCGCCAGTTTAGACACAACTGATTCAGATTTAACTGATTGAGACACAATTGAGACACAATTGAGACACAATTGAGACACAATTATATTAATTTTGCTGTGGAGCTACATGGAGGCGGAATTGAAAAAGTTAAGAGAAGGGCTAGATTTAATCATACAGTGCGTGTTTACCTTAACATTAGATGGAAGTAACCGAATCCTTGGATATTGGAGGTTGGGCAGTATATTTACTCAATAAGGTTAATCGGCAAGTTATAAAGTATTGATTAGTACAGAAGGATCTAGTCGTGACGCATGATAGACCGCTAGCAGCCGTGTTCCGCCAAATCAGCGGCGGGGCGTTTCCACCCATTGTGGAAACCTTTGAACGGGGCAAGACAATTTTTTTCCCTGGAGACCCGGCTGAGCGCGTCTACGTTCTCATTAGAGGTGCTGTGAAGCTCTCCAGGGTGTACGAAGCAGGGGAAGAAATTACAGTCGCCCTCCTGCGCGAAAATAGCGTATTTGGGGTGCTGTCTCTGATTACGGGACACCGATCGGACAGGTTTTACCACGCGGTAGCCTTTACGCCGGTAGAGTTGATCTCGTTGCCGATCGAACAAGTCGAGAAAGCGCTCAAGGAAGACCCGGAACTGTCGATGGTGATGCTGCGGGGACTGTCGTCTCGGATTTTGCAAACCGAGATGATGATTGAAACGCTGGCCCACCGAGATATGGGTTCGAGACTCGTCAGCTTTTTGCTGATTCTGTGCCGGGATTTTGGCGTGCCCGGTACAGAGGGGATTACGATTGATTTGAAGCTGTCCCACCAGGCGATCGCCGAAGCGATCGGCTCGACTCGGGTAACGGTGACTCGTTTGCTGGGGGATCTCAGGCAAGAAACCATGATCTCGATCCACAAGAAAAAGATCACAGTCCACAACCCGGTGGCTTTAAGCCAGCAATTCACTTGATGCCGAGAAAGTATAGGATTTTGGATTTTGGATTTTAGATTCAATCCAAAATCCAAAATCCAAAATCTAAAATCGGAATGACTGCTGGATACATCCTGGTATTTGTAATGTTAGTGTTGGGGGGTGTGATCGCCACTGTCAGCGATCGCCTTGGGACGAAAGTCGGCAAGGCAAGGTTGAGCTTGTTCAAGCTTCGCCCCCGCGATACTGCTGTTGTTGTGACAGTGATGGCCGGCAGCATCCTGTCAGCAATTACTCTGGCCATTTTGTTTGCTACTAGCAAGCCGCTGCGAACGGGAGTTTTTAGAATAGACGAGATTCAAAAAAGGCTCAACAACGCCCGCAGAGAAATCAACCAGGCCACTCAAGAAAAAAATCGAGTTGAAACTGAATTAGCTCGAGCCAGAGCCGCTCAAGCGCAAGCTAGAGCCAATTTAGAGCAAATTAATCAATCGCTCCAAGCAGCTAATGCCGAGCAAGCTCGGACGCAAACAAAATTAAACTCGCTGCGGGCCCAGCTCAACAGCGTGCAAGCAGCCAAGTCTAAAACTGAACAGCAGTTAAGTCAGGTAGAAGCGGCTAAATCTAAGACAGAAGAACAGCTCAGCAGCGTGGAAGCAGCTAAATCCCGCACCGAAGAACAATTGAAACTGGTTGAAACGATCCGATCGACTACACAAGCTCAGCTCGATCGCACTGAGAACCAATTGAAAACAGTTTCTGCTCAAAAAACGACTTTAGGATCGGAAATCGCCCAACTCCAAGAGGAACGCCAACAGTTAATCGAGCAGCGAGAGCAGGTAAAAACTCAAATTGCCCAGCGCGATAGAGAAATTGCCAAGCGAGACGCAGAAATTGCCCAGCGGGACAAGGAAATTGCCCAGCGAGAGGGAGAAATTGTTAAGCGAGACGCAGCAATTGTCGATCGCAACGAACTAATTGCCCAACGAGACAAGGAAATTGCTCAGCGGGTGCAAAATCTCGCCGATCGCGATCGAACTATTGTCGAGCGCGACAAAGTAATTGCCGAGAGGGAAGCACTCTTAGAAACCTTGGCACAGCAACAAGCCCAACTCGAACAGCAACAAACTGTCTTGCAGCAGCAAGTGCAAGTTTTGGAACGCGACTTTCAGGCAATCCGCGAGGGTACAGTTGCCATCAGGCGCGGTCAAATTTTAGCTGCTGGCGTCGTTCGCATTATCGAACCCGGTATGGCGAGCCGCGCGATCGATCGGCTCTTGCAAGAAGCAAATAAAACCACCGTGGGACTCATGCAGCCGGAAAATAGGAAGGTTAGAGACCAGGTTATTCAAATTACTAAAGCAGAAATCGATCAACTAATTAGTCAGGTTAAAGACGGTCAAGATTACGTGGTGCGGATTGTCGCCGGCGCTAATTACCTGCGGGAAGAAAAGGTAATTAAGGTATTTGCAGAAGCAGAAATCAATCGAGTGGTTTTTCGCGCTGGAGATGTGATTGCAGGGGTTGCTGTCGAGCCCGTGACTTTGAGCGACGAACAGGTGCGGCAGCAGTTGCTGCAATTGATAGAAGCTTGTCAATTTCGCGCTCGCCTGATCGGTGTTGTCGGCGGTAGAGTTCAAGTGGCAGACAATCAGATTGAAACTTTAGCTGGTTTTATCGAGCGGTTGCAGCAGTACGAGAAACCGCTGGACGTTCAGGCGATCGCGGCAGATGTCACTTACATCGCGGGCCCGCTTAAAATAGATTTAGTTGCTATTGAAAACGGAGTCGTTGTTTTCCGCACCGGACAACAAAAACCAGGCCCCGGAGACTTGAAAATTAAATAATAAGTGCGATCGACCTATCGAATTTGAGAAAAAATTTTGGGCGATCGAACCGCTATTTTGCTTGACTTTTTCGCGCCCTTGACATATCATTAAATCATGGGAATCCGTGGCGTCATATAACATCATTCGTAGGTGCACCGCCACCACAAATCTGGAAGCACCGCACCCAATTAGTAGGGTGTGTCACCACCAAAAATCTGGAAGCACCACCAATAATCTCACAGCGACGCACCGCACGGCCAAGAGGGCAAAGATAGAAACTAAGAATCGCTCCCTGAGATATTGACATCACAGAACAAAATTTTGCTCAATTAAAATGCAGGAGCGTGCGGTGTAATGTCAGATAATCAAAATGAACCCAGAGAATACGATGCCGTCCGTGGCGGACAAAATTCAATTCCTGTCAATGCTGCGGTACTCGGAGGCATACCGGGTGTTAAAAGCCGATTAGCCTCACCCATTGTCGAAGTGAGAATCGCCGCACTCTCCGAAGCACTGAAATATGGAGAAGCCGGTTTAGATTTGATAATTCAAGCTTTGCAAGATGAATCGATGCAGGTGAAATTGGCGGCCTATTTACTGCTGAAAGATCGAGATGACTTAAAGATTAAACCTCAGTTTCAAGACTATCTCTCTATATTTGAATTTGATGTCATCACAGTCGATGCCTATGGAAAAGAAAACAGTCGCAGAAAGTCTTTTGCTCACTACTTCCCAGAAGACTTAGGTAATGGAGTTGTGCTCGAAATGGTTTACATTCCTGGCGGGACATTTATGATGGGTTCGCCAAACTCAGACCCAACTAGGTACCAGAGGGAAACTCCGCAGCATCAAGTAACTGTACCGGCTTTTTATGCAGGAAAATACCCCATCACCCAAGCACAGTGGCAAGCAGTGATGGGAAATAACCCATCGCGTTTTAAAGGTGAAAAACTTCCTGTAGAAACCGTAAGCTGGAATGAGGCTGTAGAATTCTGCCGGAAACTTTCTGAAAAAACAGGCAAGATTTATCGCTTACTTTCGGAAGCTGAATGGGAATATGCTTGTCGCGCCAGAACTACAACACGTTTCTATTTTGGCAAGAGAATTACCACGGATTTAGTTAATTATAACGAGAATTTTCCCTACGATCGCGCAGATTACCGCCCACAAACAATGGATGTGGGGAGTTTTCCTCCGAATCCCTTTGGACTTTATGATATGCACGGTCAGGTTTGGGAATGGTGCAGCGATAAGTGGCACGATTATTATGATGGCGCACCAACTGACGGAAGTTCTTGGGAAATCGGAACACATGATTACGGAGGAACAGATGATTACCGAATGCAGCGTGGAGGTTCGTGGTTCCTCACTGCGCTCGATTGCCGTGCTGCCCGCCGTCACTACACCTCTGCGGGCCTCTCGTGCAGGGAGGAGGGTTTTCGTGTAGCGGTTGCTTTGGCTGTCCCTTCCTCCCTGTCTTCCCTGTGAGGACTCTTCTCTACTCTTTAGCCCTTGAGCTCTTTTCCCTTTTTCCTCTTTACCCTTTTGCGTGCGTCAGCGCGCTTTAATTTTTTTCTTGGCACTCATCTTTGCACCAGATTCAAGATAGTAGGGTGCGTCGCCATCAGCAATTTGCAAATCAAATCGACAATTTCATAGCGACGCACCGCCAGAATCAGATACGCCTTCTGATATCATGTCTGGTCGATTACCATAACAAAAAACGGTTTGTAGTGCGGACTTCAGTCCAATGTCACTGAAAAAGTCTCGATCGCAAGGCCTGTTTACCTTTTAAGATAGAGCGAGGTTCCTGCATTCGAGGATACGGCTTTGGCCTGTGTTTCAACACCCGAGGTTCGGA
>JACJNV010000263.1 GCA_014695175.1 Microcoleus sp. FACHB-DQ6 | reverse complement strand
CGTAGCTGTCATCGGCATCGCCCATAATTATATAGACTCCGCGCGCCGCGATTATGCCACCCATCAGGGCGCTACCGTAGCCTTTGGCTGCGACAGGTACGACTCTGGCTCCCATTCTCGTAGCAATATCTTGAGAACCGTCAGTGCTGCCGTTGTCTGCTATGATGACCTCACCGGCAATATCAAGTTCGCGCAGCGATTTCAGCGCCTTCTCTATGCAGACTTCTAAAGTTTCTGCCTCGTTCAGGCAAGGCATGAGTATCGATAATTCGAGAGTGTATTCCCCGCTTGCGTTGGTCTGTTCTGCCATATGTTTGTTTCACTCTTGTTAGCGATCGACAATACTTGCATTTCCAGTATGTATGTTTAAAATATGGGTGGCGAACAAAACTCAATAAAACTTAATCAAAGCTGTTTAGGAGAGTTTTTGGCGGGCCATTCTCGAGTTGTAGTATTATGTTGGTGAAGTCATGAATAGAGGCGTTTTTCTGGTTTTGCTTGCTGCCATTTTGTGCAGCGTCCTGGGTCAATTTACTCTGAAGGCTGGAGCTAAAGTTTTAGGGCCGATCGGGGCTGCTAATTTAGTAGAAAAAGTTATAGCAATGGCTACTCAGCCTTTGATAATAGCAGGTCTTTCTCTGTACGCAATTTCTTCGATTGGTTTTATCGTAGTTTTGTCCCGCGCTAACATTAGCATAGTCTCGCCTTTACTGTCAATTAGTTACCTGTTCACTGTTTTGGGCGGCAAAATTGTATTTAATGAGCCGTTGCCGCCACTACGGTTGGTAGGTGTGGCGCTAATTATGACGGGAGTAATTTTTGTACTCAGAGGTCAAGCAGGGGGTGCCCCTGGGGGGAGTTAGCGATTACTTTTGACATTGACGCTTGAGTGCGGAATTGATAACTTAACTCAAAGGGTGCGTCTGAGTGTTCTGTTATTAGATAGATCCAAGAACCTACAACTTGTGGGCGAATCTTTTGAAAAATATAGAAAATGCAACTCTAGACAGGATTTGTGCAGGTACACTATATTTGTGCCTGCACAAATACGAAGGCTACTAATTGACACAATAGGGCCTCACAAGTTGGTGAGGATTTAATTAAAACCGTATAAGTACGATCGCGGAAGTTTACAGAGATCGCAATTATCAAGTGAAAGACGATCGCGCCTGCGTCACCCATAAAAATTTTAAGTACGAGGGCGATGAGAGCTAAAATAATTAGTTAACTATCGAGAAAAATATGTAAATATCTCCTTTAACCATGTTGATTATTGTCAATATTTACGCTCGCAGTCAAACCAACTACGGATTAACAACCGATTTCTACCAATTTTACATGAAGTTGCATACAATAAAGATTCTCTTGAGAGGCCATCCGGATGGCAGCCAACTTCATAGGGCGATCGCGGTAAGTACACAGGAGCAACAACTAAAAACCAGTCGCACCTAAGCTTTAAGGAGCGGTTGCAAATGTTGTGGGGGCTCATCAACAGGACAAATCATATCAAGTCCGGTACTAGCGGACTTGATATAAGGGGTAAGGGGTAAGGGATAATGGGCAAACGAATAACTAGAAACTAAGAACTAACAAATAACCAATAACAAATAAGCAATAATTAATTCCCAATTCCCATGACTAATGACTAATTATGATTCATATTTATACAAAAATTAAACAGGGGCAGCGGTGGCTCGATCGCTATCGGGGACAAAAACCGATATTTGCCTGCGTGTTAGGATTTACCGCTACTGGGTTAATTCCGGGGATTTCAGCAGCAGGAGCAACCCCGCACGATCGACAATTTACTTGTTTAGCCGATGCAGAATTTTTGTATAACGGCCCCCAACCGTCGCCCCAATATCCTTTGCCGCCCCTAGAAGCGGGTGCCTCGCCGGTACTAATATCTCGCGCTGTAGTCGAAGCTTTGGAACTTCCCCTTTACCTATTTAATGCTGGTTTGCCCCTCCCACCTCCGGTACCTGCAATTGATTTGGGCGGCACTCCGGCAAAGTGTCTGATTTCTGGGAAGGCTTTAGAACTCGAAACAGTCAAACATTTGCTCGAACAAGGATTAATTTGGGGAGCTAAATTGGCTGCTCAAACTAATGGCAGCTATTTAATTTTAGGGGAGTGCGTAGTTGGGGGAACGACTACTGCTTTGGGCGTGTTAATGGGTTTGGGTATTGCAGCGGCGGGCAAAGTTAATAGTTCTCATCCTCGCTGCAATCACGCTCAAAAATTGGCTGCGGTGACAGCGGGACTCAATAATGCTGAGTGGGAAATTGGCGGACAAAACAGCACTCCCTTGGAATTGGTAGCGGCGGTGGGCGATCCGATGCAAATAGCGGTGGCGGCAATGGCGATCGCCGCGAGTCGGACTTGCGGGGTGCTTCTGGCCGGGGGCACGCAAATGCTCGCAGTGTACGCTTTGATGCAAGCCTTAGTCAGGGAATATGCTCTGGTATGGCGTCCCGAACAAGTCACTGTGGGGACTACGCGCTGGGTGGCCGAAGACCCTACAGGAGACACTGTAGGACTTGCTAATCATATCGGCGGTGTGCCTCTGTTAGCCGCGCAGCTAAGTTTTGCTGAATCTCGCTACGGGCAATTGCAAGCTTACGATCGCGGCTATGTTAAAGAAGGTGTCGGTGCGGGAGCGTGTGCGATCGCCAGTGGCTTGGCTGCAAATTGGACTCCAACTCAACTCCTTCAAGCTGTTGAAGCTTTAGCCTCGCGGTGTGAAAGTGAAATACCCAAACTAAACGGAGTACCGTTATAATTCGGGCTTCGTGTCTCGTTTGCCGTCGCTCTATTGGGGATATTCATTGCTGAATATTCGTCATCAAAGACGATCGGAGTCTTACACAGCATCTCTGGGCTTTTACGCCCTTTATCCCCTCGTAGGGAACCCACGCAGAAGTCCTATTTCCTAAGACCAAAAACTATTTTCGTACAACAAACATGGGTTATTTTTTACAGCAGGGCATACCATACTAACCAGCGGTCTGCCTTTTCCTTCTTTCTCTGGCAGTTTCCCGGTAAGCATATTACTGCTACTATGACCGTTTTGTTATTACAGCCGAGTGAGTGGGTCGCAACCATCTATCTATTAACTCAAATCAACTCTATATGCCAACTCTTTCTATATTTTTGTTTGGCTTATATCCCAACACCGAACCGGGTACAGTTACGGTGTGGGACTTACGCCAATTGAGTTAAACATTAAAAATTCAGATGCGGCGATCGAGCTGCGAACATGGTTGTGCTGCTCACCCCGCTTCGTTTTGGCTGAATAATTATATCACTTTCTGTAGCCTTTCTGCTCTCAGCTTTACAGAATTTTCTACACAATATCTGGCTTTGATGCAGTATTCCCCCTGCTAATTGCGGGAGATAAAAAACTCTATGCAATGAATCTATAAGTAGACGAGCATAAATCAACGCAACTTCTATTTTTTTTGATTAGTACCCGATCCCCGCTAGCAATATTTAATTAGGCCCGCCTAGGTGTTGCGAGTGCATTCTTTTGGAGAGCAACTGTTCTTCCAAGGCGGCAATTCGATTGTAAGCTGCTGTTAGCTGAGCTGTTAAGCGCTGGATTTGAATCTCTGCGCTCAGCTCTTTTTCCAGGCTTTGAGAGTTCTTGTCGAAGTAGCTGTCATCTAACAGTATGTCTTTGTGTTCGAGGAGGCCGTCGAGACTGCTGTAGCTTTGATAGGGCGAGGTTTGGTTATTTCCTAGCGTTCCAGAGCGATCGTTTCTCTGTTGCTGGGTCAGCTTCGTCTCCTTGGCCGACTCCAAGAGCTTTTCATTAAGGTTTTCTATGAGTTTGTAGAGGGCCTCGACTTGTTGGCTCAATACTGTAACTTGCTGGCGGAGCGCTTCCATACAATCATCCTTTGGCTCGTAACTTAATATCTTTACATTTTAGGTAAATCTTTACATAACTTGGATTTATCACTAAATTATTTAATTTTTGACGTAATTGTTGTGTTCCCAATCCTGACGGTAGATTTAGGGAGCCAGCTTGAAGATAATCGCTCGCCATTGGTGAGTCGATTGTAGATTTTAGATTTTAGGTTTTACATAGTCTTGGACACAGGAACCGGGTTGGTTAACCCCCATACTTCGTTCAAACCTTCAATCAGAGTTAAAACGTCGGGTTTCTGAGAGTCGGATCGCAGAGCGTCCTATTAGATTGACTTCGCTCTCGCCCGTGCTTTCAGGATTCAGATGAGTGGATTTTTAGTTTTTTTAGTTATTAATCTGTCGCCGATTTAAAAAGGATTTTTTACTTTGGTTGTGTAAAAAGCGTCATCCCACGGCAGATGGCAGCGCTCTCGTTGTTTCGTTATATTAAAAAATGTAACACAGATGCAGTCGATCGACCCGGCTGGCGAGCACAACTGGCTCAAAGGAACTTGGAGCAGAGAAATTAGGCGTTAAGTTGACGGAGTTTTCGGCATCGGAAAGCTCGATCGACAAGGTAGAAGGTAAAATCTGGGCAAGAGTCCAACAGACTCAGACCGCAGCAGAACCGAGTACAATGGCTCTGTGTTTGAAAAAGAAATAAGACAAATCGGCGCCAACTACCGGACTCGACAAACAATTATTTCCCGGGCTGTAGAACACAAAACGATCGGTCAATATTTAGAAAAGCGGATTCACAGGTGAAACGAAGGTCTTTGCTATTGGGGGCCGCCACCCTAACTTTAAGTCAATTGGCGGCAGGGTGCGACTCGAAGCCCATTCTCAAAATTGGCTCGCTCAAAAACGGTATTCCGGCCCAACTGGTAAGCAAATTTAGCCGCGATGTACAACCGTCTCCGCTTTTGCAGGTAAGGCAAGAAGCACAATTAAAAGAATTATTCGCCCTGTTGCAGGAGTGGAAACGGGTTCCCGAATCAAAAAATCAAGCTAACTTGGTGATGTTGGGAGATTACTGGCTGACTTTGGCAATTAGGCAAAAATTGATTAAGCCGATCGATCCTGCTAAGTTTGCTAATTGGCAACAATTGCCCGAAAGATGGCAAAAACTCGTCAGGCGCAACGATGAGGGTAAATTAGATCCTCAAGGTAAAGTGTGGGCAGCACCTTACCGCTGGGGAAGTACGGTAATTGCCTATCGAACCGACAAATTTAAGGCTTTGGGGTGGACTCCAACAGATTGGAAAGACTTGTGGCGATCAGAATTGCGCGATCGAATTTCTCTGCCAGACAGTGCCAGAGAAGTTATCGGTTTAACATTAAAAAAGCTCGGAAAATCTTACAATACGCAGCAATTAGATCGAGTCCCAAATCTTAAAAAAGAACTTGCAAATCTGCACCAACAAGTTAAACTTTATAGTTCTGATGCTTACCTGCAACCATTAATTTTAGGCGATACTTGGTTGGCAGTAGGTTCCTCTGGGGACTTGCTGCCGCTGCTGCAAACTCAAAAGGATATTGCTTTAGTAATTCCAGTTTCGGGAACTGCACTGTGGACAGATTTGTGGGTACAACCAGCATCAGGGAATCCAGTTTCTTTAGTGGAAAAATGGATTGATTTTTGCTTGCAGCCTCGGGTGGCTCCTCAATTATCTTTGCTGGCTAAGGCTAGTTCGCCGATAATTGTCGGCATGAAACCCGAAGATTTGCCGGAAGCTGTTCGCACAAATTCTGTGTTGTTGCCGGATGCGAAGATTCTTGCTGCTAGCGACTTTCTGCTGCCTTTTGGGGATGCGGGGATTGCCCAATATCGATCGCTCTGGCAAGAAACTAGGCAAGTAGTGAGAAGTTAAAATATAGAGTGCGTCAGCTATTGATTTCTCGATTATCCACAAAATTACTCGCGACTGACGCACCCTACTAAAATCCTTTCACCCTTCCTCGAATACCCGGATTTGAGAGAGATTCTAAATCAATGCGACAGTTAAGCCGATCGCCCTGGCACGAATAAACTGCCAAAGCAGTGCCTTGACGGTTGCAAACTCGCACATTGTAACCGTAATCGTTGGCGACAGTGCCAAAGCGGTTGACAAACTGATAGCGTTCCATATAATCGAGCAAACTCCAAAGTTGGCGGTTAACTATGATAATTACCCAAGTATTGCCGGGATCTACAAACCAGCGATCGAGCAATTTTCCGCCATAGAGTTTTTGAGCTAACCACAGACTCGGCACACTTTTTTCGGTTTGCGAAAGCGGAGGCGGCGGGAAATTAGCAGCGTTGCCAGTCGGGCAGCTCGGCTGCTGGGAATATGCGGCAGATTGTCCCCACAGCAAGGCTCCAAAGCACGCAGAACCCGCCATAAGGAACAAAAATAAACTTTTTGTCAAAATGCAATTCTTGCGGGGATAAACATCGTATTTCATAATTAGTGTTTTATTTTTTATATATTTGCCGTAGGGCCGCATTTTACCAACCATTTATGTCGGAAACTCGCCATCTAATAAACCCGCCCCCGCACAGCACATAACCTACATCAACCTTACATTTTATTAGAGGCAAAAGATGTACATTGCGATTTTTTGTTGTGTGGGGGCGGGTTTATTAGATTGTTTTTTTTCTTTTATTGTTGGTAAAACCCGCCCCTTGTATCTTAAAAGAGTGAGTAGTCGATTGCCACATCAATCAGTCGATCGTACCGACAGTCAGGCGATCGTACCGACAGTCAGGCGATCGTACCGACAGTCAGGCGATCGTACCGACAGTCAGGCGATCGTACCGACAGTCAGGCGATCGTACCGATAGTCAGGCGATCGTACCGACAGTCAGGCGATCGTACCTTCTTCAAGGTAAATCTAAAGAAACCAGAAAAGTTTCTGACTAAGGTGCAAGTTTCAGTAGAAAGTGCTGTTTGAGGACATCAGAAATCGGTGAAGTTGGCCCGCCCCTTAGACTGCATAAGTCTGTTGCGTAGATAAGCTCCCATTACTGATGACAGGCTCACACAAACTGGACAGTATCTTAGGCTCTCGGTATTATCGGGAAAGCCTGCATTGACAAGGTTAGTCTTCAATTGCCTGTCGGTTCTTTCATACAGCACTTCCGGATGTTATGAGGTACGATAGAATCGACTAAAAATAATATAGCAATGAAAGCATACTCAGTAGATTTGCGCTCCAAAATAGTAGCAGCCCATTTAGAACAG
>JACJNV010000262.1 GCA_014695175.1 Microcoleus sp. FACHB-DQ6 | reverse complement strand
CGTTTTCAAGCTCGTTCAGTAATGGCTTTTTTCCGTGAGGCTCTAGAGGCCCATTCTTGTGACTACTTTCCTATGCCTGACCTCATTCCCGAATTTCAGACCTGAATCCTTACGTTGGTTTTAGCATGGAAGCTACTATACTCTATTTTTGCCTATTTGGCTCAAATCCTTACTACGCTTGCTCAGAACTGGGTTCTGAGCCTCCATTGGCAATACCGCAACACAGTTGCGGTGAGCAGTTACTTGCATTTGTTAAGTTAGCGCCAGATAAGTCTGCAAAACTTAACTTTGCGGCGCGGAGGTCTGCTGAAATTAGGTCAGCACCACGCAGTTTTGCACTGTTTAATTCAGCTTGACGCAAATCAGCTTCTGTTAAGTCTGCTGTAGTTAGATTGGTACTAACTAATCTGGCATCGTTCAAGTTAACTTGTCTTAAATTAGCCCTGCTCAAATTTGTGCTATCCAGTGTTGCTCCCTGAAGTTTAGCCCCACTTAAATTAACATCTCTCAAATCGGAATTATTTAATTTTGCTGAACTCAAATTAGCCCCTTGTAAATCTGCTCCCATCAAGTTAACACTGCTCAAGTCCCTACCAGTTAGATCGACATTAGCCAGCGATACATAAGGAGCAATTAAGTAAGCGCCCGCTTTCACAGACTCGAAATCAGTAGGAAATAAAGTTGCTTCATTGTAAATCGCTCCTTGAAACTGAACTTTTTTGAGATTTGCTCGATCGAGGTTGGCTTCTAAAAGGTTAGAATTACTCAGATTTGCATTTGTCAAATCAGCATTTTTAAAGTCTACTTTCCTTAAGTTTAGCCCGCTCAAGTTAGCTTCAGCCAGGTTTGCAGTTGTGAATTTTGGTTTTTGATAATTTTGGCTGAGTTGAGCGCCGCTGAGGTTTGCACCTTTCAAATTTGCTTCAGTAAAATTTGCATTTTCTAGTTTTGCTCCTCTTAAACTCGCCTTGCTCAATTTTGCTTTTTCTAGTTGAGCCGAGTATAAATTAGCCTGAGCGAGGTTGGCTCTTGATAAATTAGCCTGATTCAGATTGGCTGCGGATAAATTAGCCTGATTCAGATTGGCATTGACTAAGTTGGCTTGATTCAGATTGGCACTGGATAAATTAGCCTGAGCAAGGTTGGCGTTGACTAAGTTGGCATGATTCAGATTGGCACTGGAAAAATTAGCCTGAGCAAGATTGGCATCGCCTAATTTTGCTTCGCTAAAATTGGTGCTACAGAAATAACCATCCCTCATATCTGCTCCCCTCAAAATTGCGCCGCTGAGGTTGATACTAGGCCAATTAACACCCCTTAAATTAGCTTCTTTCAAATTAGCATTACTCAAGTTAACATCAGAAGCTAGGCTTTTACCGGTTAGATTAGCATCGGCTAAATTAATCCCTGTAAAATCCCTTTCTCCCTGAGTGTAACGCTCCCAAAACTCCTCAACACTAACAACAGGTTCCAGACCTTCCTCAGACTCATCCTCCACATCCTCACAGCTATCCTCTAAAGCAATATCTTCAGCATCCACCGCTAATTCTTCCAAATAATCCGCTCTATCCAAGTAATCCGATTTCGCTACAAACCGCCTTTCTATCTCCTCCTCATTTAATATTTCGCTGCGATCAAATCGCTCAATTAATTGCTTAATAATGTGGCAGTCATTCGTGCGAATTCCCACTTCTTTTTCGGCACTTTGGTCGCTGTTAGTCAGCAAATTATGACTACCCAACATGGCAAAACTAGAATCACAGACTAAAAAGTTTTCGTGAGTCCCCAATAAAGAGAGACAAAATTTATCGGGATATTCGCTGGCTAATTGTTGCAAATCTGCCAAAGCATTGTAGCGCCATCCCTTGCCGATTTTTTGCCTGTCTCCCAGATAACCCCACCCAATATTTATCAAACATCCTCGGTTCAAACACTCTCTAAATTTGTCCAGCAATTCATCATTAATGCTGTTACAATTAAGCCAAGGGCAAACAATAATCACCCGCTCTTGAGCTAGTGATAAAGCTTCCATCAAGACAGCGCGACTGTTAGGACGATCGCATACTAACTGATACTGAAAGTCTGACTTGGGCTGTTGTGTCTCGGTGTCAAGCTCGATCGGTCGATCGGCAATGACAGACAGATCGCCATTTCCCAAATCACACGGCTGTTGCAGGGACGCAATTTCAGCAGTCAAACTTTCTAGCATTTGCGGTTCAGGGCGATCGTTAAATCGCTGTTCCTGTGCCTCTAACTGCCTCTTAAGTTTGGCTAGATATTTTTTCAGAATAACTTGCTCTTCTTCAAGCTGCAATACTCTCGTGGCTATTGATACTAAATCTAGTTCGGTTTCTGACATAGTGCTACCCTAAAATCAAAAAAACTTAAAAAGCCATGTTTGGGAAGTTAGCGCCTCATCAAATATTACCAACTTCCGCCAATTCAGCAGCACTAACAGAATCTTTCTCTTCCCCTTTATTCCCTTCATCAACCGCAACAGTTAACTTCAATCCCAGAGCATTCAGCCAACTTGCCAAAGCATAAATTGTCGCACTTCCTTCTCCCGACAACAAAACATCTAATTTTTCCAAATGCAATTTAGCATCTTCAGCAGACATATTTGGTTCGCCCAGAGCCTCAAATACATCTCGAAGTGCTTTTCGCATGATTCCTAATTCCAAATCTCCTTCTTCCTCCTCAAGTATCTCTGTGAGGTAAGCCACAGCAAATAAGGGGTCTTTGAGAGATTTAATTTTTAACGGATGGTAAGGTACGCTTTTAGGCATTTTCTCTGCTCCTGTATTCTCTCCAATATTTCTTAGCTGTGCTAATATCTTGCTCTTGAGTGCTTTTATCTCCACCACACAGCAGAAGCACTATAGTTGTTTCTATTTGTCCAAAATAGACGCGGTAGCCCGGGCCAAAGTCAATCCTAAGTTCCCAGACTCCCTCTCCCAGCGATCGAGAATCTCCCAGATTGCCATCGCTAACCCGCTCAAGCCTTTTAACAATCTTGGCTTTGCCTTTAAAGTCTCGAAGAGATTCCAACCACTCGGAAAAAGGAATTTTGCCATCAGGTATCTGATACTGCTGAATATCTCTGGGTTGTACTTCCATAAAGTCGATCGAACTTGCACCCTCCTCTTAATACCGGCGATCGACCCACATCAAACCTTCTTCACCTGGGCCTAATCAACATCACCGATCGAAAGGAACTCTGCCGTCAGGGGTAGTGTAACGCTCAATTTCTCTCGGTTGCGCTTCCATAATCTTGATTCTAGCGACGATCGCACTCCAATCTGGCAGCAGCCCGATCGCCCCTTGACTCCATGCGCTACAATTATTAAGAAATCTTTAGTTAGATCCGTTTAACGTTCCAGACGCATTATGAGTCTTCCCATTCGCAACGTCGCCATCATTGCTCACGTCGATCACGGCAAAACCACCCTTGTGGACGCTCTCCTCAGACAGTCCGGGATCTTCCGCGAAGGGGAAGAAATCCCAGATTGCGTCATGGACTCCAACGACATCGAGCGCGAGCGTGGCATTACCATCCTTTCCAAAAACACCGCCGTCAGGTACGGAGAAACCCTGATCAACATCGTCGATACCCCCGGACACGCGGACTTCGGCGGAGAAGTCGAACGAGTTCTCGGGATGGTTGACGGCTGTCTGCTGATCGTAGACGCCAACGAAGGCCCGATGCCACAAACCCGGTTCGTGCTCAAAAAAGCCCTAGAAAAAGGACTGCGCCCGATCGTCTTTGTGAATAAGATCGATCGCGAGCGAGCCGACCCCCACAAAGCCGTCGATAAAGTTTTGGATCTGTTCCTAGAACTAGGTGCTGATGACGATCAGTGCGAATTTCCCTATCTCTTCGGTTCCGGCTTAAGCGGTTACGCCAAAAAACACCTCGAAGACGAAGGGGTAGATATGAAGCCCCTCTTTGAAGAAATCCTCGACCACGTACCACCCCCCGTAGGCGACCCCAACAAGCCACTACAACTGCAAGTAACCACCTTAGATTACTCAGAATACGTCGGTCGCATCGTCATCGGCCGCATCCACAACGGCACGATTAGAATCGGTCAACAAGCAGTCTTAATCACCGAAAGCGGCGCGATTGTCAAATCAAAAATTACCAAATTGATGGGCTTTGAAGGCCTGAAGCGGATTGATATCCCAGAATCTTCTGCTGGTAATCTTGTCGCCGTTGCCGGTTTTGCTGATGCCTATATTGGCGAGACAATTACTTGTCCGAACGACCCGCAAGCGCTGCCTTTAATCAAGGTAGACGAACCGACTTTGCAGATGACTTTCTCGGTGAACGATTCGCCGTTCTGCGGTCAAGAAGGAAGTTTGGTAACTTCTCGGCAAATTCGCGATCGGCTAATGCGAGAACTCCAAACCAACGTCGCCTTGCGCGTCGAAGAAACCGAATCTCCCGACAAATTCCTCGTATCCGGCCGTGGCGAACTCCACCTCGGAATCCTGATCGAAAATATGCGTCGCGAAGGATACGAATTCCAAGTATCCCAGCCCCAAGTAATCTTCCGCGAAATCGGCGGTCGTCCCTGCGAACCCTTTGAATGTTTGGTGTTAGACGTACCCGAAGAAGCAGTCGGCGGCTGCATCGAACGCCTCGGTCAGCGGAAAGCAGAAATGCAAGATATGCACGTCAGCAGCACGGGTCGCACCCAAATCGAATTTTCAGTCCCCGCTCGCGGTTTGATTGGATTCCGAGGCGAGTTCATGCGCTTGACTCGCGGTGCTGGAATTATGAACCACAGCTTCCTCGACTATCGCCCCCTCGGTGGAGAAATTGTCGCCCGTCGCAACGGAGTATTGATTTCCTTTGAAGAAGGAGTTGCAACTACTTATTCACTGAAAAATGCTGAAGACCGCGGCGTATTTTTCATTACCCCCGGAACCAAGGTTTACAGAGGGATGATTATCGGAGAAAACAACCGAGATGAAGACATGGAGCTGAATATTTGCAAGTCGAAGCAGTTGACAAACCACCGCGCATCTGGCGGTGAAGAATTGGCGCAATTGCAAGCACCCGTGGATATGAGTTTGGAGCGCGCTTTGGAGTACATCGGTCAGGATGAATTGGTGGAAGTAACGCCACAATCAATTCGCTTGCGGAAGGTGTCTAAGAAGTTGGTCAAACGCTAAAACAACTTGAGGGCTGGCAATTTTGCCAGCCCTTAGTGTCAACTTCAAACTGTATTTAAAGGCAATATTAATCATTTTAACGCAATCAAAAATAGGTAAAAACGATGTCAACAGTTTATCGTTTAAAAGCCAGCGAACTAGATAGTAAATTTTTAGAACAAATCAAAGCGATTTTTGGAGATAAAGAGATTGAAATAATTGTCTCAGAATGCGATGAAACCGAATATCTTTTGAAATCGGAAATCAATAAAAACAAACTGTTGAAAGCTATTGAAAATGTTAAAGACAGACAAAATTTAGTTGAAGTCGATTTACAGGATTTGTAATGAGTAGAAGAATTATTTTTGAATCTTCTGCTTTTGCAGATTTTAATGAATGGGCAAAATTAGACAAAAAGATTTATCGCAAAATTGTAGAATTGATTAAAGATATAGATCGATCGCCCTTTGAAGGATTGGGTAAACCAGAACCTCTAAAATACGAGTTAAGTGGTTTTTGGTCGAGGCGCATTGATAACGAACATCGTTTGGTTTACCAAGTTACGGATGTCGAAATTGCGATCGCAGCTTGTAAGAATCATTACAGTGAATGAAGCTTTAAGCAATGTACCTATCGCTTTTTTTCTCCCTTTACTAAAGGCGGTCGCTCTCAATCTTCTTGCTGAAGTTCTTCTATTAGATTAAGTACCTTTTGGTAATTTTCTTCTTTTCCCTGGACACGATATAAATTTTTAGCATTGTAAAAATCGACATTTGCTTTTTGGGAATAGCCCAATTCATAGTGGACAATGCCTCGGTTTAGATAAGCTTGGGCAAAGTCTCGTTCAAGCTGAATTGCCTTGGTAAAATCCTCAAGCGCTTTCTCTTTGTTCCCCAAACGAGAGTGAATAACTCCCAGGTTGTAGAATGTTGTAGCATTATTAGGATTCAGCCGAGCTGCCTTGATGTAATCTTCAAGCGCTCTTGGCAAATCGTCTAATTCCCATAAGTAGACATCACCTCGATTATTCCAAGCAAGGGCATCATTAGGATTTAGTTCAATTGCTTGGGTAAAATCTTTCAGTGCCCCTTGCAGATCGCCCAGGCGTAAACGAGCAAAACCTCGGCCATTGTAGGCTTGAGCATAGCGAGGATTTAGTTGAATTGCTCGGGTGTGATCTGCCTGCGCTCCTCGGTAATCACCTAATTTACAATAAATAATACCCCGGTTGTTGTGAACATATGGACAATTAGGCTTGAGCAATATCGCATTTGTGCAATCCTCAAATGCTCCGGCATCGTCTCCTAGTTCCTGGCGAACAGTAGCCCGGTTATTGTAGGCATCTGCATAATCAGGATTGATCTTAATTGCTCGATCGAAATTTTTAATTGCTCCTTCAAAATCTCTTTCCTTAGCCTTGTTTCTTCCCAGTTCATCGAAATCCGCAGCATAGATCGGAGAGTGCGATCGCACTCTCTCCACCAGAGCATCAAGATCACTCTCCCAAACAGAAGGTGTAATCTCAGGCTTATTTTCAACTGAGTTAGATGACCTGGTTTTGTATCCTGCTAGCTCAAGCCAATCGGGGATATCTCTCCAGTTTTTTAGCCTGATGTCTACTTTTCCCTGAGTAAGCTGTTTGACATACAGATACACAGTTGAACTTAGATCGGCTCTCAATCCTCTCTCTTCTTTGTGAAGCTTTTTAGCGATGTCACTAGGACTACAAGCACAAAGCAATCCTCGTAAATGCAGCTTCTCGACTTCTGTAAGTTCCCACTTATGCGGTGCTACTTTTAGCTTGGCATCTGCCAAATCTTTGTACAACCTTTCTAAATCCCAGTCATTAGCAGCTAGGATAAATTTTTCTTCTGGTGAATTTTGTGCCATTTCTATGGTGTTGTTCAGTTCCTACCAAACAATCCTAACAAACTTCCTAACACTTGTTTGGTAGCGACCAGAGAAAATTCCTAACACTTGTTTGGTAGCTGCCAGAGAAAGTTCTGCGAAGCTAAGGATGTAGTGATTTACTACTCAAAACTTAGCTGACGGAATTAATCATGTACAACAATAATCCGCACAACGAAGCCGAATACTCCCAGCCACTACCCCCACTTTCCCACAAACAAGAATACGACTTCCAAACTCAAAAGAAAGTAGGAAAGACAGGAGAGGCGATCGTAGACCAGTGGTTGCAGATTCATGGCTATCGCATTGAGGATGTCTCAGATTTGCCACAGTATCAGAAAGCAGGTATTGACCGCCTACTAATTCGCCCAAACGGTTCAACTGCAACTGCTGAGTACAAGACTGATATAAAAGCCAAGCAAACTGGAAACTTGTTTTTTGAAGCTTGTGACGATCGCAACCGTCCCTGTTGGGGATGGAGTTCGCAAGCCGATCTCTGGATATTTTTCATTCCTCAACAGGAGATATTGGTCGTCGAACCGGGTAAATTCAGATTGTTAGTTTCGCAACAACAGCCAGAACTCCCGCAGAAAGTAGTACCAAATCGAGGCTACAGTGTAACTGGATTACCTGTTCCATTAGTAAAGGTGCGGAATATTGCTAGTCACGTTTTCAAGTTTCCTGACGTTCTTTTCTAAAAAGAGACTCGCTGTTAATCTGGCGATCGCCTACTCAAGGCGATCGCCATTATTGGAGTAATAATACTTAGCAAACGCTAATTGGGCGATCGTTATGTTTTAATAAAAAATTGAGCAAAATCCAAACAAAGCCAGCCATGAGTCCTAAATCAATAGCCGTAATCAACTTCAAAGGCGGTGTCGGAAAGACCACCGTCACTTGGAGTCTGGGAAATATTATATCCCAAGGAACAGACTTAGAAGTCTTGATGTTAGACTTAGATCCGCAAATGTCGCTCACAGAGGCGATCGGACTTAACGAAAATACAGGTCATTTAGATGACAAATTTGGTAAGTGGTACGAAAAATCTCTCAAGCACAGACTCACAATTTACGACGCTCTAGAAGTCTTTAAAAAAGCCGGACATAATTTTAAATTCCCCGTTGGTTTCGACACCATTTATCAGATTGACGAACAGTTGCATTTTGTCCCTTCAGTTGAAGAATTGTATTGGTTGGATATTGATGGATTTGAAGGAAAAAGTGTTAAAGACTTCATCCGCAGATTTATAGGCAAAATCGCCAACTCGCCCAATCTCCCCAAATACGACTTGATGCTTTTTGACTGTTCGCCTTCCTTCAGTCTCCTCACCTACAGCGTACTCTCTTGCTGCGACTTAATATTAATTCCGGTCAATCCCGATTATTTTGGTTCGAGGGGATTGAGTTTAGTTTTAAACTCGCTTCAGAAACGGATTGAGCCTTATCCGTTTCCTAAGATAGCAGTTTTTATGAATAAAGCTAAAACCTATGGAGGATTGCTGACAAATGAAGTTCAGTTTTACATGAGAGAAGTAAAGAGACTTTGTGATGAGATATCAAAAGATAATAACATAGAAGTTAGATTTTTAGAATCGACTATTCGCGAAAGCGTTGGGCTAAAACGGGCGATTAATGAGGGAGAACTGCCGCGAGAATTAGTTAGAGAATTTGAAAAACTATGGCGCGAGTGTGAGGAGTATCTGAAATGAGTAAAAAAGAAATTTTGGCGACTTCCGAACAAGAAAGCGGGGGGTTGGTGGAGGAAATTGGCGAACTTAAGGAAATCTTGCGGGACGTTGCTCGAAAATTAACCCGGCTTGAGACTCAAGTCAAGCGGGGAGTGATTTCTGCTGGCTCAAAAACTTCGGATATTCCCCGGGGTGCTGATGTTAATAAACCTGCTAATTTATCGGCTGCCACTGTTCTAGAAGTTTATGAAGAGCTGCGTTTACAAGCTAAGAATGGTAATGAAGAAGAGGTGAGGAAAAAATTGTTGGCAATGAGTGCAACTGACTTGAATTTGATGTGTTGCGAGTTAGGGATGCCGCCCAGTAGCAAGAATCCGTCCCGCAAAAAAATGTTCGAGCTAATTATTGGCAGAATTAAACAGAGTTTGAGGCTGTCGCGGCATATCGACAGACAAACACTTTAAAAATTAGCAGAGGAATCGATAAAATGCGTTTTAACTTGCATTTCCCCCTGGGATATGGAACAGGCAAGAGGCCCGTTCCACAAAAGCCTGTTCCACAAGAGTTGAAGTTGAGTGTGGTGTGGGCATCTTGCCCGCCCCTGAAAAGCTTGTGGCAAATTCTGCAACTTTTCAGCTTCAATAAATTATGGCCGATAAGTGCGATCGGTCTATTTTCACTAACACTCTCAATCAGCTTGTTTTTGAGCCTTCACACCCCTCCTACAACCGCAGCCCAAAAACCCAAGATGCTGGCGTTTGTGGCTCTCCAGAGGCGCGGCAGCGAGGTGAGAAACAGTTTATTTGCAGTCAATGCTAACGGTTCCTCCCGCCGGGAACTTGCACCCAATATAGATGTTAGCTATACCCTAGTTTGGTCGCCCAACGGCCAGCGACTGGCTTTCGTTAGCGGAGACACCGACATCTATACAGTCAATGCTGACGGTTCCCGACTAACTAAACAGTTTGCTGGGGATGCTTGCAAAGCAGCTAATTTTGCAATAGCTTGGTTTTCCAACAGCCAGAAACTTGTTTTTACCCGTTCTTGCGACGGTTTTACCTCTGATGCTCCCGGCAGCCAATCACTTTATACAAGCAACACGTCTGGCATTAAAGGAACTAAATTAGTTAGGAATTTTGAAGTAGGAGGACAGCCGCCTAAAACAGAAATTTCATCGGAATTTTACATTTCACCCGACGGCCAGCAGGTAGCATTTGTCAAGGATAAAAATATCTACAAAATGAATGCCGACGGTTCGGGAATGACCAAACTAACTAAAAGTCCTGGCGAATATATATCATCGGGCGGAAGTGAACTTGTGTGGTCGCCAGATGGCACAAAAATTGCTTTCCTGGTCGGCGCTTATCCGAAACAGGAAATTTACACAATTAATGCCAATGGAACCAACCTCAAGAATTTGACAAACAACCCGCAAAATGAGGTTTACAACGTCAAACTATTTTGGTCGCCCGACAGCAGCCGCATTGCTTACTATTATAATAAACCCGGCGATTCAGCAGGCGAACAGCAAGATATCTACCTGCTCGACATTAACCGGGGGACAGCCAAGAACCTCACCCAAAAACCCAGAAACTACGACGAAATTTCGTGGTCGCCGGATGGCAAATTTATTGCTTTCGTCGCCGGAGAGTTCAACAATCAAAAACTCTACACAATCACTGCTGACGGAAAGCAGCTAAATCAACTAGCTACCCAGCTAAAACCGTCGGCGATTTCAGAATTAGCTTGGTCTACTGACAGCCAGCAAATTGCTTTTATATTTAACGAAATCCAAGGAGACAAAAGCAACTTGTATTTAATTAATCGGGACGGTTCGGCATTGACTAAATTGACAAACGACAAAGATTTGAATGCTAGCAATCCCGTTTGGCAACCGCAGTAAAGTTACGAGTCACAATATGCTGTAGGGGTGGGTTTTAGCACAGATAAACCCAGAACAGCGGGCTATATTTGCACCGCCTTGGATCGAAAGCGGGTTACTGAACAAGAAAGAATCCACCCAACTCAACACTCAAAACTCTTCTCAAATGGGGGCAGATGCAATAATTTTTTTCTCCTTTAATTGCTGGTGAACTTGCAAATCATTTGACTCAAGTTCTTGGGGTTTTTCATCCTGCACCTGTTTGTCAATTTTGGGCAACTTTAAAATCGCCCCAGCTAAAACCCAATAATACACGGACACTGGATCTACATCCAGCGGATAGTATTGAGGATTGATCGTAATAAATCCCACAAATACCCAAAAACTAGCTCCGTAACTCCGCAAACTTTTGTCTTTCACAGAACGGTAAGCTCTAAAAGTTAGAAAAGCCAAGTGTAAAACCATGATCTGAAAAGCAATCATTCCCGGATAACCGAGTTCGTAAATCAACTTAGGTTGGAAAGTTTCAATTAGCTGCGTAGCACCAAATATTCGCGTTGAATTAGTTGCTCGTCCCACACCTCTACCGAGAGGTCTGTCAATGATAAAATTGTGGCTCTGCTCGAACTGATTAAAGAGAAACTGCTGGGGCGGTGCAGCATTCCAGCGGTTAACAAAACTCTCCCGCTGTTGCTCGATAATTCCCGGGTTAATTGCTGCCCCGACAAACAGCAGAATCGCCAGTCCTGCACCGATGGGAATAAATCGTTTTAAATTAACTAATTGACCGGTGAGAACTAGCAGGATTGCCGTAGCAACGGGAACCAGAACTAAAGCAGCTCTTTGACCGGAAATAACTGCATTGGCAAATACTAATGCCATGCCAAATAAACCGATAACTCGCCACCAGAATGAAGGGTCGCAAAAGGCAGAGGCAAAGGTTAAAAAAGCATTAGAAATTAAAAACCAAGCCCACTGCCAAGGGGCTACAAAAGTTCCCGGCAAGCGGATAAACTTGACTTCTGGACTGAACACTAAAGAACCGCCGACAAAACATCTAGCTTGCAGCGTTGCTTTATATAAGTCGTTTCCGATCATTCCTCGGGTACCCGCACATTTTCCACTTTGCAGCAACAGGTACTGAATCAAACCGAGAAGGCAGCAAACTATCGCCAAAACGATGTGCATTCGACTAAAAAATACTAAATCCTTCTTAGTGCGGAGCAGATAATAGGTACAACCAATCAGCGGTATGTAACCTATCAATACTTTTAAGCCGAGAATTCCTTGCAGAAGTGGTTTCTCACCCTTCATAGGGTTGAGCTGCATATCGCCGTTGACAAAAATTAAAGTTAGCATTGCCATCATCAACAGGATGCTAAAGGTAGAAAGCATTTGTTTGGGGATGAACAGGGGCAACTGTTTCTTTTTGCAGCTTTGAATTAGGGCGATGAGAGCTGGTATGTAGAAAGCATCTTTGGCTAATTGAAATGCAGCATTCCCGCCGCCAATTGCGTAAGTAATTGTACCGCTGAAAGGCAGGTAAATTAGAAAAGTCCACAAAGCTTGACGGGGGTATTTGTAGGAAAGCAGCAAGATGGCTGCGGCTGCGCCTCCTGCAATAGCAATCTTAGGGCCGGCCACGAACAACAGGGGGATGCTGAGAGCAACGGTGACTAAGCAGCTTATGGCGATCGCCTGCACCAATTCATTGCGCTTTTGTGAAATTTTGCGTTTTTGTGCAGCGACTTCTTTTTTGCTTAGCGCTGTTGTTTTTTCGCTGTGCTTGTGTTTGGATTTCTTGGATTTGCGCTTGGTTTTCAACAACATATACAAGAAGGAAGAAGGAAGAAGGAAGAGGGAAGAGGGAAGAGGGAAGAAAGATTTAGTGGTCTAGGAGAGAAATAATAAGTAATTCCTTATGTTTCAGCAATTAATAATTTCCTCTGCATCAGAGGGATTACTATAATTTTTATAAGGCACTTATGTAGAAGGCTGAAGGCAATATGATGTAGAAGGCTGGACATCGAGAAGGTAGAAAGCAGAATGAATAGAAGCAAAAATATTTCGGTAGAGTTGGTTACTTATTCTTAAAGCCAATATCGAAAAAAAGTCTCGGTCGAGATTGTGGGTGTGACGCGGGCACAAATTACACTGGCGACCTTGTAGAATATAACTGCTGCATCTATAATGTACAAATCTCGAAAAAATAATTTTAATCTAGTGGTGAATATGAAATTAACAAAATTTGTATCGATCGGGATTGTCCTATTTTTAGGAGCAAGCGGGAGCATATTATCTAGCAGCAGTAGAGCATTAGGGGCAGAAAAAGTTGTCCTTACCTTTGGCCCGATCAGACAAGCCATCAATGTCAGCGACTTAGAAGACTTTGCTAAAGACGGCACGACGACGCCAACCCTCCAACAAATTATCCGGTTCTCCAAAATGGACGCGCAAATACTGCGGGGGTTCATGGGTCTAGAAATTGGTTTAAAGCCTGCTAATCTGGCGAGGGTAGTTTACAGCACCCCGGGAGAAAAAATCACTGACCAAATCGGTCAAGCAATTCGGACTCAGCGCCGCACAGAAAGCGGCAAAGCTTTGCGGGCAGCGGTGATCCTGGCATCGGGGGACGACGGTAAGGTATCGCTGCTAGAAATCCTGAAAAAGTATCCTCTCAACGAGGTTTACGTAGATGTTGCCAGCCTTCGCACCGCTGTTGGGAAAGTTCAGAGTATAGCTGGAACTCTGCGAAGCCTGCTTCAAGATGTGACGAAATCGACAACTCGCACAACTGAAACAACTCGCCCCGAAAGTCCGATCGAACCTCGCCGCAGCGTGCAGCCAACAACTCCGCCTCCAGCGCCGCGCCGCGCCGCCCCGCCAGCACCCGCACCGCAGCCTGTGACGCCGGTCAGAGGGCTTTGGTAAAAAATCATAAATGTGTCCTAAAGGCGGGTTGAAGCCGCTGTTGTGGCATTCTGCCGACTCTTTTGAGACCAAACCCGCCCCCGCCCTACCCCTATCCCAACCCCCAAAAGGGTTAGGACTTTTGTGGAAACTCCCAAAGCAATCAATTTTTCTTTAGCAATTTTTTGAGCAACTTAGGAATCTCTGAAGGTCGAGCCGCCACAGGTATGTCCGCCTCTTCAAAGGCAGCCATTTTGTTTGGGGCCGTAACTCCAAAGGCTTTCTGGGCAGCCGCCCGAGAACTGATCAGGATGCCGGCGTGGCCCAAAGACGGCCCCTTGGGAGCGTAGCGGCCGGCCAGATAAGCAACCACGGGTTTGTCGATCGCCGAAGCGATGTAAGAAGCAGCAGCTTGTTCACTCCACCCGCCAACTTCCCCCACCAAAACCATCGCTTCGGTACTGTCGTCTTCGTCCAAAATTTGCAGCCACTGCATAAAAGAAGAACCGACAATCGCGTCGCAGCCAATACAAACGGCCATCGACTGTCCCAACCCAGCCTCCGTCAGTTCTAGGGCAACTTCGTAAGTCAAAGTGCTGCTGCGGCTGATCACTCCCACCGGGCCGGGAGTGTAAAATTCCTTGGGGTGAGTTCCCAGCAGGAGTTTGTCGGGCACAATAATCCCCGGACTGTTGGGCCCGATTACCAAAGTTTCGGTGGCTTCTGCTTTTCTGACTAAGTGCACCATATCCAGAGGAGGCACTCCCCCAGTAACGATCGCGATTTGCCGAATTCCTCCGGCGATCGCTTCTAAAGCAGCATCCAGCACCGAGTAGGCGTCTACCAAAATTACCGCAGTGTCAACGTGACCCACTGCCGCCACTGCTTGTTCTACCAAATCAAAAATCGGAATTCCCTCCACCTCCAGCCCCCCCCGACCGGGACTAACACCGGCGACTACATTCGTGCCGTATGCTTTCATCATCAGGGCGGCGCGGGTGGACGCGGGAGATTCTGTAATGCCCTGTACTAGGACTTTGCTTTCAGGAGTTAAATTCATTTTTTCCCACTTGACACTCGATCTGTAAAAAGCAGAAGGCCTTCATCTGTACAGAAATCTCATTTTTTGCCGATCGACTGCCGCTACTTGGCGGAGGATACAGAAGCGGCCGCGGCCTCATCCAAAGTGCTAGCTAGCTGCACCGGCAACTGTCCCAAACGCTTTTTAACAGCATCAGCATCGATCTCTACCAGCCGCAGCACCACTTGGATGTGGCGGTTAGCGCGAGCTTTCCGTTCCAAATAGCCGGCTACTGCAGCGATTATTTCCTCGGTCTTGGAGGCGCTGCCCAAAATATTTACAAGTATCACCTTAACGCTTTTATCCTGAGCGACTAACTCCAGACCCAAATCCGCGCGATCGCGCAGGGCATTTGCTGCTTCGTAGCGGTCTAGGGAACCAATATTCACAAAATTAGCTGGTTTTCCTCCTTGGTGGGTTACAGCATCTAGAGTTGCCATTGTCAGGCCCACTCCGTTGCACAAAATCGCGATATTCCCGTCTAGTTCGATTAATTGCAGGGATTCGGAATTGGAGATTGGGGATTTAGATTTGGGGTCAAACTCCGGCTGCTGCTGAACCTTCGAGTAGGAATGAGGGCGATCGCCAGGGGCGTGGAGACTTCTCCTTTCCCGTGCCAGCCCGCTGTTTTGCCTCTTCCCCGATAGTGCTGCCAAATCTGGATGTCGCCCCAAGGCATCGTCGTTGGCGGTGACTTTACCGTCTAAAGCCATGACCTCTCCCGTCGGACTGATGCCGAGAGGATTGATTTCTACTAAATCTAAATCTTTTTCGACAAACAGCCGGTACATTTTTTCGACAATGGTGCTCACCGATTGAATCAAGTCTCCCTGCAATCCCATTTTCAGCGTGAGACGCCTCGCGTAGAATGGGGAAAATTCTTGATCTACGGCAACTTGCTGCATTTGCTCGATCGACCGTTCGACATCCATACCTCCTTGTCTCGAACCCAGAAGCACCGGGCGGCGGGCTACGGGGTCTAGGAGTACCGCTAAGTACAATTCTTGGTCAGCGTTGTACTTTGCTTCTGCCAGTAGAACTTGGGGATATTCATCCTCGATCGGCAAATTAAAAATTGTTTGGGCGGCTGCTACTGCATCGATCGTATTTTCCACAAACTTGATACCGCCCGCCCGGCCCCGTCCCCCAGCCCGCACTTGCGATTTGAGTACAACGGGGTAGGGAATTTTCAGTCCTTTGAGGTCAGCGGGATTGTCAATCTGCTGCGACGGCAAAATCGGAATTGCCATCTGGCGAAATAAAGATTTAGCTTGGTACTCTAACAAATCCATTATCAATTACGGGTTACGGGTAGTTGGCAACAAGCAATTCGTCCTAATTGGCAATTCATAATTAATAGATAGTAATTGGTTTTTTGTCAAGTTAAAAGTTAAAAATTATCGATTTTATCTTTTATTTTTCGACTTGTGTATGACCGATTACTTATTCGCTATTACCGCTCGCCAATTACCTATTACCTAAGCTGTTTCAAAGTGTTTTTTTCTAGGAATTGCCAAATTTTACTGTCGGATCGGGCGGGGAGATATTTGGCGAGCGTGGGTGTTTTTTTGTCTCGGAAAATCTTCGGACGTTCGGCGATACTGTGCCGAGATATTTTTGCGAATTGTTTACTTGATGCTATTAACAGCGCCTTGATGGACGGTTTTGACCCATTTGAGCCGCTTGGGCCGTACCGCAATCCGAGCCGTCACAGTCCCTACCAGCAGCCAGTGGAACATATACACAGTACCCCGCAGCGTTTGCAGGAAGGTGACAAAAACTCTTTTAACGTCAAATTTGGTCTCTTTGCGAGTGCGGCGCAAACCGACAAACATTCCCACCACCGACAATGTAAGGGTCATAAAAGTTATGGGACTGGCGATCGGCATCCGGCGCAGCGCAATTGACATCACAAAGTCGGGTAGGGCTACTGTGGGTAAGAAATATTGAGAGATCCAAAATCCAAATAAATCCCAAGTTTTCCCAGTTCCCATGCGGTTCCGCAAAATTAGCCGCCAGTAGTCAAGATAACGCTGATAGCCACCTTCTGCCCAGCGATTGCGCTGGTGCCACAGAGCGCGAGGGTTAGTGACTCCTTCTTCTGACACGGCTGGGAAAGCGAGAAATTCAATGTCCCATCGGTCTAGGTGCAGCCTCACCGTCAAATCCAGGTCGTCGGTAATCGTCTCCTCGTTCCAGCCTCCGCAGCTTTCCAAGGCGGTGCGACGCATGAATTGGCCGTTACCGCGCAATTCTCCAATGCCGCCGATCGCAATCCGCTGCTGCTGGAAAAAACTGTCCAGAGCCATTTCTGCTTCTTGGCCACGAGTCCAAAAATTTACCGAAGCATTGGCGATGGCTTTTCTGACTTGCACAGCCCCTACCTTTTCTGCATTGAACACTGGCAGCACCCGGCGCAGTAAATCCGGCGTTACCGTCGCGTCGGCGTCAAATATTCCGACAAATTCCCCGCGAGTCAGCGGCAACACTTGATTCAGTGCTCCCGACTTGCCGCCGCTGGCATTTGCTCCTCTGCGAAATATTTTGAGCTGGGGGTACTGTTTGGTTAGCTGTTCCAATACTAGCGGCGTGTCGTCGCTGCTGTGATCGTCGATCGCCCAAACCTCGTAGCGGTCGATCGGATAATCTACATTGCAGATGGATTCTACGAATCGGGCAATCACCGCTTCCTCATTTTTCGCTGCCACCAGCAGCGACACGTAGGGCCAATCCTCTCGGCTTTCATCGGCCAGAGGCGGCAGTGCGGGCTTGGGCGAAGCAAACAAAACTCGAAATGCTTGCATCCACAGCAGTCCCGTCAACCCCCACACTACCCACGCACCCCAAGAAATCAAGTGCAGGGCGATCGTGCCGGCCCAAATCGCAGTCAGCACTGCGGCGGCTTTTCCGCGGCGTCCCCGGTACAGATTTTGAGGAAAAGAGGGAGTTCCCGGCACAGACACCGCAACCGGGAGCTCTGCTTTTGTTTCCGCGTCAAACACCCTGTCGCCAATGTCTGGTATAGCAAATACTTTGCTCAGCTTCGAGTGCGAGGTCAAACTCTTGAGCTCTTCTTGAGCTAAATCAGAGATGTCCAAGTTAAGCTCGCTGCGAGCGTCGTTTTCTGGCCAAGAACTCTCCTGCATAGGTTACTTGATTCAACCACCAATAGTTTTTGATTTTAGATATAAGCATCTACTGTATCAGTTTCTGGGCTTTTGTCGAAAGCGGACGGGAGGACAACCAGCGGGTTAGGTGTTTGTACGGCCCTGGTAAACGGGTACTGCATAGAGTATTTGGGTTGACTTTTGCTTGCGATCGACCAGGAATATCTGTTAGTTTTTTCAGGGGATCTAAACTATCTGTTAGTAATAATTGTCTGAGGTGGAAATATGTCTATTCCTCAACTCAAGCCAGCCGATGACAAAGAAGTGAAAGTCTACGCGCCTTTCTGTCAAGAGCCCAGGCGCAAGTTTTTACCGCACGCTATTGGCCTCTACAAGCTCAAAACCTTGGAGGGGGCAAGAAAAATTGACGGCGGGGAGAGCGTGCCGTTTGTCGCTAGTTGGAATATCTCGTCGCTGCCGATCGACTTAACCCGCTGTCGGGTGTTGTTTGACGGTAATGCTGAACTCAGCTATGAAGTGACTATGCAAAGCTCTGAGTTTGTTAGTTGCTTAATTGAGGTTCTCCTGACTTTTCAGCGAACTCGTACCGTCGATTTTTCTAAAACGTTTTACCGCAAGCTGATGCGAATGGATGAATAACTTTCACCGCACCCGCACTCCCGAAAGTCCGCAATTGACAATCAAGCAATTTAATCCGGGGCCCCGGATTCATTCGTGGAGCGAGAAAAAAGCTCCGAATCCCGATCGCCAGCCCCCGGATTTATCAGTGGGGTCGCTTTCTTCAATCTAAAATCTAAAATCTAAAATCTAAAATCGATTGACGGGCGCTATAACTGGCGCACCAATAGTGTAACGCCACGACGGCAACATTACATGATTGGTGCGCCAGCCCTATTTGAGAAGCGGAAATAGTAAGTGAGTTGTTGGATCATTCTCAATAATCCCTTTGGGGGTGAGCACTGATCCCCATTGCTAAAGTAAATCTACTGTAGTTTTCAGTTGAGCGTGATACAGATTTCGCGTAGGGACTCAGGGAAAGCCTGAGTCCCTACCTATATTTCATCCAATTGAAAACTGTTGTATTTGTTGTGGAACAAGCCCAAAAGCCTATTTATGACAGGGGCGCAAGATGTGAGGCAAGACACATTTACCGGACCAAACTCCGAACTTTTTTTATGTATTAATTTTTGTAAAAAACCTCAGCAATATTACTGACATATGTGAGAATGAGAACTAAATTAGGATGAGTTAATTTTTACAAAAAAAATAAAATCATCCCACCTGTCATCAGCAAGAATTTTAAGTAATCTTGCGATCGAATGGATTTAATATAAGTCCTGATTTTTTTTGTTATGGGTTCTGTGAGACAATTTCTCAACCGCCATTAGGGCGATCGCACTGTCATGCTTAAATTTTGCAAGTAAGCCGCTGAAAGCCGAATTAAGTTATAGCAATTCCTTCTAGCAACTATTTAGCAAACACTTAAGTATAAAAACGTCAAATATCAGTTATTGTAATTACTCCGAGATAATTTTGAGTAAGTGCATAACAGAGAAAACGCTACATATAAGATATTGTAGCTACAGATGAAAACCTAGCAATTTTTCCAAGAGGTATATTATGGCTCTGATAACTAATGATATTAATAGTGGTCTCACAGCTGACCAACTCGCTCAATTTATTATTGGAGATACAGGATCTGTTGTTGCTGGCACTGCGAAGTTTACGGGTAACAATGAGGCGGCAGGCACTTTTGGGGGAGGTATTTCGGACGGGATAAATATTGAAGCTGGTGTTATTTTCAGCACGGGAAATATCGGGGATACAGCAGGCTTTATGAGTACACCTCTTGGTCAGCCGGGGGATGGGGACGCAGTTCTTAGTCAGCTTCTTGTTGATACGAACTCAGGTTCGACTACTACTAATGATGCTGCCGTTCTCGAATTCAATTTTCTACCCAAGCAAGGCCAGTTTAGTTTGGAATACGTGTTTGCTTCTGAGGAGTATAACGAGTTTGTAGGGTCAGACTACAACGATGTATTTGGTTTTTACCTGAATGACGTCTTTATTTCCGCGATTCCTGGGGCTGTTGAACAGATTGTTTCCGTCAATAATATTAATAACGGCAAGGTCGGAGTCCCAGCCAAAAACCCAGGGTTATACGTTGATAACACGACGGGTATATTTAAAACAACATTTGATGGTTTTACAAAGGTATTGTCCACGCCACAGGCATTTGTCATCCCAAATGTTCCGAATCGCCTGAGAATAGCGATCGCTGACACTCAAGACAGTATCTATGACTCGGCAGTTTTTCTAACTGCTCCTCCCAGCTTCAATTTCTCTCAACCCAACTATCAAGTCAACGAAGATGGGACAGTAGTTGGAGCAAACATTACCATCAACCGCACCGGCATTGCCTTGGGAAACTCCAGTGTAGACGTAAAATTAAGCAACGGCAGCGCTACAGGCGGGGCTACCTTAGGAGACGGAATAGATTTTACTTTCACTACCCAAACTATCACTTTTCCGACCAATCAAACCACTGCTACCCTCACTGTTCCCATCAATAATGACAGCTTAGTTGATCCCACCGAAAACCTCACCCTCACCTTAGCCAATCCCACCAATGCTAGGATTGGTGTTGTTCAGAACACCGCCAATCTGGATATTCTCACTGATAATGACACCGCAGGCATCATAATCACCTCAACAGCGGGTGCGGATGTCGCAGAAGGCGGTACTTCAGACACATATACAGTCGTACTCCAAAGCCAGCCTAGCAACCTTGTAATCGTCACTGTTGACCCTGATACCCAGGCAGACTTGGGAGCGGGTACTGGTGTCCCTCTCACCCTGAATTTTAGCCCCAACAACTGGAATGTGCCGCAAACCGTTACGATCGAGGCAGTGGACGATCAAGTAGCGGAAGCATCTCCTCACACTAGCGCGATCGCTCACACAGCCAGTAGTGTAGACCCCAATTACGACGGTGCTGCGGTTCCAATTACCGTTGATGGTACTGCGACTGCTACCCTCACCGCTAACATTACCGACAACGACACGCCGAGCGTAAAAATTACCGAGACTGGTGGCAGCACCAAAATCGGGGAAGGTGGCGCTACGGATAGCTATACGGCGGTATTGACCAGCCAGCCTGTGGCCGATGTTACTGTCACCGCCTCGCCAGACGCCCAAAGCGACGTGGGGACTGGAGGGGGAACCCCCATCGCTCTGAAGTTTACTCCCGACAACTGGAACGTGCCTCAACTGGTGAATGTGCAAGCCGTGGACGATGCTGTGGCTCAAGGCACGCACCCCAGTACGATCGCACATCAAGTCACCAGTACAGACGCGAAATACAACCTGATTGCTACTGCCTCGGTGACGGCCCAAATTACCGACAACGATACCGCCGGAGTCACAATTACTCCTGCCAGCACGACTGCTGCCGAAGGCGACGCCACAGGCAGTTACAAGGTAGCGCTGACTAGCAAACCGACTGCGCCTGTTAATGTCAACTTCAACACGGGCATTCAAATCGATTCGATTTCCACATTTACTTTCACCTCAGATAACTGGAACCTACCGCAGATAGTCACGGTGAAAGCTACCGACGACAGTTTAGTCGAAGGGCTGCACACGGGTACGATCGACCACAGCATTGCCGCCGGTAGCGCCGCGGAATATCTGCCAGTGGCTATCGCGCCGGTAACAGTCAGCATCACCGATAACGATGTCGCTACTCCCAATACGCCCAGCATCACAATTACTCCTGCGAGCACGACTGCTGCCGAAGGCGGCGCGACAGACAGTTACACAGTCTCCCTCAACACTCAACCAACAGCTAACGTTACGGTCAATGTAGCTGCGGGCAGTCAAATAAATGCGATCGCGCCGATAGTTTTCACTCCGGCTAACTGGAATATCCCGCAAACAGTAACGGTGAGAGCAACCGACGACACTGTTGTAGAAGGAAGCCATAGCGGCACGCTCAATCACAGCGTGGCCTCCGGCAGCGCTGCCGAATACTTGCCAGTGGCGATCGCACCAGTTACTGTCACCATCGCCGACAACGACACAGCTACCTCGACTGCAGG
>JACJNV010000261.1 GCA_014695175.1 Microcoleus sp. FACHB-DQ6 | reverse complement strand
CCCCCGCTTTACTAAAGACATCGGCGACGACCCAGTATACAAGTTTCTCCAAGCATATTTTATCCCCATCCAAGTTGTCTTCGGTGTCTTGCTTTATTTATTAGGCGGCTGGTCTTTCGTGGTTTGGGGCGTGTTTATGCGGATCGTGGTGGTGTTCCACTGCACTTGGCTGGTTAACAGCGCTACCCACAAATTTGGCTACCGCACCTACGAGTCGGGCGATGGATCGACGAACTGCTGGTGGGTTGCCCTGCTCACCTACGGCGAAGGCTGGCACAACAACCACCACGCCTTTCAATACTCGGCTCGCCACGGCCTCCAATGGTGGGAAATCGACTTCACCTGGATGACAATTCAACTGCTTCAAGCACTTGGTTTGGCAACCAAAGTGAAATTAGCCGAAAAATAGCGATCGGCAATTAGTCATTGGTTGTCGGTCATCAGGTCTGGACTAATGGCTCGTGACCAATGCCTAATCGTGTTTTTGCGATCGGTAGAGGTTGGGTTGAAGTAAATTCGCATCCTCTGGTGCGATCGACCCAACCAAAACCAGAATCAGTTATAATAGAGTTGGGAACAAAAAATTTTGTTTGGCAGCCAAATTTTTTATTTTCAAAATACAACGGTAAATCTTTTTCAATCCTAATCCAAAATCTATCATTGATTCTTTATTAGTTTGGGCAAGAGTGCAGCAAAAAAGTTCACTGTTCAATCCAAACTATTATGCGTGAATTCAGCTCGGCATCTCATCAGAAATCAAAAAGAGAATGACAATTGCAACGCAAGAAAAACTCCAATACAATTGGAAGCACGTTATTAGTTTAGCAGGACTTCATATCGGCGCTTTGTTCGCACTGCTACCCAGTAACTTCAATTGGACAGCAGTTGGTTTAACAGTATTCATGCACTGGATAACCGGCGGTTTGGGAATAACTCTCGGATGGCATCGAATGCTCACCCACCGCAGTTTTCAGACACCAAAATTCGTAGAATACTTTCTAGCATTTTGCGGAGCCCTTGCCTGTCAAGGAGGAATAATTGATTGGGTTGGGCTGCACCGATTGCACCACACCAACTCTGACCAAAATGCGCTCGACCCTCACAATGCCCAAAAGGGTTTTTGGTGGAGTCACCTCGGCTGGATGCTATATAAAGGTCCAGCTCACGCTGAAATTTCTCGCTGCACAAAAGACATTTCGAGCGACCCCTTTTACCAGTTTTTGCAAAACTACTTTCTCCCCATTCAAATCGCATTTGGCGTGTTGCTTTACTTAGCAGCAGGCTGGCCTTTTGTAGTTTGGGTAATTTTTGTCCGCTTAGTTGCGGTATATCACTGCACTTGGTTTGTTAACAGCGCCACTCACAAATTTGGCTACCGCACTTACGAAACGGAAGATAGTTCTACTAACTGTTGGTGGGTTGCGCTGTTGACTTACGGCGAAGGCTGGCACAACAACCACCACGCTTTTCAATACTCTGCGCGTCACGGTATGAATTGGTGGGAAATAGACTTCACTTGGATGACAATTCAAGTCTTGGAAGCACTAGGTTTGGCTACTAAGGTGAAATTACCAGCAGCAAAATAGCAGCAATTGAGTCCTAGACGCAGAACCTCTGTAGGGTTTCAACTGCGTACCTTACCGCCTCAGAAACCCGGTTCCTCAAAGAAACCGGGTTTTTTGGTGAGTAATAACCAATGACCAATGACCAATGACTAATGAGTCCGTTTTTGCTCGCCCCGGCCGCGCAAATATTCCGCTAAAAAAGCCAACCCTCCCGAACCTACTATCAACAGCACGCTGAGAGCATTAATATCCGGTTTAACCCCAGTCCGAATCCGGCTAAAAATTTCCATCGGCAGAGTTGTAGTCCCGCTACCTGCGGTAAAACTCGCAATCAAAAAATCGTCCATGCTGAGAACAAAAGACAGCAGACAACCTGAAACAATTCCGGGTATTAATTGAGGGAGTAAAACCTTAATAAAAGCTTCAACAGGCGTTGCACCCAAATCCAAGGCAGCCTCTTCTAAATACGGGTTTAAATCGGCCAATCTAGTAGAAACAGCTAGAGCGATGTAAGCCAGACAAAACACAATGTGAGCGGCGACAATTGTCCACAAACTCAGAGGAATAGCCAGCGCTGCTAAAAATACCAGAGTAGCAACTGCGGTAGCAATATCTGGAATAATAATCGGCAAGTAGGAGACTCCCTGATATAAACTCTTGCCAGGAAAGCGGTAGCGGGCTAAACCAACTGCCATCAAAGTGCCTAGTACAGCCGAAATTGCAACTGCACAAACAGCCACTGTTAAACTGTTTCTCAGGGCAACTAAAATCCGCGTATCGCTAAATAATTTAACGTACCAATCTAAAGTAAATCCTTCCCAGCCGGCGCTAAAACGCGATTTGTTAAAGCTGTAAAATGTGAGTACCAGGATGGGCAGGTACATATAAAAAAACATCACAACGGCAAATATCACCTGCCAAGAAATCTTAAATTTAGGTTTTAAGTACATATCGGGTTGTATTTCCTCCTGTGGATTTTCGGGGGTATTTTCCATTTCTCGGTAATCGGTAATTGGTAATTGGTAATTAGTAATTGGTTATTGGAACAGTCAACAGTCAACAGTCAACAGTCAACAGTCAACAGTCAACAGTCAACAGTCAACAGTCAACTAACTTAAATTGCATTACGATCGCCATATTTGAGCAAAAGGGCAATTCCGATACTCACCGCAAAGATTAATACCATACTCAGAGCCGAACCCAGCCCCCAATTTTGAGTCGCCCCCAAAAACTGATTGTAAATCAAACGAGCCGCCGTCATGCTCGAAGCTCCACCGAGCAACTCCGGATCGACAAAATCGCCCAAACTGCTAATAAATACTAGCAAAGAACCCGCAGCAATTCCCGGCATCGTCTGAGGTACTGTCACTTTCCAGAAAGTTTCCACTGGATTCGCGCCCAAATCCTGAGATGCTTCTAGCAACCTGCGGTCTAACTTTTCCAAAGATGCGTAGAGAATTGTCACGATATAAGGCAAATAACTGTAAGCCATGCCGATTAGAACTGCGGAACTTTGATTGAGCAATTCTAAAGGAGGGATGCCCAAAAGTCCCAGGAGCGAGTTGAGAACACCCGTAGGACGCAAAATTGTAATCCAAGCATACGATCGCAACAGCGAAGAAGTCCACAGCGGCAACACAAAGCCTAACAAAGTTAAATTCCGCCACTTTTTCGAGACATTGAGGGCGATCCAGTAAGCGACGGGAAATCCCAGCAGCAAACACAGAATAGTAGTCCCCGTTGCGAAAAAGAGAGATCGACCCATCACCTGTAAATTCAGCGGCTCAAACACTCTCAGGTAATTGCCGATTCCCGAAGGATTCACCAAATCTCCCGGCTTAATATTCGGCACCAAACTAAGCTGAAAAATCACCAAAGTTGGTATGACTAATAATAAAAGCAGCAACAAGCCAGAAGGGCCGAGCAATGCCAGTGGTCCAGCCCAAGCAGACCACGGGGAAGCAGTTTCAGCCTTCAAAGAAGAATTGGGAGGAATAGGAGGGGGAGTTCTAGTTGAAACAGCCATAGATCAATTTTTTTGAGTTTTTAACCGCTGATGAACGCGGGTTAACGCGGATATAATACGGATAGAGTGGGTACTCTGCTTGAGGGGGGCAGGTTTATATATATATTGGGTAAGAATCAGAGATTTCCTGTAAAACCCGCCCTACTTTTGATGATTAGCCGCTGGTTAATTGAGTCCAATAGCGATCGTACACTTCCATAAATTTGCCTACCGGAGCCACACCTTCGCACTTTTTCAAAACAGCTTCCGAAGGGAAAAGAATGTCGTTTTCGCGAACTTCCGGCGGCAACAAACTGAAAGCATCTTCCGAAGGAGTTGAAAAACTGAGCCGCTCTACTAAAGAAGCAGCGACATCGGGTTGCAGCATAAAGTTAATCCATTTATAAGCTGCTTCGGGATTGGGAGCACCTTTAGGAATTACTAAAGTGTCAGTCCACAGAGAAGAACCGCTTTTGGGGACGACATACTTTAATTTATCGTTATCTGAAATTACTTCATTAGCATCAGAAGAATAACACATAGCTACCTTCAAATCCCCGGTCAGCATTTGAGGTCGCCAAGCATCAGTAGTAAAAGATGCGATCGCCGGTTTGAGTTCCACCAACTTTTCGTAAGCTTGTTTCACTTGCTCTTGGTTCGTAGAATTCAGAGAATAGCCCAGCATCCGCAACGCAGCGCCCATGACTTCTCGAACATCACTCGCCAGCGTCATTCGCTTTGCTAACTCCTGTTTGTGCTGCCACAAATACTCCCAATCTTCAGGCTCTTCTTTGAGTTGTTCGCTGTTGTAAATTAAGCCTGTGGTTCCCCAACTCAAAGGCACGCTGTAGCGGTTTCCTGGGTCGTAAACAGGGTTTTGGAACTGTTTTCTGAGCCGATCGAGCCCGCCCAAAATCGAGTGGTCTAATGGGCTCAACAGCCCGAGTTCCGTCATTTGAACCACCATGTAATCAGATGGGTAAATGATGCTGTAGGCGCGGGCGCCACCGGCTTGAACTCTCGCCAGCATCTCTTCGTTGGAGCTAAACACGTCAGCCACTACGCGAATGCCTGTTTTTTCGGCAAAGCGATCGAGCAAAGCTTCATCGGTATAGCCGGCCCAAGTATAGATGAAAAGTTGGTCGGCAGCACCTTTGACGGCAGGAGCAGATTGTACGTCTGCAAGTCGCCAGCCGCAACTCGAAGCAGCTAACCCGGAAATTGTCGCCGCCGAATTTTTTAGGAACTGACGGCGTGTAGAATTAGCCGGAAAAATCCTGGAAATTGGTAAGTTAGTCGGAGGCACAGTTAGATTTTAGATTTTAGATTTTAGATTTTAGATTGGGGAATTGGGGATTGGGAAATTCGATTTTAGATTTTAGATTTTAGATTTTAGATTGGGGAATTAGGGATTGGGAAATTCGATTAAATCCGTTAAATCCCCTACACTGTTCGTTGCCGAACTTTCCTGCAACATCCATCCGTTAAATCTGTTAAATCCCGTACACTGTTCGTTGCCGAACTTCCCGACCTCCGTGACATCCGTTAAATCTCGATCGCGCGTTCGTTGCCGAACTTCCTTCGTAATTATGCTCGATCGGTCAAAGCGAGACAATCAGTAGTTCCCCAATAAGCGTAAATCGGCGTGTGCGGATCTGGGAAAGAACCGCCGGTATTTGGCTGGCGTACAGTAATTTTATCGCCCGACGGCAACTCAACGACGTAATGAACGTGCGTGCCCATGTACATAGTATTTTTGAGCCGCCCTTCAAAACAGTTGACCGACACTTCCGGCTGGTAGAGATTCAAATATACTTTTTCCGGCCGAACGCTGACCACAACAGAGTCGCCTGTGACACCACTCCACATATCCGACTGCTGAACGACTATTTTCAGATTGGCTGATGTGCGAACTGTGATAGTCGATCGGTCGATCGACTCCACCGTACCAGAAAACAAATTCGTATCGCCAATAAAATCCGCCACAAAAGCCGTCTGCGGGCACTCATAAATTTCTTCAGGAGAGCCAATTTGCTCGATCCTCCCCTCGTGCATCACCGCAATCCGGTCAGACAGACTCATCGCCTCTTCTTGGTCGTGAGTCACCATCACAAAAGTCAAACCCAATTCTTGATGCAAATTCGACAGTTCCAACTGCATCTGCTTCCGCAACTTCAAATCCAGAGCACCCAGAGGTTCGTCCAGCAGCAAAACCGCCGGTCGATTTACCAGAGCTCTCGCCAAAGCCACCCGCTGCTGCTGGCCACCCGACATTTGACCGGGAAACCTGTTGGCGAAAGATTCCATTTTCACCAATTGCAAAACTTCCCGTACCCGTTCTTCAATTTCTCCTTTCCCCAGCTTTTTTATCCGCAATCCAAAAGCGATATTGTCCCAGACATTCATGTGTCCGAACAAAGCATAGCTTTGAAACACAGTATTTACCGGACGGCGGTAAGCTGGAGTGTTGGTCATCGACTGGCCGCGAATCATCACTTCGCCCGCCGAGGGAGTCTCGAACCCAGCGATTAACCGCAGGGTCGTAGTCTTGCCGCAGCCGCTAGGCCCGAGGATGCTAAAAAATTCTCCTTGGCGGATGTTGAGGTCAACTCCGCGGACTGCGGTTTCGCCGTTAAATACCTTAAAGACCTTGCGGAGTTCAACGTCAAGCGCTGTATCCGTTGCTGTCGTACCTTGGTTGAGTGCTGTCTGAAACATATTCGCCCTTTCCTGGGGGTAATGCACGCCACTTAAATACAGTTTAAGTTTAGACTTTTCTGTATTTTAGGTGAGGAATGTTGGATGTAACAGGTTTTGGGATTTGTTCTTTAAATTCTATCCCAGAGCGCACCATTGTCAGCCACACGCAAGATGCCTGTTCCACAAGAAAATTCACTCTTTGTGGAACAGGCCGGAAAGCCTGTTCATAAAAGCCTTATTGAGAATGGTGCAACATCTTAGATCCAACGGCCATCTATTTATTCTCAGGACTTGGCGTCGGAGAGGGTTTTTGCGGTTTCTCTGTTTTGGGTTCTTCTGCTTTTTTCCACTCTGACAAAGGTCGCTGGACGGCATTTTTAAAGTCAAAAGGCACTAGCAGCACGGGCAAATTTTGGGCGTAATTTTGAGGGGGCGCTTCCGGCGGATTGGCTTGAGCGTACAAGAAGCGGCCGCTAAAGTCTGTTTTGCCTAAAACTAGGCGGTGAGTTTCCTGGTTGTCCAGCTTTACTGTGACTGTAGCTTGGGGTTGGTCGAGACCGAATTCTGGCAGTTGAGCAGCAGTAATATTGATCGTGCGATCGCTCTTTCCTGTTGCGAGCCTGTCTAGCAAAAAATCCACAGATGCCTGACTTGCGTGTGCTTGCACGGGCAATTTCATTTCCCAGCTAGACTTGCCTCCTTTTGTAGCATAAACTCGCTCAAAGGTCAATATTTTTTCCGGAGTTTTGACTGTAAAGAATTGTATGCGATCGGAGTTAAAAGCAAAAATTTTCTGTTTTTCTTCCTTAGCGGCTTCCTCTTTCGGAGATACTTGCATCTCGAACAAAGCAACCAACCCCGTCATGCTCAGCGCGACGGCTATCAATACTAATGTATTTTTCTGCAATTTCATAATAACTGAGAATTGGGCATTGGGCATTGGGCATTGGGCATTGGGCATTGGGCATTGGGCATTGTTAACTATTGACAGTTGACTGTTGACTGTTGATTAATGTTATTGGTTATTTGTTATTAGCCACAGCAAAGGATTAACAAATGACAAATGACAACTGTCAACAGTCAACTGTCAACAGTCAACAGTCAACTGACAACAGTCAACAGTCAACTAACTTATCTTCTCTTCCACCAGATAGCGCCGCCAATTCCCAGTCCGAGTAAAGGCCAAATTAGCCAAGCTAACACCAGCAATCCTACTTGGATGGTCGTCATGTTAATACGGCGGTTGGTAGCTTTTTTCGGACTGATAGAAAAGCTTTGCTGGTCTGGTTTACTCAACCAACTGACTGAATTGAGAAACACGTCGCTATTGAGTTGTTGGTCAAACCAACCGTTAGTCACAAATTGAGATGTGCCAATTACTACCATTCGCGATGTTTTTCTAGGAGTTGAAGGCGCGGAAGGAGTTGCGGTTGGACTGGGAGATGTTGTGGGAGATGCTGTGGGAGATGTTTCTGGTGTCGGTGTGGGAGATGCTGTGGGAGATTCTGTCGGTATTGGTGAACTTTCTGGATATGCTGTGGGATATGCTGTCGGAGATGCTGCCGGTGTTGGCGAAGTCGTCGGTAATACTGGAGGCGTAGCTTCTTGCGAGACAATCACTGAATAGCTGATTGGGGAAGCTGTTGGTGAAGTTGTCGGCGATGGTGAAGTTGTCGGCGACGGTGAAGTTGTCGGCGACGGTGAAGTTGTCGGCGACGGTGAAGTTGTTGGCGATGGTGAAGTTGTCGGCGATGGCGAAGTTGTCGGCGATGGCGAAGTTGTCGGAGATGGCGAAGTTGTCGGCGATGGTGAAGTTGTCGGCGATGGCGAAGTTGTTGGCGATGGCGAAGTTGTCGGCGACGGTGAATCTGTCGGAGATGGTGAATCTGTCGGAGATGGTGAATCTGTCGGGGATGGTGAATCTGTCGGGGATGGTGAATCTGTCGGCGATGGCGAAGTTGTCGGCGATGCTTGGGGTGAAGGCGAGGGCGAAGTTGGTGTTGGTGAAGGTGAGGGCTTTAAGGGAGTGCTGTCAGTGGACGATCGAACTAAAGCTACACCTAATAATAGCGGGCCTTGTCGATCGGTCTTTTGATCGAACTCCAATTTCCTCGTCGTCAAATCGCTTTCCGCCCAACTTTCTTGACTCGTCCAAATCAGCGGTTTTTCCTCTATCCCTTCTACGGGCGAGGTTTCCAAAGCACGCGCAAACGGATAGAAAGAAATGCCGGTGCCAAAACTTTGAGTAATCGGATGTTCGCCGTAGCGCCTGACTGTGGGAACCGTGGGGCCAAGACCAAATCTTTGACCAGTACCCGAAGCATCGATGGCCAAGCGGGTGTCTAGTTTTACGCCCCATTCTTGCAGCAATTTGTCCAATCCCGTATCAGTTGCCGGGTCTACCATTAACAATAAACTGCCACCGCGATCGAGATAAGCTCTTAGTGCTTTAATTTCTGTATCGGAAAAAGGTTTGTCCTGCCCCGGAACGATTAAAGCATCTGCATCTTCTGGCACTTCTTTGCGTTCCGTCAAATTCAGCGTTTGGGCGTTGTAGTATTTATCTTTCAGAGCTTTTTCAGCTTGCTGAATTCCGCCTTGACCTTCCTTTATCGGGCGGGCTCCTTTGCCTTGCAAAAAGTAAACTGTAGCAACGCGAGTGCTGAGGATTTCTTCTAAGCCATTGGTAAGTTTTATCTCTGAAAGCCCTTGATTCGGGTCGCTACCAAAAGCAGTGCCCCCTTTTTGCAGTACCTGTTTTTTGTCGCCGGATTGCAGGTAAACTTCCCCGATGCTAGTAATGCTAAATTCCCGCGCTTTTCCAGGTTGGGTCTGCGGGTCAACAAACTCGAATTGGAATTTTTGCCCTCCCTCGCGTTTGTAGCTTTGCAGCAATTCTTTAATTTGGGGGTTTTGGATGGGGTCAAACACCCAAACTTTGACTGTTTGTTGCAGGTTTCGCAGTATTTGTTGAGTCTGCGGGGCGAGGGTAAATTGTTGGCTTTCGGTTAAGTCGATGCGGACGGGATAGCGAACTGCTATGAAGTTAATTACTCCGAGAATCACAAAGACGGCGAGGGTAGCAATCAGGGCGTTGGTGCTGGCTTGAGTGGAACGCTGCCCCCAAAAGCTTTGTTCGTAACTCAAATATAGCAGCCAAAGTGCGATCGTCACTGCTCCGGCAATAACTAAACCGACTGTCAGGGGGTCCCATACTCCAGATACAAGTGCTGCTGTTACCCCCGCTGCGATGAGGAGGGGGCCCAGCAAAAAAACATATTTCCAATTTTTTTTGCTAATTTTCATAAGGTAAATATTGAGTGAGAAAATTCCGCTTCGAGGATGTTATTCTATATCGCATTAGCCTGCAACCATGCTGTTAAATCTGACTGATGGTTGAAATCCAGCACGGCATCTCCTAGTTCTTCTAATTGCTCTACGCCTAATTCACGAATGCAGTTTTCTGTTTCCGGTTGTATTGTGCCTAAACGCCGCACTAGCTGACGCAATATTAACGAAAGTTGAGCGGTTTTGGTCACCTGTTCTCTTGCTACATCTATGGCAATCTGCTGGTCTTGAATCCACAGTTCTTGCTTCTCCAATTCATTTAATTCTTGCTGAGTGAAGTTTTCCTCGTTGGCAATTCTAAAAGCTTTCTGAATTTCGGGAACTGCACTGAGTGTTTCTGGTACTGTCTCCAGACTGCTGGTATTTTCTAGAAAGTAAATCCATTGCTCTGCAGTTGTTTCTAATTCTGCTAATTCCTTGCTAAATTTTGGCAGTTCGATAAATACTAATTCTATTTCAGTATCTGGACACTCAAACTGTTGCTCTTTTTCTTGGAAAACAAACCGTGACATAAATTCCGGCTGATTTTCAAACATTTCAAAGTCGGTAATTTTCAAGGAAATTACTGTTTTTAGTCTTTCGTAGCGTTCTTTTCCTGTTAATTGCTGGCTGTAGCTTTTGGCAGCGTTGTACAAAACTCTGTTCCCAAAGGAAGGCACGTTGATCAGTTGAATTTCAACTAGGGCGATTCTGTCGCCGTTAATTGTGGCTTTGACATCTAGGTGTGTGTCTTGGACTCCGAGAGTTGGAGTTTCTGGCGGGGAGTCGATTATTTCTAAGTCTTCGATGATCGGCTGTGCTTCATAAAGGATGGCGTTTAAAAAATTAATCAGGATGTCTTTGCTGTCGCTGGAACCGAATATTTTTTTGAACGCAAAGTCGATTTTAGGATTGATAAATCTCATTATTTCAAGAAATTAGTGGAATAACTAACATTAATTGAGAATTGGGAATTGGGAATTGGGAATTGGGCATTGGGCATTGCGAATTGGGAATAGGTGGTGTTTACTTTAATGTGTAACTCTCCCAATCTCCTACTTTCTCACTCTTTCCTCTTTATTCCCCGAAGCCTTCCCGGATGCTTTTAGGAACGCTGATATCGCAGCGCATCGATGGATTGGGCGGTCAGAAATACTCCTAAAATGATGTAACTGGCAAACATAATTAAACTGCTGGTATCGAAAACTCCCTTGACAAGATTGGTGTAATTTGTTAGGAGGGACAAATGTCCTAATGCTGTGCCGAAGGGGCCACCGATACTGACGGCGACTGCATCGATCACCCAGAGAAATAATACTAGAGTGAAGGTGAGGATGGCGGATAAAATTGTGCTGTCGGTGAGGGAGGAAATAAACATTCCGAGGGACAATACTCCTGCTGCTAGTAAGATTAAGCCACCGTGTCCTAGCAGAAGAACTCCGGGGGGTACGGGTGGGGTTGAGGAACTGAGGACGATCGCCTCACAGAACAGCAGAGGCAGCAACATTGTGGTATAAAATGTTAAAACTCCCAGGAGTTTGCCGGTAGCAACTGCCCAGTTTGTTAAGGGCGATGTGGCTAATAGTTCTAAGGTGCCCCGTTTGCGTTCTTCTGCGTAAAGTCCCATTGAGAGTGCGGGTAGTACGAACAACGAAAGGGAACCCATTATTCGCAGAAATAGTTGCAGGAATTCGTAGGCTACGTCGATGGGAGGTTCGGTAATTCCCATTTGGTCTCGCTGCCCGATTTGAGGAATTAACCCGTCGGGGGCGAGGAGGATGGCTATTAAAAAGTAGCCGGTGATTAGCCAAAAGACGGCTGCGATGGCATAGGCTAATGGCGAGGCAAAATAGCTTTGTAGTTCTTTGCGGTAAATTGCGATAATATTACTAATCATTACTAACCTTTAGGAATTGGGAATGGGTAATTGGCCATTGGTAATTGGTTCATTCTGAGTCGCCTGCGGCTGGTTTTTCGCTGTCGTCTCTATCCTTTTGCTTTTTTTCTATTTGTCGCTTTTTGGCAATAGGTGGCTGTTCTGGTCGAGAATCGCTACTCGGTTGTGGCTTTTTTTTAAGTGGCCGATTTTTTACAACTGGTTGGGATTCTAGTTGAGGATGCTCGCTCGACTTTGGTGAATCTAAAATCGGTTCGGGTTCTGGTTGAGAAAGTTCTAGCGACTTTGGCGCATCTAAAATCGGTTCGGATTCTGGTTGAGAACGCTCGATCGACTTTGGTGAATCTAAAATCGGTTCTGGTTGAGGATGTTCTAGGGACTCTACCGTTTCTGAAACAGCGGGCAGATTTTCGACCACCGGTTCTGGCTGAGAATGCTCGCTCGGCTCTACCATTTGAACAATGAGCTGATTTTCGACAACCTGTTCTGGTGGAGAAGGCTCGCTCGACTTTGGCGCATCTAAAATCGGTTCGGGTTCTGGTTGGGAAAGCTCGCTCGACTTTGGCGCATCTAAAATCGGTTCGGATTCTGGTTGAGAAAGTTCGCTCGACTTTGGCGCATCTAAAATCGGTTCGGATTCTGGTTGAGAAAGTTCGCTCGACTTTGGCGCATCTAAAATCGGTTCGGATTCTGGTTGAGAAAGTTCGCTAGGCTTTGGCGCATCTAAAATCGGTTCGGATTCTGGTTGAGAAAGTTCGCTCGGCTCTACCATTTGAACAATCAGCAGATTTTCGACAATCGGTTCTAGTTGAGGATGTTCGATCGACTCTACCGTTTCTGAAACTTCTAGATTTTCGACTATCGGTTCTGGTTGAGAATGCTCGCTCGACTCTACTGTTTCTACAATGAGCAAATTTTCGACAACCGGTTCTGGTTGAGAATAGTCGATCGACTCTACTGTGTCTGAAACTTGCAGATTTTCGACAATCGGTTCTGGTTGAGAATGCTCGATCGACTCTTGTGTTTCAACAATGAGTAGATTTTCGACAATCGGTTCTGGTTGAGGATTCTCGATCGACTCTTGTGTTTCAACAATGAGCAGATTTTCGACAACAGGTTCTGGTTGAGAAGGTTGGCTCGACTCTTGTGTTTCGACAATGAGTAGATTTTCGACAACCGATTCTGGTTGAGGATTCTCGATCAACTCTTGTTTTTCTACAATTTCCAGAAAATCTGCCACTGGTTGCATTTCTGGTTCTAAATCGCTTATTTCCTCTGATGTTTCTGCAACTGGTTGGGATTCTGGTTGAGGATGCTCGATCAACTCTTGTGTTTCTACAACTTGCAGATTTTCGACTATCGGTTCTGGTTGAGGATGCTCGATCGACTCTTGTGTTTCTACAACTTGCAGATTTTCGACTATCGGTTCTGGTTGAGGATGTTCGATCGACTCTTGTGTTTCTGAAACTTCTAGATTTTCGACTATCGGTTCTGGTTGAGGATGCTCGATCGACTCTAGAGTTTCTGAAACTTCTAGATTTTCGACTATCGGTTCTGGTTGAGGATGCTCGATCGACTCTAGAGTTTCTGAAACTTCTAGATTTTCGACTATCGGTTCTGGTTGAGGATGCTCGATCGACTCTAGAGTTTCTGAAACTTCTAGATTTTCGACTATCGGTTCTGGTTGAGGATGCTCGATCAACTCTTGCCTTTCGACAACTGGTTCGGATTCTGGTTCATAATGCTCGATCGACTCTACGGTTTCTGAAACTTGCAGATTTTCGACAATCGGTTCTGGTTGAGAATAGTCGCTCGACTCTACGGTTTCTACAACTGGTTCCGATGCTGGTTGAGGATGCTCGATCGACTCTAGAGTTTCTGAAACTTCTAGATTTTCGACTATCGGTTCTGGTTGAGGATGCTCGATCAACTCTAGAGTTTCTGAAACTTCTAGATTTTCGACTATCGGTTCTGGTTGAGGATGCTCGATCGACTCTACGGTTTCTGAAACAACGGGCTGATTTTCGACTATCGGTTCTGGTTGAGGATGCTCGATCGACTCTACTGTTTCGACAACTGGTTCGGATTCTGGTGGAGAAGGTTCGATCGGGAGTATCTCACTTTTGTAAAAAACATTTTTTACAAAAGTGAGCATCCTGCTTGCTTGTTTAGATATCTGTAGCGAGTAAGATGATCTGGTTCCTGTGACACCCAAACTGAGATGCTTCCCTTTTATCGGCTGTACGGTTTCTGGAACTGGTTCTGATTCTGGTTGAGGATGTTCTCTCAACTCTACGGTTTCTGCAACTGGTTCTGATTCTGGTTGAGAATGTTCTCTCAACTCTACGGTTTCTGTAACTGGTTCTGATGCTGGTTGAGGATGTTCTCTCAACTCTACGGTTTCTGTAACTGGTTCTGATGCTGGTTGAGGATGTTCTCTCAACTCTACGGTTTCTGTAACTGGTTCTGATGCTGGTTGAGGATGTTCTCTCAACTCTACGGTTTCTGGAACTGGTTCTGATGCTGGTTGAGGATGTTCTCTCAACTCTACGGTTTCTGGAACTGGTTCTGATTCTGGTTGAGGATGTTCTCTCAACTCTACGGTTTCTGTAACTGGTTCTGATTCTGGTTGAGGATGTTCTCTCAACTCTACGGTTTCTGGAACTGGTTCTGATTCTGGTTGAGGATGTTCTCTCAACTCTACGGTTTCTGCAACTGGTTCCGATGCTGAATGAGAATCATAGAGAGACTCTTGCCTATCTGAAACTTGCAGGTTTTCGACAATCGGTTGCGATTCCGATTGATGAGCATCCGCGATCGAGTGTTGAATTTCTGCCGCTTCTTGCAGATTTCGATCGACTTCCGGTTCGCTGTGAACCAGATTTTCTTCCGGTTTCTTTTCAGCCGCTGTCAGCCTTAAAAACACATCTTCCAAACTAGCCCGATTGCGACGCATTTCGCAGAGTCCGAATCCAGAGGCGAGGATAGCTGCTGCAATTTCTCGTCCGGGTTCTATGTCCGGTTCGCACAATGCCCGCAGGCGGTAACGACTCGCTAAAAATTGCTGGTTGGGAATTAATTCGATCGATCGAACTCCCCGCAAGTTTTCCAAAGAAGGCAACAGCAGACTGTTTACCAAATCTGCCTCGCCTTCTACTTCGAGCTCGTAACCCTCTCCGGCGGCCAACTCTCCCATCAAATTTTCGGGACTACCCGCAGCGACGATTTTACCGCGATTGATGATGGTAACGCGGTTGCAAGTCATGCTGACTTCCGGCAGAATGTGCGTCGAAAGGATAATTGTGTGTTGGCCGCCAAGACTTTTGATTAAATTGCGGACTTCGATGATTTGTCGGGGGTCGAGGCCGACGGTTGGTTCGTCTAAGATAATTACCGGGGGGTCGTGGACGATCGCCTGGGCGATACCGACGCGCTGCCGAAATCCTTTAGAAAGTTTGCGGATTAAAACTTTGCGTTTATCAACCAGGCCGCAGCGTTCGATCGCGGAAGTAACTCGTCGCGCGCGATCGCCTGCAGGTACTTGCTTGATCCGGGCGACAAAAAACAGAAACCCTTCCACAGTCATTTCTGGATACAGTGGCGGGTTTTCCGGCAGATAGCCGATGCGCTGTCTGACGGCCATCGAGTCTTCGTGAACATCCATGCCGGCGATGCGGGCCGTACCGCTGGATGCCGGCAAATATCCCGACAAAATCCGCATGGTTGTGGTTTTGCCCGCGCCGTTTGGCCCCAAAAAACCGAGAATTTCTCCTGATTCGACCGAAAAAGACACGTCCGCGATCGCTGCGGTCGAACCGTAAGTTTTGCTTAAGTGTTCTACTTCAATCATTTGTCAGAAGTCACGCGATTTTAGATTTTAGATTTTAGATTTACTTTGCCAACCACAGGCGGGACGCCTGTTCCACGAAGTTGAGAGTCCCGCCCGATCGGCGGGTCGATCGAATTTATGGCGAAATTTTTAATTTGATTTTGTCTTCCAGTGTAGTCTGGCAAGAACCAAATCTATCATAAGGGTCGATCGTAGTTTGAAACAAAATGCTAGGTAGTAGGGGGGCGGAGCCCGGAAATGATTAGCCGATGTACATCGAATCGCTACCAACTGACGCACCCTACCAGTAGAGTCCGTGCCTAAGCGAACCCTCCACTAGCTGCCTTCGCTACAGAGGCGGGGCTGTTTCTAGGTTGAGTAGCGCTTACGCGCCCCTCCGCCTAATGCGCCTTTGCGGTTCGTTCAAAAAAATCTCAACTCCTTTTCCAAATCTTAATTTCCCCCAACCAACCCGCACTCACAATCGTCTTACCGTCGCTGCTAATCGCCACAGCACTAACGTAGCCAGCATGACCGCTCAAATTGCCTCTCAAATCCCCCGATCGCACATCCCAAAGTCTCACACTCTTATCCCAACTGCCAGTAACCAGCGTAGTGCCATCCCGACTGAATGCCACCGACCAAACTCCGTCAGTATGCCCGCTCAAACGACGAATTAACTGCCCGTTTCCGGCATTCCACAAACCGATTGTACCGTTGCTATTTCCCGCAGCTAAACTCTTGCCGTCGGGAGTAAAAGCTAGCGACAAAACAGACAAGTTTTTGCCGCTAATCGTGCGAATTGCTTGACCGCTAGCTAAATTCCACAACCTAATTGAACCGTCTTTGCTGCCGCTAGCTAAAGTTTTGTTGTCGGGACTAATTGCAACAGCATTCACCAACCCAGAATGCCCGGTCAAAGTCCGCAGCAACTCTCCTGTTTTCGGGTTCCAAATCTTAATCGTTTTGTCCCAACTGCCACTGGCTACAAATTGACCGTCGGGACTAACGGCCACGCTCGAAACAGCATTGGAATGCCCGCTCAAAGTGCGTACAACCGCACCAGTTTCTAAATTCCAAATTTTTACAGTTTTGTCGTCGCTGCCGCTAGCTAACACCTTGCCATCCGCACTCGCCGCCAGTGCGTTTACGGCTTCCGTGTGACCTTGCAGGGTAGTTTTTAATTGCCCGCCGGGGAAATTCCAAACTGAGATTGTGCCGTTGCTATTTCCTGTAGTAAAATAAGCGGAAGCTAGGGCAAGGGAACTGACAACTTCCGAAGGCCCTTTGAGGGTATTTGTGGCAGCAAAGGCGAGCGCACTTGCGGGCGTGCGTGGCGCATTATTCCCCGGAGTTTTCGGGTTTCCGGCAGTAGGAGATTGGGGAACGACTGGCAGCGAAATAGTCGATCGCCATTTCATGAAAGTATTAATTTCTATTCCCGCAGCCACGATTTTATCAGAGTTTTCCTCTAACCTGACAATGCCGTTTATTGCGACAACTCGGCCTGCGTCATCGAGCACCGGCCCGCCGCTCATTCCCGCTCTCACTAAGTTATTGTATACCAAAGTATAACCGTTCCAAGGAGTTTGGCGGCCGGTAAGCTGACCTTCCGTGGCGATGAAAATCGGCTGTCTCAGAGAACCGCCGGATATCGGCCAGCCGGCCACATAAGCCTTGTTTCCCTTAGTTGCTGAGGAATTGGCTAATTGAGCCAGGGGGTAGCTTTGAGGGCTGCTGAACGGCACGACGGCTAAATCCATCCCGGGCACTCGCCGCACGAGGCTATAGTATACAGAGTGAGCTTTGCCGTCAGGAGTTACGACCTCGTAATCGCCGGCTTTATCGACAACGTGCCAGTTTGTGAGAATATAGTATGTGCTGCCTTGTTTCTCTAAAATTACTCCTGAACCGCCTTTTGTCCCCTGGATGCGAACAGTAATTTGTTGGGCAACGGTTTTAACTTTGTCGGCGGTTAATGCGAGGGCGATTTGAGGTGATGTGAGTGGGATGAGGGCGATCGAACTCAGGGCGATCGTAGCACTCAAAATAGCCGGAATTGTTCTGCTGTAATTCATTATTGTGTAAATTTAACATACCCACATATCAACTGACGCATAACTTTTCCGGTTTGTGGCATATTAACCGAAAGCATCCAGGATACAAGCCCCCGGATTCATCCGTCCAGAAATAAAAAACCTGTATCCGATAAACAAGCGCCCGCATTGATCCGTGGGGTCAATGCTTCAATTCTTTAATCTAAAATCTAAAATCTAAAATCTAAAATCGATTGACGGTTGAGAACGCCAAAATGCCTGCGCGACGATCGAACTTTCGACATTCGCACAAGCCTCAAGATATTGCACACAGCCCTCTGGCTAGCAGAAAAATTTAGAATCGGGGACCACAAATAGACTCAACCATAGCAACTGGCTTATCTCTATTTTTTTCTCGACAAATGATATTTTCAGCCAAACGCTGCTCGGAATATTTCCCATTAGCCATCCAGCCGAGGGGTGCGCCTGCGATCGCGCCGACTGCTAAACCAGTGAGGAGGCTCCAAACAAGATGCTTTCTGGCGATCGGCTGTTGTTCCATAAAAATTTATCCTAAACATTTACCCTTACCAGAAATACCACAGATAAAAGTTAGTTTCTTCCTCCTATTTACTTATTTCCTAAGTAGTAACCCATTATTAAGTATCATGTCCTTCACAGTCCGCTTAACACACTCCCCTGCAGCAATAATCAAGTATCCAAACTTAACAAAACCGATGGCAAGAAATACATGGTATTTAGAAACTGGGACAAAGAGTTAACTGAGGAAAATCTCCGAGAGCAAATAACCAAAGCCAAGCAAGCATGGAAAAACGCTGAGGCTACAGAACCCCGTGCCGAATCCGTGTACTATAATCACTCGGAAGATTTAATAGTTATCAAACTGAAAAACGCTGCTATTTTTTCTTTTCCTCCGAGGCTTGCACAAGGCTTAGAAGGCGCTTCACCCGAACAGTTGGCTGATGTTTGGCTACCGCCTTCCGGTAGTAGCGTGCACTGGGAAAGCTTAGATGTTGATTTGGGCATTCCCGAACTTGTAGCAGGGATTTTTGGGACAAAATCTTGGATGGCTGATTAATTTCTTAGTCCCCCTCTGCTGGGACTGTGTTTAACAAGAAGCGATTTCAATCGCCCAACGATCTCAAATCCCCGACTTCTGGGAGAAGCCGGGGATTTCGTATGCTATTCTATGCCAAATCAAACAGCAAAAATTCAGCATCTTCCGTAGCTTCAATCACCACCTCAGACTCGCCGCTAACCGCCGCAGCGTCGCCATTTTTCAAAGTCAAACCGTTTAGCAAAACCGAGCCGCGAGCCACTTGCACCCAAGCGTGGCGATTCGGCTGCAAAGCATGAGAAACGCGCGAGTCTTTATCCAAAACAGCCGCATACAAATCAACATCTTGATGCACTTTTACAGCACCATCTCTGGCATCTCGCGCCGCCACTAAGCGCAGTTTTCCGTGCCTTTCTGCTAGGGGAAACTCCCGCTGCTCGTAACTCGGCTGCAAGCCTTTTGTATCGGGTAACAGCCAGATTTGCAGCAAATGAACTGGGTCTGTTTGCGAGTTATTGAACTCGCTGTGCTGGATACCCGTACCTGCACTCATCCGCTGCACTTCACCGGGTTTAATCACTGCACCAGTACCCAAACTGTCCTTGTGTTCTAATGCTCCTTCTAATACATAAGTAATGATTTCCATGTCGCTGTGTCCGTGAGTGCCGAAACCTCTGCCGGGGCTAACGAAATCCTCATTAATTACCCGCAAAGAGCGAAAATTCATATAATTTGGATCGTAATAGCCGGCAAAAGAAAATGTGTGGTAACTGTCCAGCCAACCGTGATTAGCGTGTCCTCTTGCTTCACTTTTTCTGACGGTAATCATTTTCTGAATCCTCAGTGAAATTTATCGGGTGTTTCTTTGATGTTTTTATTTTAAGCCGAGTCAAGTTATTATGGATAGTACGCACTTAAAAGTGCGGTAGTTACCAAAAAGATACTATGCAAGTCCAAGAAGTAAAGGTCGATCGAGCAAATTGCCCGGTAGAACGCACTCTAGAGGTGATTGGCGGGCGCTGGAAAGTCTTGATTCTGCGGGAGTTGTTTCAAGGAGTGAAGCGCTTTAACGAGCTGCAACGAGCTGTCAACGGCATTACTCAGAAGATGCTGACGCAGCAACTGCGGGAAATGGAATCAGACGCGATCGTGCACCGGGAAATTTACCTGCAAGTGCCGCCAAAAGTTGAATATTCGCTAACGCCTTTGGGCGAAAGTCTCAAACCGATTATTAATGCCATGCACGAATGGGGAATTCAGCATATTAGCGAAGATCGAGAATGAGCGGTTTCTAGATGTTTTTTTTCCGTCTTCCGACAGATTTCAAATTTTCAACCTAGTTCAACAATAATAATATGAACAACATAGAGCGTCTCGCCACCCTCAACCGCATCCGCAAACTCAGCCGCCTGATGGATACTGCCATTGGCATCCCCGGCACTAAATTTCGCATTGGTTTAGACCCCATTATCGGTTTAGTTCCGGGTGCTGGAGATATCGTAGATACCGCGTTTTCGGCCTACCTAATTTATTTAGCAACTCGATTCAACATTCCCCAAAAAACTCTCGGGAAAATGATTTACAACATCGGTCTAGAAGCCGTTGTTGGCTCAGTACCTTTAGTCGGAGATATCTTCGATGCTTTTTATAAATCAAACATGAGAAATCTGGCGCTTTTAGAAGCACATCTCGAAGAAGCTGAACCCGAACTAGCCGCAGTTGCCGAACCTGTTCCTCAATCTATTAAATTGTAGGTATGGGTTTCACAAACAATAATTGTAAATAACCAACAATCTCTCAAGCCCGCCCCCATCAAACGAAAAATCAGAATGTAGATTTTCCGCATTCGATCCAAATTTAATGTTGATGCGGGTTGTCTGTTGTGGGGAACGGGTTTATGTAGATTGTTGGTACTCGTCAGATATTATTCGTAAAACTCGCCCTTACGAAATAATTACTGATGTCGTTTAACCGCTTCCACCAAAGCAATAACATCCGCTTCCAAAGTATTAAAAGCCGTTACCAGTCTAATAGTACATTCATCCCACCGATAAAACAGAAAGCCCTCAGCTAAAACCCCTGTAATTACCGATTCGGGAAGTTGAATAAAAATCTCGTTGGCTTCAACCCGATGGCAAAACTGCGCTCCCTCAACTCCCGCCAAACCTTCGGCTAATTTGGCTGCCATCTTATTTGCATGAGCCGCATTCTTCAGCCACAAATCATCGGTTGTGTACGCTTCCAACTGCGCCGACAAAAACCGCATTTTCGAGAAAAGATGCCCGCTGCGCTTGCGGTAAAAAGGGAAAGTCTTTGCTAATTCGCGATTAAAAAAAACCACAGCTTCCGCAGCCATTGCGCCGTTTTTTGTCGCTCCAAACGATAGAATATCTACACCGGCGCGCCAAGTGACATCAGCAGGAGAACAGCCAAGACTGGCGACAGCATTGGCAAAGCGAGCTCCATCCATGTGCAGGTGCAAATTGTGAGCGCGAACTACTTCCGAAATGTGGGAAATTTCTGCTGGATGGTAGACTGTGCCGGCTTCCGTTGCTTGAGTGATGCTGACGGCTGCGGGCTGTACGTGGTGGACGACACCTGCACCAGCGCGATCGAGTATTTTTCCTAAAGTCTCTGGCTCTATTTTACCATGATTTCCTGTTACTGTCACTAACTTTGCACCGCCTGTAAAAAACTCCGGCGCGCCGCATTCATCTACATTAATATGAGATGCCGCGTGACAGTAAACAGCGCCGTAAGGAGGAGTAACAACCGCAAGGGCAAGAGCATTAGCAGCAGAACCAGTTGCTACAGGAAAAACAGTCACCGATGTCTCGAACAACTCAGAAAATTTAACTTGCAAACGCTGTGTATATTCATCATCTCCGTAAGACATCACAGCACCGCAATTAGCCGCTGCAATCGCCGCCATAATCTCCGGCGAAACCCCGGTTGCATTGTCGCTACAAAAATTCATTAGAATAATTGGTAAATAGAATCTATAATATAACTCAACACTCAACAGTCAACACTCAAGCATTAAACCAAGAGGAAGAATTATGGCAGAATACCGCCAAATAGAATACCGCATCGGCAAAGACGGTAAAATTACCGAAACCGTCCTCAACGCCACCGGTTCGAGTTGCACCGAAACCACCGCCGGAATTGAAAAAGCCCTCGGAAAAGTAGAATCTCAAGACTTGTTGCCAGAATATTACCAAGGCGAAGAAAATGTGAGCGTTGAACAAACGCAGACTTTAAAACAAGTTTAGAAGAGTTAAAGATGTGTGAGATCCTCGGTGCAACAGTTGATGTAACAACAGTGCCTGCCTTCAGCTTCGCGCTGGCTGTCGGGGGCATTTTTCTAATTTTAGTGTACGTTTATGCTGCATCTGAGGCGGGAGATGCGATCGAGTTTAAGTACGATACAATTCTGCGGGAACGCATGAATCAGCTAGACATTCTCGATTGGCAACACTTAGGCGAAAAAGCAGCCTTAAGTCGCTTTGCGGTGCGCTTAGTGCGGCAGGGAGACGTGGGAAAACTCACGCTAGACCAACTGAGGCGGCTGGCAACAGTGCTGAATTTGAATTTTCAAGAGTTCGATCGCACTTTGAGCGCGCTGCCAATATCGGCTACAATCACAACTAATCCCACCGAAATTGAAGAATTGAGGCAGCAGTGTTTCCGGCTGCGATCAGAATTGCAGCAGCAAAAAGATCAACTAACTGCCGATTTTCGCCGCGCTACCTTTGAACAGTTGCAAACTTTGTTAACTAACTATCCCGCCGCCCGCAAAATGGCAGAAGCCAAGCCGGATATGCCCGCCAAAAATCTCTCAGCTTTGTTTACTCCCTTAGAAAATCTCTTGTCAAGTTGGGATTTTGAAATGATTGGTTCTGCGTGGGAACAAACTGCTTACAATCCGCAGTTGCACCAGCCGGATGTTGAGGATATAACCGAAGGAGAATTAGTTTATATTCGGTTTGTCGGCTATCGAGAGGGAGAGCGAATTCTTACTCCTGCTAAAGTTAGTCGCACCCTTCCAGCGGGAATGAAAAATTAAGTAAAGGGCGCAATTAGACCCTACAAATAGAGTAGATGCGTAAGTCCTATAAAGTTAGCTGCACCACCCAGGGCCGCATGAAAAATTAAATCTAAAATCTAAAATCTAAAATCTAAAATCGCCATGACTACAGTTGCCATTGACTTCGGCACCAGCAATACGGTTGTCTGCATTCTCAACCCGGATACGCAAACACCAGAAACTTTGAGATTGGGCGAGATGTCCCGCATATTTAAAACGAAGAATTTGAGCGGAGATGTTCGAGAAATATCGGTAGTGCCGACTTTAGTGTTTGTGAAAAATGCCGGAGAGTTGGTGTTGGGAGAAAAAGTGCGATCGCAGCGTTTAGGACAATCCCAGCCCGATCGTTTTTTCAAAGCTTTTAAACGCAATTTAGCTGCGGACTTTCAGCCGCCGCCCCGCAATATCGACGGCGACACCTACACAGCCGAATCAGTAGCAGAACAGTTTATTAACACTATTTGGAAACAATTATATTTACAAAATATACAGCCCGACAAAGTAATTTTTACAGTACCAGTCGGAGCATTTGAGCGATATCTAGATTGGTTTCGCGACTTAGGAGAAAGTTTGGGAGTTGCGGAAGTTCAGGTAATAGATGAATCCACAGCCGCAGCCCTGGGATATGCAGTAAAACGCCCCGGCTCTCTAGTTTTAGTAGTTGATTTTGGCGGCGGAACTTTAGATTTAAGTTTAGTTCGTACTGCTCTAACCCCCCCCTTACCCCAGAAAGGGGAGAGAAATCTCGCTTCCCCCCTTAGCCAGGGGGGGCTGGGGGGGGTGCGTGCCGAAGTATTGGCAAAATCCGATGCTTATGTAGGCGGCGAAGATATTGACATCTGGATTGTGGAAGATTATTTGCGGCAAATTGGTTCGTCGCGGGCAGAAGTCGGCCCAGTTGGCTGGCAAAATTTATTAGAAATAGCGGAAAAATTAAAAATTCAACTTTCTCAAGTTAATGAGGCTAAGGAAAGTTGGTTAGACGATGAAAATTTTATGTCTTACGACTTGCAGCTAAACCGAGACAAGCTTGAGGAAATTCTGGAATCTAGGCAGTTGTTAGAACAGTTGCGGGAAAGTTTAGATGAAGTGCTGAGTATTGCACTGGGAAAAGGTATCGGCAAAGCAGATATAGAACAGGTTTTGCTGGTAGGAGGAACTTCTCTAATTCCGGCTGTATCTAATTTAGTGGTTTCGTATTTTGGGCGGCAAAAAGTCAAAGCTGACAAGCCGTTTGAAGCGGTGGCGCACGGTGCTTTAGCCTTGACACAATTAGCGAGTGTTGACGATTATTTGCGCCACAGCTATGCAATTCGCCTCTGGGAACCTTATGCTAAAACTTATGCTTATTCGCCGATATTTAGAAAGGAAATGAAGTATCCCTGTCAAAGTTCCGAAGAGTTGACGCTGCAAGTGGCAATTGAAGGGCAAAGGGAAATTCGGTTAGATATTGGGGAAGTTGCGGAGGTATCGCAAGCGGAGGTTATTTTTAACGAAAAAGGGCAAATGACGAGCAGTTTGCTCAACAAAAAAACTGATTTTCGGTCTCTGGAAAGCCACCACCAGCAGGTTTGCGTAGCGCATTTAAGTCCGCCCGGGGTATTGGGAATTGACAGAGTTTCGGTGAGTTTTGAGGTGGATGAGAGGCGGGTTTTGTTGGCGACGGTGCGGGATTTGGTGACTGGTAAGGTGTTGGTGGAAAAAGGGGCGATCGCCAAACTGCAATAATGGTAAAATTTTTAGATAACATTCGGATATTGAAATCGGTACTACACAAACTCTCGTCCGGATGGTGCGCGGACGGAAGAATATTTATTTAAATCAAATTTATGCCGCCATGAAAAAGCAACAAAATAAATTCAGCCACCTGACGGCCATCGAAAGAATTTATCTGTCATTTCCGGCAAGATTTTTATTGGATAAAAACTTGCTGCAAGGCAAAGTCTTAGATTTTGGGTGTGGCTTCGGCAGCGATGTTAGATTGTTGCAGCAAAAAGGCTTCGATATTACGGGTTATGACCCTTATTATTTCCCAGAATTCCCCGAAGATAAATTCGACACAATCATTTGTTTTTATGTTTTGAATGTTTTGTTTCCTGAAGAACAAGCTAATGTCCTGATGGAAGTGTCGCACCTGTTGAAACCGGGAGGAAATGCGTATTTTGCGGTGAGAAGGGATATCAAAAAAGAAGGCTTTCGAGAACATTACGTGCACAAAAAACCTACATATCAGTGCATTGTCAAACTTCCATTTAAGCCAGTTCACTTAGATGAGTATTGCGAAATTTACAAATACGTGCATTACAACCATCAAAGAAATTCTACTAATAACTGCATATTCTGCAATCCGTATAAAAACCTAATTTTGCTAACTGAATCAGCAACAGCTTATGCGATGTTTGACGGTTATCCCGCCAGCAAAGGTCATGTTTTAATCATCCCCAAGCGTCACGTTGCCAATTATTTTGAACTGCCGTTTCGAGAGCAATCGGCTTGCTGGTTTATGGCTAATAAGGTACAAGAGATGTTAACAAAAACGTTTCACCCTGACGGGTTTAATGTGGGAATAAATATTAATAAACAGGCTGGTCAAAGTCGCACTCACGCGGCTATTCATGTTATCCCCCGTTACAATGGGGATGCGGCGGGGAATAAAGGCGGAATTAGGTATGTGATTCCAAAGAGTTAAAAATAAAATTTAGCCAATTGTGGCGTTGCTGAGTTAGAGTATGAATAGGAGGAATAATTTATGCAATGCCCAGAATGTAAATCAACCCATATCCGTAAAAACGGCAAGAAGAAAGGAAAACAGAATCACATTTG
>JACJNV010000260.1 GCA_014695175.1 Microcoleus sp. FACHB-DQ6 | reverse complement strand
CAATCGGAGTTTCCCGATTTGATTTTCTGCCATTCAACTCCGGCACTTTATGCTTGGATAGAAGAACATCGGCCGGACTTATTTGCTGCAATTAAAAAACAGGTGGCGGCGGGTTGTTGGGAAGTTGTCGGCGGGATGTGGGTAGAACCGGATTTAAACTTGATTTCCGCTGAATCAATGGTGCGGCAAGTTTTTTACGGACAGCGCTACGCAAAAGAAAAATTTGGGGAATTGATGCGGGTAGCTTGGCTACCGGATACTTTCGGTTTTGGGTGGCAATTACCTCAGATTTTGCGGCAAGGCGGAGTTGACTATTTTGTAACACAAAAGTTGCGCTGGAACGATTCAACGGAATTTCCCCACGGTGTGTTTTGGTGGGAAGGGTTGGACGGTACTAAAATATTTAGCATGATGTCTCCTCCAATTGGTGAAGGCATAGAATCTGTGAAAATGGCAAGTTATGCTTTTGACTGGCAAGTTAAGACTGGTTTGCAAGATGCTCTTTGGTTGCCTGGGGTTGGCGACCACGGCGGTGGCCCGACTCGTGATATGTTGGAGGTGGCGAAACGCTGGAAAATGTCGCCTTTTTTCCCCAGGTTGGAGTTTGCGAAAGCGGTTGATTATTTGTCTTTGATTGAGAGTCAGTTTTTGCCGGAAGTTGCGACAGCTAGGCCAGAAAGTGATGTTCCAGAATCCGACAATCAGGAGAATTTGCGGGCGCTAGAATTTTCAAACTTATCGGCAATTTCGGATGCAAATCCTCCCAGGTCACAACTCAAAACTATTCCCCCCAGTCTCCCTGTTTGGAAAGACGAACTTTATTTAGAATTCCACCGGGGCTGCTACACGACTCGCGCCGACCAAAAACGCCAAAACCGCCGCTGCGAAGAATTACTCTACCAAGCGGAGTTGCTGTCTTCGCTGGCAACGATTTGTACTGGTGCGGTTTATCCGAAATCCGAATTAGAATCAGCTTGGAAACAAATTTTGTTTAACCAGTTTCACGATATTTTGCCCGGTTCTGCGATCGCCCAAGTTTACGCGGATGCTAATATAGCCTTTGCCGAGGTCGATCGCACTTGTCGGGAAATCCTGCTAAAATCTTTGGATGCAATCTCGGCTCAAATTTCTCTGCCGAATCCTCCGCCGCCCGAGGCTCAACCAATTTTGATTTTCAATACCCTCAATTGGTCGCGCTCTGAGGTTGTCGCCGTACCGCTTCCCGATTCCGCTGACTCAGCTTGGCAAATTTACGATTTTTCCCGACGGCGATTGGCTTCACAGATTCTCAGGGGCGATCGACCGCAATCGCAATCTACACTGTTATTTTGGGCAAATAATCTCCCCGCCGTTGGCTACCAGGTGTTTTGGCTGTGTCGCGAAGACGCTCAAACTGTGGATAATGCGTCCGCGAGTCCAGAAACAGAAAAAAAGACAGAGTTATCAAAACTTACATACGGTATAGCACAAAAAAACACAGTTAGTCAAGAAACGCCTTTTGCAGCCGCACAAATGGTTTTAGAAAATGAATTTATTCGGGCAACAGTAGACGGACAAACCGGGGATTTATCCAGCATTTGGGATAAAGTAAATAACCGAGAAGTCCTGAATGTAGCAGGCGGCAATCAACTGCAAGCATTTCAAGACAGCGGCCAATATTGGGATGCTTGGAACATAGATCCAAATTATGAAAAACATCAACTACCCGCGGCGAAACTCAAAGATATTTCCTGGATAGCACAGGGAGAAATACGGCAGAGTTTGCGCGTAGTCCGACAAATTGGCAAATCGGAGTTTTGCCAAGATTATATAGTAGAAATAGGTTCGCCGCTGCTGAAAATCAAGACAGTTGCAGATTGGCAAGAAACTCACGTTTTAGTAAAAGCAGCCTTTGGGTTAAATGTAGAAGCAGATTTTGCAACTTGCGAAATTCCCGGCGGTGCGCTCGCACGCACAACTAAACCGCAAACACCAGCCGAAAAAGCCAAATGGGAAGTGCCGATTTTGCGCTGGACTGATATCAGCAATGACGGTTTTGGAGTGAGTTTGCTCAATGATTGCAAATACGGTTGCGACATTCAACCAAATCAAATTCGGCTGACATTGCTTCGGGGCTCGACTTGGCCGGATGAACAAGCAGATGTAGGAGTTTCCGAATTTACTTGTGCAGTGTATCCCCATGCTGGGAATTGGCAAGAGGCAGGTACTGTTCGACAGGGTTACGAGTTGAATTTACCACTGCTAGTAAAGGTGTTACCCAAGTTAGAGGAAAATGGCCACAAGACTCTGCCCGCAGTTGGCAAGTTTTTGGATTTGTCCGCCGAAAATTTAGTGCTGATGGCTTTCAAACAATCGGAAGACGATTCTAATGTGTGGATTTTGCGGTGTTACGAGTGTCACGGTGAAGAGGCGAAGTTGGAATTAAAGAGCGATTTGGGTTTGGCGATTAGTCAGCCTGTCGATTTATTAGAACAACCTATAAATTTGCCCCAGAAGTCAGACGATGGGAGAAGTTTCAGAATATCACCCTGGAAAATAGCGAGTTTTGCTGTAAATTTATCAATACCAATTGAGATATAGTACCTCATCGCCCATTTATCCAACCTTTTGAGACTTTGCGAACTTAATGCGAACAAAATTTGCCAACCTGCGCCAATTAGCTCTCACAACTTTCTTCTGATCTATAATATGCAAAATTACGAACGCTAAAAACGTGTAACCAAGCCAAAAATGCAAACTCCTTCCCACCTCAACCATTGCGGAATTCTGCGGAAACATATCCGGCAAAACAATTCCGAAAAATTTCACATTGTTACTTTTGTAAGAGTTAGAAAGCAAGAAACCACCAACGGGAACTAGCCACATAAAAACGTACAAAGTTGCGTGCAGAGCAAAATTTTTGTACCATTCCTTTGTAAACTTTGGCAGGCGTTTCGTATATTTTTTCCACCATACCCGCAGCAGAGTTAAAATCCGCAAAGTCAGCAAAGCCATTGTCAGCACCCCTACGGATTTGTGAAAATCGTAAAGGGGGCCTCGAATAAACAATTCTCCTGGCAATCGAGCCATAGAAGTACCGGTAATAAACACCACTAAATAGCAAGCTGACATAGCCCAGTGTAGAGACATCAGTTGTTTGAACGCAGAATTAAGTCTGGGTTTCGCAGCGGGTTGGGTACTCACTCTTCCTTACCTCCTTAGCGTTTGCTGGACAAGATTAAGTATAAAGTCTAGGACTAAAGCCCGTGACCGATTGGGCATTATAAGATTTACTTAACTTAATTATTGCAAATATTTATTAAGCTGTCAAATTAACTGTATTCACGATCGTCATTCCCAACACAAAACGCTCGTATTGGGGTCGATCGCCTCCCAAGCAGTTTTCAGGTCGAGTATCCCCAAAGCCACCCCAAAAGCTGACCCGATAATTGCAACCGCCACCCGGTTCATCCGCCGCCCCGGCAAATATCCCAAACCGAATCCGAAGTAGGTCAGTTCCAATACTAGGTATTTGAGTGTTATCATATATACTTAAAACCAGTGATTATCGGTTTTTTTTATTGTCTAGGATGCTAAAAGTACAGACTGGGTAATTGCAGCTAAACCTGCTGGCATTGCAACTAGCGGGAAATAGCGTCTGCAGACCGTGTACCAACTAGAAACAAACACAGTGGTTGGATGGGGAAGCGAAAACCAGGAGGCTGGACAAGTGGTATTTTTGTTACAACTTGTAACTTTTTTCAAACAACAGGTTTAATTTAGTTTCACAAAAAAGTTAAATTCCAGAAAGTAAAATTAATTACAGTCGAGTTAAGCTAAAAGTGTTTGCTAAAAAAAGTCATTCAAGCAACCCCGAAACCAACTATTCTCACTTGCTCGACACCGACGGCGAGTTCGCGACAGCAAAACTTTCGTGCAGCCACCAAGTCGAACAAGATTGGTATGGAACTCTTTATGAGAATTTTCCGGGCATTTACTTCGTTCTCGACGCTTTGGGAAGAGTTTTTTCGCTAAATCAATTCGGCGCGTCTCGCCTTGCCTACAAACCGCAGGAATTAATTTGTCATTCAATTTTTAACATATTTTACTGCCAAGAGCAAGGCAAAATGCAGGCAGAATTTGCCGGATTGGCCCAGCCGGAAAACGGTACGCCAACTCCAAAAATAGCCTGTTGGGAGGGCTGCTTGACTTGCAAAGACGGCAGGATTATTAGGGTAAAAGCAACCGCGCGCCCAATGCCGGCGGTAGATTGGAAAATAGAGGAAAATACTCATGGTCGTTCCATTGCCAATTTCCAACGGCCGGCTGTACTGTTAGTTTGCGAAGAAATTAAGGCTGCTTCGCAGTCACCCACGTCGCTCAACCAGAGAGCAAATTGGCGCAGTCCAACTTTAGCGATCGCAAAATTAGCCAAAAGTCAACTTAAAGAACGCAACAATATAGAAGACTTTATCCGCGAAGTAACAGAAACCGCTGTCAGTATTGTCAACTGCGATCGAGCTAGTATTTGGCTGTATGGCGAAGAAAAAACGCAGCTTCACTGCATCGACCTTTACGAACGAAATACTAAACTCCATTCCGTACAAATAATCATCACAGCATCCGACTGTCCGGCATATTTTCAAGCTTTAAAATCGGCAAGCGCGATCGCTACTGTGACCGCAGAAAATGACCCCAGAACGCGAGAACTTGTAGGTCTTTATTTGCTCGATCAGGGCACGACTTCCCTGTTAAACGTACCGATTGTGCTAGCAGGTCAAATGGCGGGAATAGTCAGCGCAGAACGGCACGGTTCCGACGGGGATTGGACGGAAGAAGAACACGAATTTACCCAAATATTAGCAGATTTTGTATCCTCAAGTTTGTCAGCTAGCGAAAAGTTAAAATTAGAAGCACTGCGGCACGAACAGCAGCAAAACTTGCTGACAAAATACTACGATCAACTAGAGGAAAGAGTAGAAAGACGCACGGCTGAACTAAAAAAAGCTAACCAAAAACTGCAACAAGAAATAATTAAAAGAAAACAAGCAGAAGCAGAACTACGCCTGCAGCAACAAGAACAGCAAATTATTTTTGATTCCGTGCCGGCGATGATTTGGCTCAAAGATACCGAAAGTCGCCTGCTGCGAATTAATCAAGCCGCCGCTGCATCGAGAGGTTTGCCCGCAGCTCAATTAGAAGGTAAATCTTTTTATGAAATCTATCCAGACGAAGCAGAGCAATATTATTTAGAAGATTTGGAAGTAATCCATTCTGGCCTTCCCAAACAAGGCCAAGTCGAATTGCTACCAACAGCCTCCGGTCAAAAATGCTGGGTGCGGACAGATAAAATACCTTACCGGGATGAAACAGGTAAAGTCGCTGGTGTAATCGTCTTTGCAGTAGATATTACGGATTTAATTAAAGTCGAAAAAGAACTGCGAGAATATCGCGATCGCCTCGCAGAAAAAGTCGAGAAACGTACTGCTATGTACAGGCAAGCCATGACCGCTTTGTACTCGGCAAATACGCAACTGCAACAGTTAATTAACAACAGCTACTCCTCGGGGGAAAATGGCAGCAGCCACTCAGCAGCGCGGTTGCTCGAATGCGAAGCTTATTTTGAAGCAGTCGCCGTGGCTGACCGCGACACAATTTTGAGTGTCAGCAGTAATTTTGCCGAACTTTTCGGTTACGAACCTGCGGAAATGGCCGGAATGAGCTTGCTGGAACTACTGTCGCCGAAATCTTACAAACAGGCCCCGCAAATGATTTCGGCAGCCAGCAATACAGTCTGTGAAGCTATTTTTCTTAAGCGAGATGGAACTGCTTTTCCTGCTGACGTTCGCAGCAAATTCGTATTGTGGGAAGGTCGTTTAGTCCAGGTGAAAGCAGTCCGAGACCTCACAGAACGCAAATTGACCGCAGCAGAATTAGAGCGATCGCGGTCTTTGCTGCACGCTACCTTAGAAGCAACGGCCGACGGCATTCTCGCCGTTACTACCGCCGGAGAAATGATTAGTTATAACGAAAAGTTAGTTCAAATGTGGGGGATTTATGAAGAAGTTAGAAACTCAATGGATAGAACGGTGCGGCTGGCATTCCTCACTAAGCAAGTCAAAGATCCGAAAGCTTTTTTGCAGAGAGTTAAAGAATTTTATAGGGATGCGGAGTCGGAAGGTTGCGATATTCTAGAATTTAAAGACGGCCGCACTTTTGAGCGCTACACGCAGCCAATTCGAGTCGGACAAAATATTATTGGTAGGGTGTGGCGCTTCCGCGATATTACCTCTCGCGAAAAGGTGACGGCAATGTTGGGAGATTCTCAAAGGCGCTTCCGGGCAATTTTTGATTCTTCTTTCCAATTTGTGAGCTTGTTGAAACCGGACGGCACTCTGCTGGAAGCTAACCAAACTTCTCTGGATTTCGCGGGAATTAAGCTGCGGGATGTGGCAAATAAACCGTTTTGGCTGTTGCCTTGGTGGGGAGATTCGGAGGAAGTTCAGGAACAGTTGCAAGAGGCAATTTCTCGCTCGGCAAAAGGTGAATTTGTCCGCTATGAAGTGGAAGTTCAAGGTGTAAATCGGACGGCAATTATTGATTTTTCTCTCAAACCTGTCGCGGATGAAACTGGCAAAATAGTATTGCTGCTGCCCGAAGGTCGGGACATTACTAAAAGTAAGCAAGCCCAAGTCGCGCTGCGGCAACAAATAGAACGGGAACGCCTGATCGCACAGATTCAATCGCGCATCCGTTCTTCTCTGGATCTACAAGATATTCTCAACACTACAGTAGCGGAAGTGCGGGAGTTTTTGGCAACCGATCGCGTGCTGGTTTTCCGCTTCCGACCAGACTGGAACGGAGATGTGGTGGTGGAGTCGGTTGGAGAAGGATGGATGCCACTGAAGGGGATGGGAATTGAGGATTGCTGTTTTGCCACTACTTACATCGGACAGTATTTAAAGGGCCGCATTCGCGCCATAGAGGATATTAACACTTCTAATTTGAGCGAGTGTCACGTTAATTTTTTGGAGGCTTGTCAGGTGAAGGCAAATTTGGTGGTGCCGATTGTCCAGCAGGGAATAGAACCTAGGGAAGGTAACGGTTCTTGTCAAGTGCCGAAGTTGTGGGGTTTGCTGATTGCCCACCACTGTTCGGCACCCCGCCAGTGGCAGCAGTTTGACGTGGATTTGCTGAGTCAGTTGGGTACTCAAGTTGCGATCGCGATCGAACAATCTTTACTTTACCAGCAGCTAGCTGCTGCCAACCAGCGACTGGACGGGTTGGCGAATTTGGACAGTCTGACTCAACTAGCTAACCGCCGCCGTTTTGACGAGGTGATCAACCGCGAATGGGAGCACTCGAGCTCTTTGGAACCGCTATCTTTGATTATGTGCGACATTGACTGTTTTAAACTTTACAACGACAACTACGGCCATCAAGCCGGGGATGCTTGTTTGCAGCAAGTGGCGCGGGCGATCGGGGATGCTTGCACAAGCGCACCCCCAGAACGCCTCTATTTGGCTGCTAGGTACGGCGGCGAGGAATTTGCGGTAATTTTGCCAAATACGGATATCGTGGCTGCACAGGCTGTTGCTGAGGGAATCCGCAGCCGCGTCAAAGCCTTAGCAATTCCCCACATTAAGTCTGTTGTCAGCGATTGGGTGACTCTCAGCATGGGGGTGGCGACGATTTTTGAAGGTCAAAACTCGCCGAAAATGCTGATTGAAGCTGCTGATAAGGCGCTTTATGGAGCTAAGTCTGGCGGGCGCGATCGAGTGGCTATTAGTGATTAGTCAGTAGTCAGGTTATTTTAGATTTTAGATTTTAGATTTTAGAATTGGGAATGACTGATGAAGCTGGTCGTTTGGAGCTTGTCTACAGTTGCATTCTTTTTTCAAACTTGCACCACAAAAAAAGCGATCGCCCTAACTGGCATAAAGTTAGTGCGATCGCGGTACTATGAATCAGCTATTTATCTATCAGACTCGGCGCGGAATTTTTACGCATTTCCACGGATTTTTTTACAAAACTTTACTGGGCGTTGGGTAAAAATATCCAGAAATCGCTTTTCTCTACCTGATATCTCTTTTTTTATTGAACCGCAGAGGGCGCAGAGGGCACAGAGGAAGAGAAGAGAGTAAGAAAGGAGTTCACAAATGATGAGGGATTGCTATGCCAATGCCCAATGCCCAATGCCCAATGCCCAATGCCCCACCTATTTAGCTAACAGTTTTTGAAACACCTCATACATATCCTCAGCCAACTTTTTAGGATTCCACAAAGGTGCGAGATGTTCTGGCTGTTTAGATTTTATTAAATGCTCTTTCACCGCATTTCTGAAACCAGCATCGCGGCCAAACTTAACTCCCCACTGCGTATATTCCTCCCAAGTCCACGCCGCACCAACATCAAGATTTGCACTTTTGAGAAAAGCGTAACCCATGCGCGAAAGATATTGGTCGCCGGAGCGAGTTACCACTGGCAAATTCGCCCACAAAGCCTCTAAATTGTGAGTCCCGCCGTTGTAAGGATAGGAATCTAAAAGCACGTCGGCTACATAATAAATAGCGCGGTGCTCTTCTTCACTTCTGGTTTGCCCTATAAACTTAATCCGACCAAAATCTACTCCCTGAATTTCGCATTCTTGGCGGTAAGTGCTGTGAATAACATCCGGGTCGCCTTGACCTTTGCGGATTAACACACTCTCTGGTACTTCCTTAAGAATTGTAACTTGAGCTCGTACCATTTCGGGATTGGTTTTTCTTCCGGGGGCAACGCACAGATAAGTCATTTGCTCTAAACCAATTCCGAGAGCATTTCTAATCGCCTCTCGATTCACAGGAATGCTTTGCAGTGCGCCAATGGCTACGGAACAAACAGGCAATCTTACTAACTGTTCTAAGTAATTTTTTTCCACACCAGGGGGATGGGTGTGTTCGTCGCAGAGAAAGTAGTGATTATCTGAAATGTAGGGGGCGTCGAATCCCAGCCAAGATACGCAAATCCCCGCAGGATATTGATACAGCACTTCGACATTTGTTGGCACTGTCATAGAGTCTAAGTCTATCAAAACATCCAAGTTGTCTTGCGCTACTTCGGCGAAGATTTCACCGCCATCAGCAAAGCCGTTTGGATATTTTTTAGGCCAGTAAAACTTGCCCGCCATGTCTTCAAACCGCTGCGTAACCTCATCTCGGTGGAGTTTCCCGGTGACGTAAAGGTGAACGTGGGGGGTGATGTGGCTTAGTTCGCGAATTAAAGCTTCGCTGCACCAGCCTACTGAGTGACGGCGGAAGTGTTTGGAAAGGAAGCCGATTTTTAAATGACGCTGTTCTTTTGTTCGGTAATTGGCTAGGTTGCTTCTGTTAACTTGCTGGCGCTGCGGAACGGCTTTTTGGTAGTATTCTTTGGCAATGAGTCTGTAGAAACTGGCATTTTTTTCGCGATTGTCTCGCAGGTGAGAAACTGCAAACAAGAAGATTTCGTAGAGGAGTTTTAGTTCCATTACGCTAAAACTTTCGATCTTTTCGTAGCAGAGGTTTTCGATTTCTTCGAGTTTCTGAATTGCCTGTTTGCTGACACCTGATTGTAGGTAGGAAAAGACATAGGCTGTAGCTGACATGACTAGGGCATTTTCGCCGCAGTTTTCGCAGTATTTGTCGGCTACGCTGCGGGCTCCGGCGAGGTTGGTGGAATGGCTTAGCAAGTCGCACAATTGTTGGTAGGCTTCGCTATATTTGGGGTTGCATTGGATCGCTTTTTCAAAATTGGCGATCGCCTCCAACGGCTTATCTTGTTTCTGAATGTGTCCCATGCGGCAGTAAACCTCTGCCCAATCCGGTTTTAATGCCAGGGCTTGCTGATAGCTGGCTAAAGCTTCTTCCAGCCGCCCCTGCATCGAAAAACAATTGCCGAGGTTAGCGTGAACTTCCGGCCAGTCGGGCTTGATTTTCAGAGTATTTCGGTAATTAGTAATTGCTTCGTCGTACTTGTTTTGCTGTAAAAAAGAATTGGCTATATTGAAGTGCAAAACTTCTAAGTGCGGCTTTAAAGCTACAGCTTTCTGATAGTAAGCGATGGCGGCGTCGAGATTGCCTTGTTGCGATCGCACGCTACCGATGTTACCGTAAGCTTCAGCCCAGTCCGGTTTAATGGCGATCGCTTTTTCGTAGCATTCGATGGCTTCGTCGCGCTTTCCTTGGCTGAAAAGTCGATTACCTAAGTTAAAGTGGAAGTCTGCACCGACTAGCTGCGGGTTGAGTTCGGATGTTCTTTTAAAACAGGCGATCGCTGCTTCAATGTTGCCGTGTTGCTGATATACTTTCCCTAAATTCCAGTGAGCTCCCGCTAAATCAGGACTGAGGGCAATCGCTTGCTGGTAATGGGCGATCGCTTCTTCCAAACGCCCCATTTTGAAATACATACTGCCGATATTGGCCCGCACTTCCGCAAAGTTTGGCTGCAATTCTAGGGCTTGAGAATACGATCGAATCGCAGCTTCATTTTTGCCTTCTGCTTGCAAAGCATTGCCTAAAGTGACGTAAGCGTGGATGAAATCCGGTCGGATTTTTATCGCTTGCTGACAAGCTGCGATCGCCTCTTTAATTTTACCTTCAACTAAAAACTTTTCTGCCAGTTTTTTGTAGGGTTCTACTTCTTGAAAATTGGCAACTTGTCCGCTATCTGGAACATTGAGGGAGGTAACTTGTTCGGAAAGTTCGGCAGGGTTTGTAAAGGGTGTATTTAAAGTCTCCGTGGCGGGCGCTGGCGGCAAATTGATGCTCGAAGGCTGCAAGCCGTAGCCTTCATCTTTATTCACAGATACTGGTTGCGCTTCGCCAGATTCTGTTTCTAATTCGATAAAGTTGCTGTCGGTAGTTTCCCGCTGTTTTTGTGCGAGCAAACTCGATAGTTTCTCAGCAGCGCTGGCATCTCCCGGTTGCTGTTGCAGCACTTTTTGATAGCAACTAATTGCTGCATCTAACTTTCCTTGCTGCTGCAAAACGCTGCCCAACATCAGATTGACCGAAGACAATTTAGGATTAATCGCAAGAGCTTTTTGGTAAGAAGTTGCCGCCTCTTCCAATTGCCCTAACTTGTAATACATACTGCCGAGATTCGCGCTAGCTTCGGCAAATTTTGGCTGAATTTCTAAAGCTTGCAAGTAACCTTGAATTGCCATTTCCAGTTGGCCTTGAGCGTGCTGGGCATTGCCCATTGTCAAGTAAGCTGCCGCAAAATCAGGTTTGAATTTAATCGCGAGATTGCAAGAGGCGATCGCCTTTTCAAATTCTCCTTGCAAAACATAAACTTCCGCCAACTTTTTATGAACTTCCGCATCTCCTGGATTTAACTCTAAAGCTTTCTGATAATTCTCGATAGCGCCACCGAGATCACCTGCATCTTTCAGCCGATTTCCCTTTACAAAATATGCTTGAGCTGCTTCTGAATCCACCAACGACTCCGTTATCATTTGCTCTGCCACTCTTACAGTTTTTACTCTAATAATATTCAACCATTCTACCCACTCTCGGGATCGCACAGACCAAGTACACCCTCGATTTATATATTCTACCTGCTGCCTCAGATGATTTTCAGCAGTTGCGCCGCCCGCACCCGTGCCCTCATTTAAAACTCCGACTATCGCCTCTAAAAACCGCCTTGTATATCCCTCCCAATCTGGCTTACCCGCCCGCTTCCAATTAGTTATCGATGCAAAATTTTCCACCCCTGACATTGAAACTAGACGGGCAAATCCAGCAGTTGTTTCCGGCAAAGCTGCCAATTCACTCGTCACAATCCGGCAACCGCTGGCCATTGCCTCCATCACGGCAATAGATGAGGTTTCTAAATAGGTATTCGGGTAAGCTAAAACCGCGACTGAACGCAGTTGCCGGACGAGTTCGGGTTGGGGTACAGAACCGATGTACTCGACGCCTTCTGTTTCCTGACACTGGCGGTAAAGTTGACCGAAAAAAAGCTTGTTATCATTGTCGTCTATTTGGTGTACTTTCATGCTTGAAAATACTTTTAATCTGGTTCCCGGGACAGCTTGACGAATTTCGGGAAAGACTTTTAACAAAATATCGAGTCCGCGAAATGGAGTGCTGGTGTAAGCTAGAATGGGCGGTCGAGATTTATGAGAGAGGATAGGAAAATTATCGGGGAAAATATTAGCAAAACAAGGTGCAATCGCATTTCTTAAAACACAACTGCGATTGGAGTCAATCCCAAAGCGTCTATGAAATTGCTCGCGCTGCCAGTCGCTGACAAATACAAAGGCATCGCAAGCATTGATTTCTCGCTCATTTTTAAAATTTTCGAGGAATACAAAGCCCGGCTCGTTATGAATCCACAAAATTAATTGAGTTTGTTCTCCCAAAAGCGGCTTAACTTCCACCGCTTTGCCGAGTATATTGACTATAACTAAAAAATCGAGCGATCGCAGCAATTCTAAATTAGATTTGTCCCCCACGCGCCGCCTGCAATCAACGCCGCGCGACATCCCCGGCTCGGAAGTATTGTTGAGCAAAAATACCTCGTTTCCCTGTGCAGCCAACGCCTCAGCTAAGTAACAAATAGCCGACTGAGTGCCACCCAAAGGTTCGCGGTAAGGAGTTTCAATGTTGTAATCCCAAGTATAAGTATCGAGAAATCCGATTTTCATTAAATGGTATAATCTTAAAACTATTGAGGAGTACCGAACATGACCACAGAACAAGATCCCGTAAAATTGATGAAACAGCAGGTCGGCTTTGCTGCTGCCGATCGCGTACAATCTGGTATGATTGTCGGACTTGGCACGGGGTCAACTACAGCTTATACTATTCAAGCATTGGGCGATCGCATAAAATCAGGTGAACTCAAAGATATCAAGGGAGTGCCGACATCTTTTCAATCAGAAGTGTTAGCCAAACAGTACGGAGTACCGCTGACAACACTAGATGAAATTGACAGAATTGATGTGGCTATTGACGGCGCTGATGAAGTAGATCCCCACCTCAACTTAATTAAAGGTGGCGGCGCCGCCCACACCCGCGAAAAAGTAGTCGATTACCTTGCAACTCAGTTTATTGTAGTAGTTGACAGTTCCAAAATCGTAGATAAATTGGGTTCGACTTTTCGCGTGCCCATCGAAGTTATACCGATGGCATTAACACCAGTGATGCGCGCCATTGAAAAATTGGGCGGCCAACCAGAACTCCGCATGGGTGTGAAAAAAGCAGGGCCAGTAATTACCGACCAAGGTAATATGGTAATCGATGTCAAATTTGATGACATTGCCAACCCCGGCGAAATGGAAAAAAGCTTGAATAACATTCCCGGTGTGTTAGAAAATGGTTTGTTTGTAAACTGTACAGATTTGGTTTTAGTCGGCGAAATCACAGACGGAAAACCAGTAGTACGGGAGATTTCTAAATAGTCAAAACTGCCCCACGGGTGGTCAAAGACTCTTTGTGGAACAGGCATCTTGCCTGTTCAGGAGAATGCTGCAATAACTCTTTGTAGAACAGGCATCTTGCCTGTTCAGGAGGATGCTGCAATAGGGCCGTTACAACCCGCAAAAATACCAAAAATAAGGTTTCTTACCCTATAGCAACCTACAAGACTATTAAGAATTTCTTAATCAGTGAAACCCTTGCGATTGTTCAGTCTTCCTTCTTCCTGACATCCGTTACATCCGTTACATAATCCGTTGCCGAACTTCCTTCTGCTATAGCTTTGACTTTAATTATGATGATGCAATATCGCAGATTCGGTCGCACAGAATTATCCATGCCCGTCTTTTCCTGCGGTGGCATGAGATATCAGTACAAATGGCAAGACGTGCCAGCAAATGAAATTCCCCCAGACAATCAACAAAATGTAGAAGCGACGATTCGCTACTCGGTTGAATGCGGCATAAATCACATAGAAACTGCTCGCGGTTACGGCACTTCCGAGATGCAATTGGGGTGGATTTTCCAGAGTTTTCCCCGCGAAAAGTTGATAGTGCAAACGAAAGTTAGTCCCAAACCGAACTCCCAAGAGTTCCGCGAAGACTTTGAAAAATCCTTAGCTTATTTGCAACTAGAATACGTCGATTTACTGTCGCTGCACGGCATTAATACATGGGAATTGCTAGAGGAGTCTATGCGTCGGGGCGGCTGCATGGATGTGGCGAGAAAGTTGCAAGCAGAAGGGAAAGTTAAGTTTATTGGTTTCTCAACTCACGGCCCGACAGATGTGATTGTCAAAACAATTGAAACTAATCAATTTGATTATCTTAACTTGCACTGGTACTACATCAATCAAATTAATTGGCAGGCAATTGAAGCTGCTAAACGTCACGATATGGGCGTTTTTATTATCAGTCCTTCCGACAAAGGCGGTCAGCTTTACAGGCCGCCACAAAAATTGGTAGACTTGTGCTATCCGCTGAGTCCGATGGTGTTTAATGATTTGTTTTGTTTGTCGCATCCGCAAGTACACACTTTAAGTTTAGGCGCAGCCAAACCTGAAGATTTTAACGAACATCTTAAAGCTGTAGAATTGTTAGATAGAGCCGATGAAATTTTGCCTCCTATATTAGAAAAGTTAGAAAAAGCAGCTATTGATAAATTAGGAGAAGATTGGTTTAAGACTTGGCACGTGGGTTTACCAACTATAGAAAATACTCCCGGAGGTATTAATATTTATGTGATTCTGTGGCTGTGGAATTTGGCGCAGGCTTACGATACGATCGACTATTGCAAGATGCGCTACAACCTCTTAGGTAATGCCAGTCACTGGTTCCCCGGCCAAAAAGCCGATCGCCTCGATGAATTAGACTTGCGGCGCTGTCTAGCCCACAGTCCCCACGCTGCTAAAATTCCCGGTATTCTCCAAGCAGCCGATCGGCTTTTTGGAGGCGAAGCCATCCAGCGCTTGTCCCAAGAATAATCAAAAAAAAACCCGGTTTCAAGACAGAAACCGGGTTGGTGAACCGGAGCACGTGAGTTAGTTACGCGCACACAATTAGCCTATACTTGAGAAACTCTCACAACCATCGCCCATCCGTCTCATCCATTCGGGCGATACAACTTTTTTTCTCAACTCACTCCCATTTTGCTTTAATCTGAGATAAAACAGTTAATAATTCACTTAGGTACTTTTTATGACTCTTAAACGCCGAGATTTCTTGTATTTGGTGACTGCCACCGTCGGAGCTATTACCGCAGGTGCTTGCCAAGCGTCAGGAAATAATGTAACGCAAGCAAGTCCAGTTGCAGAAAGTCCAAAAATAGCCCAAACTCCGGGGCCTTTTACACTGCCACCTCTGCCCTACGAATACAATGCTTTAGAACCGCACATCGATGCGCGGACAATGCAATTTCACCACGACAAACACCACGCCGCCTACGTTAAAAACCTCAACGATGCTGTCAGCAAATACCCGCAACTCAAAAACGTGAGTGCTGAAAATATGCTGCGAGATTTGAGCAAAGTGCCGGAAGATATTCGCACAACCGTGCGTAACAATGGCGGCGGACACCTAAATCACAGTATGTTTTGGGAAATCATGGGTCCCAACGGCGGCGGCGAACCCACAGGGGCAATTGCAACAGCAATTAAGCAAACTTTCGGCAGTGTTGACGATTTTAAAACAAAATTTAACGATGCCGGCGCCAAGCGTTTTGGCAGCGGTTGGGTTTGGCTAGTCCGCAATAAAGCTGGCAAACTGGAGATTACAACTACGGCAAATCAAGACACGCCTTTCATGGAGGGAAATTATCCAATTATGGGTAACGATGTTTGGGAACACGCTTATTATCTCAAATATCAAAACCTTCGCGCCGACTACTTAAAAGCTTGGTGGAATGTTGTTAATTGGGCGGCAATTAACAAGCGCTACGAACAGGCGAGCGCCTAGTTCCACAAAGTTTGTTGTTGCGATCGAGCGAAGACAGCCCAACAACAAACTCTGTTTTAAGTAGGTAGGCGCTGTAAAACGCAATTAAGTAAATGATTGTAAAATATCCTGAGCCTTAAGCGTGGCTGACTTAGCCCTGTTTCCATACTGTTAGATGGTTCGTTTAATGCCGCCTACCTACTTATCTTGAGATTCTGCTGTCAAACTCGGGCTGCCCTCAATGTACAGTCCACCATCTACCTTTAACACGCTGCCCGTGATGTAGCTAGCTGCATCAGATGCCAGGAAAACTGCTGCTTTGCCTAAGTCTTCCGGGAATCCCATCCGACCAAGAGGCATTCGGTTGCCGAACGACTCAAGCAATTCGTCGCTGTACCAGCGTCGCTCACCCGGAGTATCAGTCCACCCAGGCTCTAGAATGTTGACCCGAATTTTGTGCCACATCAGTTCATTGGCCATAGAAAGAACGAGGTGATGACAGGCTGCTTTGGTGGTGTTGTAGTCAATCGCACCCTTATAGGGAAAATGAGCGTGCGGGGATGAGATATGGATAATCGAGCCGAGTGCCTTCCTTTCCACCATACGGCGGGCGACTATTTGACATACGTGAAACACACCATACACCCCTATTTCTAGTGTCCGCTGTAAATCCTCAAATTTAGTTTCCAGCAAGGTGTTTCGGACGCTAGCGATCGCATTTGTCACTAGAATATCGATTTGACCGAGTTCTTGCTCGCACGTATCCACCATCCTTTCCACTTGATCGCGCTGGGAGACATCTGCTTGAATCGCGATAGCGCGACGCCCGAGAGAGTGAATCTGGTTGACTATTTCTCGCGCAGATGTTGGAGAACCGCAATAGTTGACACAAACATCGGCACCAGATTTGGCTAATTCAAGGGCGATGCCAGCACCAATTCCTTTCGAGCTACCTGTGACAAGTGCAATCTTATTGGCAAGGATAGTTAGTATTGAAAAACGGCTATAGCTAGCGCACGGGACGCTCGAACTGCTGTACAACTTTCCGCAAGTAAACGCAGTGCCGCGCCCCCTGACTCATCGGCGTTGTGAATGCTTCGACTGACTCAACTGTGCCGCCCAAATGCTCGATCGCCCTTTGCAACTCCGTTTCTTCCTCCACCGTCCAATTCCCACGGTAAAGTACCGCCAAACCGCCATTTTTCAGCAGAGGCAGCGCGGATTTAGCGCAGAGAGGAGCGGCTCCCACTGCTCGGAGAACGGCTAAATCGTAAGCTTGTTTGTGCTGTGGCGCTCTGGCAATTTCATCGGCTCTGCCCAACAAAGTCACAGCATTTTCTATGCCTAAAGACGGCAAAACTGTTTCCAAGAAATCAATTTTCTTGCGCGTAGAATCGAGCAAAGTAACTGATAGTTGCGGCAGGGCGATCGCGATCGGCAGACCCGGAAAACCCCCACCCGTCCCAATATCAATAACTTTCTGCACCGACTCGGCGGCCAATTCTGGATTTTCCGCCGAATTGTGATTAGCGGGCAGCAGTCTGGCAATTCCCCGCAGAGAATCCCACAAATGTTTTTCCCAAAACTCCATCGGCTCAGTAATTCGAGTTAAATTCAAGGAGCGATTCCCCTCGACAATTAACTCATAAAGTCGCTGAAATAGTTGTTGCTGCGACTCATCCGGCTGCCAATTCAGCGTTTTTTGCCACAACTCGTTCATCTGGGGCAACACAGACATTTTAATCTCATTTATCATCTAGTTCTATTCTCACTTTTTTCTTTCTGTCCGCATAGGCGGACTTCGTTTGTATAGACGCGAATTCTCTTCGCCGGCCAACCCTTGGAAACGCCATAAAAATCAAACGCAACTCGTTTCCTTAGCTTCTAACTTAGCTCGATCGACCTCCAGCAAATCCCCGTGGTCTAAAGTCCAAAATTTATCGGCTACACTCAACAAATCGCTAGCATCGTGAGTAACTATCAACAAAGTCCAGTGACTTTTCAACTTACTCAACAAGCTTACCAACTGCCGCCGCATCGACCAATCCAAACCCGCCGTCGGTTCGTCCAAAAGTAGCAAATGCGGCTGCCGAATTAACTGCACTGCCAGGGCTACCCTCCGCTGTTGTCCACCGCTCAAAGCGTGGGGGGAAGCGCGCAGCGGCAAATGTCCGAGTCCCACTTCTGCCATTGCTGAGTTAATTTGTTCTTGTCCCAATTCAGGATGTCCCAACCGCAATTCTTCTAAAATTGTGCCTCCGCAAAAATGCCTTTCTGGAAACTGGAACACTAAACCTCCTAACTGTTGCAAGTGTTCCGGTGTTAATTCCTGTTCGCGCCAGCGGATGTCGCCGCTAGTTTTTTCCGCTAAACCTGCTAATATTTCTAATAGCGTACTTTTGCCTGAACCGCTGCGGCCCACAATCAGTCCCATTTGCTGCGAGGGCAGTTCTAAGTTAATATTTTTCAGAATAGGATTCGGACAGGCGGTAGGATGATATACTAAGTTTTTTAGATAAAGCATTAACGCAATTGGTAATTGGGGAGAAGGAAGGCACTACACGAATTTTGACAAGGATACACGGATTAATTATCCAGCCTCAGCGATTTGTTTCTAGCTGGGGCCGATCGCACACAATTATTTTACATAAATCTTTACAACGATTTCCTTTTTTTTCAGGATTGGTGTTTGATTTTTCGGTTTTTTCATGGTATATTTTAATAAGGGAAATCTGTTCTTTAATATATTATACAAGTCACACTCCCATTATTAAAATATACCTCAAGAACTACAAAAAATCAAGCAAATTTCACTCTTTTTTTGGTCGCGGCCCGAGAGTTTGAGAATTTAACTCTCTTGTTTCTAGTTTACAGTATATTCCACTCAGAGAATTGACAATGACGAAAACCCCTTTAGCATCGCTTGGCAAGCAAATGTTAAGTTCTAAACAGACAGTGCGGGCGATCGCTCCTGCACTCGCGATCGCCCTCAGCCTCTGCATTAACTCCGCATTAGCGGGCGATCCCTTTCGCACCAGCAACCCGCAGGCGATCGGGCCCAATACCGAAACCGCTTTCAAAACAATGTTTCAGCAAGGAAACTACAAACAAGCAAAAACTCAAGTTCAACAAGCACTATCAGCCGAACCAAACGAACCGCTAGTCTATGCGATGGCAGCCTCGCTATCATACATCGAAAAAGACTTCAAATCGATGAATTCCTACGCGCAAAAAACCCGCGAAGTCGGCGAACAATTAAGCAAAACCAACCCACTGCGCGGCAACATCTACACAGCAGCAGGTCACTTTCTAGAAGGGGCGAACATTATAGCCAAAGAAGGAACAGCAAAAGGCGCGCCCCAAGCTGTGAGTAAATTGCGAGTAGTATTTCAATACCTAGAGGCCGCCGACAAAATAGCTCCCAATGACCCCGAACTCAACCTGATCAAAGGCTACATGGACTTAATGTTAGCCACAAACCTGCCCTTTTCCAACCCCAACGAAGCAATTCAAAGACTCGAACAAAAAGCCTCTCCCCGCTACTTAGCTTATCGTGGGGTGGCCGTCGGCTATCGAGACTTGAAAAAGTACGATCGCGCTTTAGAATTTGCCAACAAATCCCTAGCAGAAACGCCCAACAATCCCGAAGTTCTCTATCTAAAAGGACAAATCTTGTTTTCCCAATCCCAGGGGAAAGACAGCAACAAAACCTTACTTGAGGAAGCCCGAAAAAACTTCGACGCCGCCTTAGCAAAACCAGACCAACTGCCCCGCAGTTTAGTAGCCGAAATCTTCTTTCAGCAGTGCAGAACCCGTAACCGTCTCGACAGCAAATCTCGCGCCTGCGACCCCATGCGCGATAAAATTAGAGATGCAGATGGAGTCTGGGGGCCGGCAGCCTTACCACCACTATAAAAACACCAAAAAACTATGCAAGTAGAGTTTCGCGAGTTTAACCCCTTTGACCTCTGGATTTGGCTGAAGTTCAGCAACGTGCCTTCAAACGGTGAAAAACAGTATGTTGAAGAAGTGTTTGACTCTTGGTTTTTCTTGGGAAAACTGGGAGGATTTAATGCGGAAAATTTGCAAGTTCAAGATGAAGGTTTAGATATCAGTCAGATGAATTACGATGTTAATCTAGCCGACCAAAGCATGATGGCTTTGATGCACAATATGGGAGAAATGGAGTATCAAGGTTCTTGGGCTCGCTGCTGGTTTGATTTGGGTACTAGCGATGCAATTGGCCTCGATGTTTTGATTAATGTTTTCCAGCAACTCAGCAAAGAATTCGTAACGATTGAAAAACTCATTATTGGCGGGGAAAATACAGACTGGCCCGTTGACAACACTCGCCGTCGAGAGGCTTTTGCTGCTGATAATTAACCCTTGACACGACAGGCATGACACGGATACACGGATAATGAGTGATGATTGCTGAGTAATATAAAACTTACGCACGGGTAGTAATGAACCGGGTTTTTTGCATCATACTTCGTTACAGCCTGCATCAACGGCAAAAAACCTGCTGGTTGGGCGAAGTCGGAACCCGGTTTCTTTTGTTTTGGTGTTGATGCGTCATGACTGATAACTGATAACTAATTATGCAAAGAGGTATAATTCGCGTAATTGTTTTAGGATTAATTCGATCGGGCGATCGCATTTTCGTGTCAGAATGCGAAGATCCGGTCAAAAAAGACACATTTTACCGAGCTCTGGGCGGTGGCATAGAATTCGGAGAACACAGCATCGACGCTTTGCAAAGAGAGTTTCAAGAAGAAATTAAAGCCGAGTTAACAAATATCAAATATTTGGCTTGTTTGGAAAACTTCTTTGTTTATAATGGCAAAGGCGGACACGAATTAATACAACTCTACCAGTGCGATTTTGTCGATTCCAAATTTTATGAATTGGATAGTCTGGATTTTGCAGACGGAGATGGGGAACATACTGCATTTTGGATACCGATCGATCGCTTTCGATCGGGCGAATTGCGCCTAGTTCCAGAGCAATTTATCGACTACTGCGAAGGCTGATGCAGTAACAGTTGACAGTTGACAGTTGACAGTTGACTATTACCAATTATATCATGTCCGATCGATTCCCTCCGCTTCGCTTCGCCCGCGATCGATAAGGTTTGAGCGTGGTCGATCTACCGGACATGATATTACAAATTAGCGGGTGGATCTCACCTAACTGAAAAAGGCTATAATCGATCTCTTTAAGTGCAAATCTTTCAGGAGACGAGATTCAATCTTCTACAAACTGTTCGGGCAAGCGCCAACTTTGCTGTTCGATCTACTGGCTACAACTCCAGCAAATGCTGCCAATTATCGCTTTGACTCGGTGGCAGTCAAAGAACCTAAATTTGAAATTGACGGCGTATTCTTGCCACCAGAATCAGATGGTGCAGGGAGCGTCTATTTTTATGAAGTTCAGTTTCAGAAAGATGAACAACTTTACGAACGGTTGTTTGGCGAATCGTTTTTATATTTTTACCGCAATCGCAGTCGTTATAGCGATTGGCAAGCTGTGGTGATTTATCCATCTCGCAGTATTGAACAAAGCGATGTTTATCCTTATCGAGCTGTGCTCAACAGCAATCAAGTGCATCGGGTGTGCTTAGATGAGTTGGGGGATATTCGCGCCTTGCCTTTGGGAATTGCGCTGATGGTGTTGACGACTGTCGAGGAGACTCAAGCACCAGAAGAAGCAAGGTATTTGCTGAGCAGAGTGCAGCAAGAAGTTGCATCAGAAGCCAATCGTGACATAAGAGAAATATTAGCAAATATTATGTCATACAAATTTACACAGTTAAGTCGAGCCGAGGTGGAGTCAATGTTGGGAATTACACTACAGGAAACGAGATTCTATCAAGAAGCTAAGGCGGAAGAACGACAGGAAGGACGACAGGAAGGAAGACAGGAAGAAGCCTGTGCGCTAATTGTCCGACAATGGACTCGTCGGTTACAGCAGGAAGTATCTGAGGAAATACGATCGCGCCTTGCCAATCTCCCCTTGCCGGTACTCGAAGATTTGAGTGAGGCGCTGTTGGATTTTGCTACTGGGGAGGATTTGCTGGCTTGGCTGGAGGCGCGGCAGTCGGAAATTCAATAATTTGATGAAATTGTCAGGCCGATCGATCGCATTTCCGTCTGCATAAGAAGTGCGATCGCATCTCCAAAACAAAGGGGCGTTAGCGTAGCTTTCCGCCCCCGAATCGCACTTGATTTACAAAAATACAGGCTTTGATTTCCCCACTACTGATTAAGTAGCTTCTTCATTTCTTCAGGTGTCAAAGGATTATTCCCAGCTTTGAGGGTATCAATCCAGCTTTGACGCCGGGGTTTACTATCCTTATATCTTTCATTTTTGTCAGCCCACTTAAGAAATGCCTCAAAGTCTTCAATCGCTCCTTTATTATTACCCGTTAGCGCCCGGGCAACACCCCGGCTATCGCGAATCCATCCATTTTCAGGATCGAGTGTCACTGCCTTTTCACAGGCAAACATTACGTCTTTGGCATAGCCATTCAGGCTACCGCGCCAACAAAGAGAGTTACCCCAAGAATTGGCTGGAATTTTTAGAGTGGGATCGAGTTTTTGGGCTTGTTTATAAGCAGCTATTGCTTCTTTAACTTTGCCCTCCCTTACAAGGCTTTCTCCTTTGGCAAGAAGAGATGAAGCTGCGAATATTTCTGCCTTTGCTTGTGGATCGAAGTTTAAACTCGGATCGAGTTGTTGGGCTTCTTGAAACTTAGCGACTGCGCCCACAATATTCTCTTTTTTGGCCAAATTTATGCCTAGATCTACTAGAAAAGAAGCCGAAGGTTGAACGTCATCGCAAATTTGGCGATCGGGGTCATCTGCTGCCATACCGTTACTCGGGTTTTTCAGGTAAACCCGCGCCCAATCGCAACTGCGCTTCAACATATCATCGAGATTCAAATTCCACAAAATCACAGTATTGTCATCGCTTGCAGAAGCAAGCATATTACCATCGGGACTAAAGCTAACAGCATTTACTTTGTTGGTATGCCCAGTGAGGTAAAAAATCGAGCGGCCATCAAGCTTCATGAGTTTAACGGTATTGTCGTTACTGGCATAAGCAATCATCTGCCCATCAGCACTAAAACTGATGTTCGTAACTGAACTGGCATTCCCAGGTAAGGTACTCATCAGTTCGCCATCGCTGACTCTCCAGAGTTTAACGTTAGTGTCCCAACTGGCAGAAGCAATCGTCTGCCCATCGGGGCTAAAAGTGATGCTCTCAACCACATTGGTATGCCCCTTCAGGGTTCTAATCAAGTTGCCATCGCTAACCTTCCAAATTTTGACGGTATTGTCCCAGTTTGCCGAAGCAATTGTCTGCCCATCCGGGCTGAAACTGACGCCAAGAACCGAATCTTTCTGCTTTTTGAGAGTCCTAATTAACTTGCCATCTCGCTGCCAAAGTTTGACGGTTCCGTCCCTACTAGCAGAAGCAATCATCTGCCCATCAGAGCTAAAACTAACATCATAAACTTGATCGGTATGTCCTGTGAGGGTGGTAATTAACTTGCGATCGCTGACGCTCCAAAGTTTAACTGTTTTGTCATTACTTGCAGAAGCAATCGTCTGTCCATCCGGGCTGAAACTAACTGTCCAAACCTCAGCTTGATGCCCGGTGAGGGTGGTAATTGGAGTGCCATCTCGCTGCCAGAGTTTGATAGTATTGTCATGACTTGCAGAAGCCATTATCTGCCCATCGGGGCTGAAACTGAGTTCCTTAACAAAGTTACTATGCCCAGTGAGAGTGGTAGTTAAGCTTTGAGCGTACTTCCAGAGTTTGAGGGTATTGTCATTACTTGCAGAAGCGATTGTCTGCCCATCCGGGCTGAAACTAACGTCTGTAAGCGAATTCTTATGCCCAGAGAGGGTGGTAATCAGGCTACCATCCCGTTTCCAAAGTTTGACGGTTCCGTCCCCACTAGCAGAAGCAATTGTCTGTCCATCGGGGCTGAAACTGACGCCATTAACTCCATTGCTATGGTCAGAGAGGGTGGTAATCAAGCTACCATCCAGTTTCCAAAGTTTGACGGTTTTATCATTACTTGCAGAAGCGATTGTCTGCCCATCCGGGCTGAAACTGACTGCCAAAACTGTATCTTCATGCCCGGTGAGGTTAGCAATCAACTTGCGATCGCTGACGCTCCAAAGTTTGACAGTTTTGTCGCTGCTGGCAGAAGCAATTGTTTTGCCATCGGGGCTAAAACTGACGGCATTCACTTCAGCGCTATGTGAGTTAATGGTAGCAATCAACTTGCGATCGCTGACGCTCCAAAGTTTGACACTTTTGTCATTACTTGCAGAAGCAATTGTTTTGCCATCGGGGCTGAAACTGACGGCATTCACTTCAGCGCTATGTGAGTTAATGGTAGCAATCAATTTGCGATCGCTCGCTCTCCAAAGTTTGACAGTTTTGTCATTACTTGCAGAAGCAATTGTCTGCCCATCGGGGCTGAAACTGACGTCAATCACTCCCTCCTCATGCCCAGAGAGGTTAGCAATCAACTTGCGATCGCTGACGCTCCAAAGTTTGACAGTTTTGTCATTACTTGCAGAAGCAATTGTTTTGCCATCGGGGCTGAAACTGATGTCAGTAACTGTATTGTCATGCCCAATGAAACGGTTTTGCTCTTTTACGTCGTACACACTCTGGGATAAAGCTGTTAATACCTCCATCTGGGTGTCAGGTTCTAGTTTGCCCGACTTGATTAACTCCGGTAGTTTTTTCCCTACTTTTAAGTGTCGGATGAGTCTGTCGAGTTGCGACATTCCATTCGCTGCTCCGATGTCTTTGCTGAGTATGGTATTCTCGTAGAGCGTTTGGACTTGCTTGCCCTGGTTAAAGGCAACCCAAGCTACTAGACTTACCAAAACTGTAGAAAAGATCGCAACGTTGGTTTTTGTCCGAGCAGCTTTGCCTTCTTTTAGGATTTGATTTCTCCTTGCTTCTCCCTCTACTTTGCTCACTTCAATCAATTCTCTAGCAACATCAGAAAATATCACCGCATCAGCATCATTCTCCAAGAAATTCTCCGCCTCGATTAATCTCGCTCCTTGCAACAGAAAAGCCAGATCTCTAGGCTTGCCATAAAATTCCCAATCTTTGGCAGCTTGTTCAATTTTGCGTTCGATTCTGATTGCATCTCGGCTTTCATTTACCCACTCGCGCAGTTGTGACCAATGGCGAATTAGGCTCTCGTGGGCAATATCGACTACCGGGATTTGACTCGATTCCGCTCCTTTCTCCAGTAAGGTACTGGTGACTACTAAATTGGCATCCGCCAATTTTTTCACCACTTGATTCACTAAAGCCGCCGATTGCTGGGATGTGACTAAATCCTTTTGCAAAACCCGCCTGCGCGTATCTTCTGTTCCTTCTCCTAGTTGCGTCAGTTCCAGAAAAATTTGCTTTGCCATTTTTTGCTCATTTGGTGAAAAAGATTCATAAACCTCGGTGGCACGTTTTTGTAGCGTTCCCTTCACCCCGCCCAGTTTTGTATAAGCGGCAATTGTTAATGTGTTTTCATGCCGCTTAGCCCACAATTCGGTCAGCGTGTATTGCAGGAGAGGCAAGCTTCCCGGAGCGCCATCCATATCATTAATCATGCAGGCGGCTAATCCCGGAGCGATTTTTAATTTCACTTGTTCAGCAGGTTTAGTAATTGCTTCCTCTAACTCCTTCTGTGCCATCGGCATTACTGTGACCAAATGTTCTTGAATTTTGCTTGCAAGTCCTGCGTACTCTTGCTCTGCACACTTGCCAAAGAAATCTGCCCGCATTGTTAGTACCAGACAAAGTTTATTATCCGATCGTTCTAAAGCATTCAGCAAACATACGAAAAACTGCTGTCGTAACTCGCTGTTATTACACAGGGTAAATGCTTCTTCAAACTGATCGACCACTAACACTATCCGCTCGGCTTGGGTGGCTGTAATCAGGAATCCTAATCCTTCTAAGGGGTTCTTTTTGAACAATAGCTGGAGCTTGGCTAATTCCGTGGCGCGATTTGCTTGTGATAGATTTAGATCGATAAATGCCTTGGCTAAATTATCAAATGGACGCTCACCGGGGGTAAAAATATGGATGCGCCAGCGATCGCTTCCTGATAACCGCCGTCCCAACTTGAGCTGATACAGCAACCCGGCTCTGACAACACTAGACTTGCCACTTCCAGAAGCCCCCACAACAGCGAGAAAATTCCCGGAGCGCACTTTATCTAACAGCCGATCTGTGAGATCGGTTCGTCCGTAAAAATACTCGGCATCTTCTTTTTTACAGTCAAAATAAGCCAATCCCTTGTAAGGACAGATCCCAGGTGGAGGTTCTTTCTCTGTAATTGGTGGGTTATCGCTGCGAGTGAAATTGATTGCTTCACCAGAGTTGTGACAAATCAGATGCTGCGGAAAAGCGTGACGTTGCCGATTCAAGAAATCTGCCAAACTGTGGTTCGTCACCCATCGATTTGCCAGGGGTTCTAGCCCTTTGAGCAAGTCTGCTGTTAGCACGCTATGGTTGCTGCCAATTTTTACAAACGCCTGCTCATACGCCCGCGAGGCGGCAATAAAACAGCGATCGCGCGCTTTCCCTGCATACCCCGGATCGGCTTCACCAACATTGAGGATTTCCCCGCTATAGCAACAATCCAACCAAATAATCTGCTGTCGCACCGGACTTTTTTCCAGCAGTTCGCGCAACCATCGCAAAGATAAACCCCAGTTTCCTAAATCCGGATTCACATCGCTAGTCGCCAAAAACCCTTCCTGAATGCCTCGATTTTTCCGCAGTCCATGTCCGGAAAAATACAACAGTGCGGTATCGGGAATCTGCCGACTCTCTGGCTTAAACAGTTGGACAATCGCTTCTTCTAGCTGCGACAGCGTGACTTCGGTTTTCTTACCGACGCAAGGGGTATTATTTGGTTTATCCTTGACTGCAGGTAGTCGCGTTACTTTAAAGTCTCCGTATCTCTCTAGAAGTTGCGCGATCGCTTCGGCGTCTTCGGAAGGCGCTGGCAAGTTCGCTAATCGATCGAATTGATATGTATTAATCCCAACTACCAGGGCGTCTCGGCTCATAGCAACAAGTCTTCTGTCTCAAATATATTACTCACCGATACAGAATTTATACTTGTTATCCGGAGAGACTTACTGAGTGCTGGGAATTATTGATTACTTGCACTTCCCGGAGTTTACTTATGACCGAAATTACACCGATCGAGCTGGATGACGGTACAATTATTTGGATTGAAGCCGCAGAGGATGTCACAACCGCCCCAATTGAAGTTACAGAACCTACAGAGGAAGAGGAAGAAGAGGGACTGAGTGGCAAAGGGGAGTTGAGTCCTTCTGCGATGCAAAAGCAAGCGGTGAAAAATTTTCAGGCGATTCAAAGTACAATTCGCGCTTATACCAATTACACCTTAAATGCGTTTAAACAGGTTGCGATCGCTAACGTAGATAAAGTTACTCTAGAATTCGGCATCAAAATTGGCGGTGAAACAGGCATTCCCTACGTAACAAAAGGAACAGCAGAAAGTAATCTCAAAATTACAGTAGAGTGTTCGTTTCCTAATCCACTGGAAACTGAACCAGAATAGATAAGTACGGAATACCCGCTATAAACGATCGCCATTAATCAAATCATTACGATAACTTTATATTCTTTAAATGTGCGATCGTTAATTGAGGTATGTCCAGAAATCTTTGTTGGGGCTAACAAGTTGGGCGAAGTGAAACGGATGGTTCGTTCCTGGGCCCAACCGACAACTACAACTAATTACAACTGAATACTGTAAGGTGCGTCGCCATCAACTATCTACTTCTGAAACTTGAAAATATCCCAGCGACGCACCCTACAAGTAAACTCGCCCACGCCCTATCTTTATCTACCTTACACTAGGCAGCGTACTCAACACCTGATAGAGAAGAGAGTTAATAAAACCGAGGGCGATCGCCCCCAGCAAAGCACTCCAAATTCCCCACCGCAAGCGGAATCCATCCACTAGCCAAGCCGCTAATCCAAAGATAGCAGCATTGATCACAATCATAAATAAGCCAAAAGTTACCAACACAAATGGAAAACCCAAAACCACAAAAAGCGGCCGCACCAAAGCATTTAGCAATCCAAAAACCGCCGCCGAAATCATCGCTTTTCCAAAAGTGTCAATATCCACCCCGATGGGCAACTTGGAAATAATAAAAAAGCTCACAGAAGTAACCAGCCAAGCAATTACCAGCGAAATGATATCCATGTGCCAATCTCCTTAAAAAAGCTAAACATTAAATCGGAACAACAGCACATCCCCCTCTTGTACAATATACTCTTTTCCTTCACTGCGAACTAAGCCTTTTTCCTTAGCCGCATTCATCGCGCCCGTAGCAACCAAATCTTCATAACTCACTGTTTCGGCCCGGATGAAACCCCGTTCAAAGTCCGAGTGAATCACCCCCGCAGCTTGCGGTGCTAACATTCCGGCGATAATCGTCCAAGCGCGAGTTTCCTTTGGCCCGCTAGTAAAATAAGTCCGCAAACCCAATAATTCGTAAGTAGCTCGAATCAGAGATTTCAGGCCCCCTTCTTTTACCCCCAGAGATTCTAGGAAATCCGTTCGTTCTTCCTCGGATAACTCCACCAATTCTGACTCAACTTGCGCCGAAACTATGACAACCTTAGCATTTTCTGCTTCTGCTACTTCCTGCACTTGTTTGACATAGCTATTTCCGGTTGCTAAATCGTCCTCAGATACGTTCGCAGCATAGATAATTGGTTTGTTGGTCAGTAATTCTAAACCTTTAACTAATTCAGCTTCTTCATCTGTGAAATTGTAGTGCCGCGCCGGTTTCCCCGCATTCAAAACCACGACTAATTTTTCGAGCACATCCACTTCGCCCTGAGCTTCCTTATTGTTGCGGGCTAGCTTGCGAGTGCGATCGAGCCTGCGTTCAATTTGAGCTAAATCTGCTAGAATTAATTCGAGATTGATAATGTCAATATCTCGGATCGGATCGACAGAACCCGCAACGTGAATGATATCGTCATTCTCAAAACAGCGGACAACGTGGACGATCGCATCTACAGCCCGAATGTGAGACAAAAACTGATTTCCCAGTCCTTCACCCTGACTCGCCCCCTTCACCAAACCCGCAATATCCACAAACTCCATCCGCGTCGGCACAGTTTGCACGGAATTGGAAATATTGCTCAGCACCTTCAACCGTTCGTCTGGCACTGCCACGATACCCGTATTTGGCTCGATCGTACAGAAAGGAAAATTAGCAGCAGTCGCCTTGGCATTAGCAACCAGAGCATTAAACAAAGTAGATTTGCCAACATTAGGCAGTCCGACAATTCCGGCAGTAAGCATAGCTATTTAGAAACATATCACTGTTTCAAAATATCATAAGCAATAGCAATATATCTGACTTGTCCCTTCTAACTTCTAAAGCTAAGCTTGAATAAATATCGAACTTGAGGTAGATGGCTAAATGATTAACAAGTTGTTAAGCAAAGTAACGATCGCTGCGGGGCTGTCCCTGCCCCTGTTAGCGCTGACAGCAGCTAGCGTTTTCGCTCAGATGGTCAAAATTTCGGTGGTTAACAACAGCGGCAAGACGATGACAGCCGTCTATATGTCTCCTCCCGATAAGGATACTTGGGGAGAAAACGAGCTAGAGGCCCCCATTGCCGATCGGGAAAAGGCAGATTTTGAGTGGAATCAAGCTGACTACGGTGGGTCGGAGGCGGGCTGTGTTTTTGATGTCAGGGCCGAATACTCTGACGGCAAATCCACTGATTTGCCTTCTGTTGACCTCTGTAAAGAGACTGCGCTCAACTTCAATTAATCGATAATTTAGGCAAAAACCGAGTTTTTTCAAGTCTGATATTCAACAAAATGATTGGGGACTTTAGAGAAACCGGTTTTTGCGATCGACCTCACAAACAATCTTAAATTTCGCGATCGGCTAAAACATAATTTACACAGGTTCAGGGATTGTCTGAGGAATAGGTTCCGGCACTGTTTGAGGAATCGGAGAGGGTACAGTTTCCGGCACCGGTTCGGGAATTGGCTGCGGAATTGGCGCAGGTACCGGTTCCGGTACTATCCCGGGAATCGGTTCGGGTACGGGACCCGGCACTGGTGGCGATGCGGGTATAGTCGGCAGCCCCGGTTCGGTACTGGGAATCTGCGGGCCTGGAAACGGACTAGGGTTGGGAAAAATCATCTTAGTGTTTTGCTCGCTAATAGAGATGTTCCACAAACATTTGGTCGCCACTTCTAGCTATATCTGTAAACAAAAATAACTGAGTTGTGGTATTGTTTTATCTCATAATTTTAAACTAAAGATTGCGGCGGACACATCTATCTAAATAGCTATAATTAACTATTAACTCAGCATAAAATTCTACCGGGGCCATTAAACTAAGTAGGGGGTTACAAATAAACATTAGATGGGGAGGGCGCGTGAGTACAGCAAGAAACTGCCTGAGAGTAAATGTACTCGCTCAACCCGTCCCTACAAGATATTATGGTTTTTTCATATCGCTCTACTTAGATATCAAATACAGCCATCAAGATTAATCGTGTCACCAGCAAACTCTCAAACAAAAACTCCCCTATTAGATGCTTTGCGCGATCGCACAAATCATCCGCACGCCCCATTCTACGCCCCAGGACACAAAGGCGGACAAGGAATTTCAGGGCCGCTAGTTGACTTATTCGGTGCCACAGTATTTCGCTCGGATTTGCCGGAATTGCCGGAGTTAGACAATCTCTTTAATCCTGAAGGTGCAATTGCCGAAGCTCAAGACTTAGCAGCCGAAGCATTTGGAGCAAAATCAACTCGGTTTTTGGCCAACGGTTCGACTTGCGGAATTATCGCTGCCATCTTAGCGACTTGCGGCCCAGGAGATAAAATTATCCTACCTCGAAATATCCACTCCTCGGCGATTTCAGGTTTAATTTTATCCGGTGCAATTCCGATTTTTGTCAATCCCGAGTACGATCGCACTTGGGATATTGCCAACAGCATCACCCCAGAAGCCACAGCCTCCGCATTAGAACAACATCCCGACGCCAAAGCAGTAATGATGGTTTACCCAACCTATCACGGCGTCTGCGGGAATTTGCGGGCGATCGCCAAAATTACCCATCAATACAACATACCGTTATTAGTAGACGAAGCCCACGGCGCGCACTTTAACTTTCATCCAAACTTGCCAGAACCCGCACTATCAGCAGGCGCCGATTTAACAGTACAATCAATCCACAAAACCCTCGGTGCAATGACACAAGCATCGATGCTGCACGTCAAGGGATCTCGCATAGATATCCAAAAATTAAATAGAGCATTGCAGCTAGTACAATCTACCAGTCCGAGTTACATACTATTAGCATCCCTAGACGCAGCCCGCCAACAAATCGCACTCCACGGCGAACAGTTAATGACCCAAACTTTACTGCTAGCCGAAAAAGCGCGATCGCGCATCAGTCAAATTCCCGGCTTATCAGTTTTAGAACCGTTAAATACACCTGGTTTTGCAGCATTAGACCGCACCAGGCTAACAGTAAAAGTATCAGATTTAGGAATCACAGGATTTGCAGCAGATGAAATTCTGCACTCTCAACTCGCCGTCACCGCAGAACTTCCCATGCCCCAACATCTAACATTTATTATCAGCTTGGGAAATACAGAATTAGATATTGACAATTTAGTTAAAGCTTGTACTCTTTTAGAAGGAAGAAGGAAGAAGGAAGAAGGAAGTTCGGCAACGAGCACTGTACAAGATGTAACGGATGTCAGGAAGAAGGAAGAAGTCCGAAAGAAGAAGTCCGAGAGAAGAAGTCCGATGTCCCATGGAAGATTTGCCCAATCTCCCACTCTCCCACTCTCCCCCTCTCCCCCTCTCCTCTCCCCCCGCGAGGCCTTCTTTTTCCCAGCGGAAACAGTACCCGCAGATAAAGCAGTCGATCGCCTGTGCGCCGAACTCATATGTCCCTACCCCCCAGGAATACCAGTCCTGATGCCCGGTGAAATCATTACCCCAGAAGCCGTTGACTACCTGCAACAAATCCTTGCCGCCGGCGGCAAAATCACAGGTTGTAGCGATAGAAACCTCCAAACTCTCAAGGTTGTGCGACAGTAAATATTAAGGCTTGGGGGAAATTGGCAGAATTTCTACTAATTCTTCCACGAGTTCCAACTGCCGTCTTGCTTCAATCAAAAATCAAAAATCAAAAATATAACTATGCTTTGGCCCTACGTCACTCCAGGCATCCCGGATGACTTATTTGAACGTTTACCGGGAATTCCCATGAGTAAGCGAGAAGTCCGACTGCTGTTAATCTCCCACTTGCGGCTGCAAGCAGATTCAGTGGTGTGGGACATCGGTGCAGGTACTGGTACGATCGCCGTAGAAACAGGTTTGCTGTGTCCCAAAGGTCGGATTATTGCCGTCGAAAGGGACGAAGAAGTAGCAAGCTTGATTCGCAGAAATTGCGATCGATTCGAGCTCGACAACGTAGAAGTCATAGAAGGCAGTGCCCCGGAATGCCTGGAAAACCTGCCCCAAACCCCTCACCGAGTCTGCATCGAAGGAGGTCGCCCCATTAAAGCCATTCTCCAAGAAGTCTGGCGGTACTTGCAACCCCACGGTAGAGTGGTCGCCACAGCCTCGAATTTAGAAAATCTTTACGCCCTTTCCGAAGGCTTCGCCGAGTTACAAGTCCGGAACATCGAAGTAGTCCAGTCCGCCGTCAACCGCTTGGAGACTCGCGGCCTGAGTCAAACCTTTGCCGCCGTCAATCCCATATTTATTCTCAGTGGCGAAAAGCTCGATTAGAAGTTAGTTGACAGTTGAGAGTTGACAGTTGTTATTGGTTATTTGTTACCAATCCCCTTCCAAGGTCTGCCTCCAATGCCCCATGTCCCATGCTTTTAGGCCCTATGCCCATTCCTAAATGTAATTCTTAACCTTTTTTACGTTCAATTAACCTTCATACTTAGAATAAGGGCGACCCTAGCTGGATTGACCCCCTGAGTTGAGATTTTGGATCATCGCCAGTTGGGTATTGGGCTTGGCTGTGCAAGGGAGGAAAACGTACCCTAATAATCCTTACATCCTGGCATCCTTGCGTCGAATGACACCGCCCAAAAACGGATACAAGCCGCCGACAATCGTCGTGAGCCACCCAAAATTTTAGACCCTAGTTCAATCTCCCAGATTCATCTGTGGAGTAAATCTAGAATCTAAAATCTAAAATCTAAAATCTAAAATCTAAAATCGAATTACCCACCGCCGTCTGCAAGAGAAATTCATTTTATGCCTTGGTCTCGTATCCTGAGTGGAATAGTTGCGATCGCCCTTGCTTTGGGAATGATTATTATGGGCGGATGGTACTTCACCGTCGGCTTTGGAGTCATCGTCTACCTAGGCCAATTGGAATATTTTCAATTAGCCAGGGCTAAAGGCATTGCACCCGCTGCCAAAACTACCTTAGCTGTCAGTCAAGGGCTATTAATTACTGCCGCCCTAGCACCGGAACTCGTAGATGCCATGTTCCCCTTAGCGGGAACCTTAATCTGTTTCTACCTGTTATTCCAACCTAAATTATCGACGATCGCCGATATTGCCTCCTCAATTTTAGGATTGTTCTACGGCGGTTATTTGCCCAGCTATTGGATACGGCTGCGAGTCGGCCTCGACCCAGCCAATCTTGCTACAACCCAACTTTCGCAAGCAGTAGCAAGCAATTTGCCGGTTAACATTTACCCGTCCCCATCTTGGACAAATTCCAGCCACATATCTTTAGGATTGACTTCGCTGCTGCTGGCTTTCTTCTGCATCTGGGCCGCTGACATTGGGGCTTATTTTGTCGGCAAATTCTTCGGGCGCACTAGCCTATCCCACATCAGCCCCAAAAAGACTGTTGAAGGTGCCGTATTTGGAGTTTGCGGCAGCATCGCCGTGGCCGTCGTTGGGTCTTGGTATTTACACTGGCCGGGGTGGCCGTATACTGGGGCTGCTTTTGGTCTGTTAATTGGCGTTGCTAGCCTGTTGGGAGATTTAACTGAGTCGATGATGAAGCGAGACGCCGGTGTTAAGGATTCGGGACAGTTGATCCCCGGTCACGGTGGCATTCTCGATCGTACCGACAGTTATGTTTTTACCGCGCCCTTAGTCTACTATTTTGTGACTTTATTTTTGCCCGCGATCGACTCTTTTTTAATTAATCGGTAATTGGGAATTGGGAATTGGGAATTGGGAATTGGGAATTGGGAATTGGGAATTGGGAATTGGGCATTGGGAATTGGGCATGGGCGTGGGGTATGTATTCCCAGGATCTGCCGAGGAATCAGGTTAAAGTCAACAGTCAACAGTCAACAGTCAACAGTCAACAGTCAACTGTCAACTGTTAACGAACTAAGGCAACACTCTAATTCCTCCCCGACAAACAATCTCCCCCGGACTCAAAATCAACTCTTCTATCTCAACTTCCGGCCCAAAATCAATTTTAAAACCATTGAAATCACTGCTCTTTAATTCTCCATCCATTTCGATTTCTGGTTCTTCAAACATCAATTCGCGACCGCTGGCTATCCGCAAACCAGTCCGCAATACAAAAGGAATTTGCCTACCGCCAGCGCGCAAAATTGCCGCCGAAAGCGTCAACAAACCCGCCTCAATTACAATCTGCGAATTTTGCAACTTCAGCGACTGTTCCCTATCTGCCAGTGGCAGCATTGGCAGCAAAAATTCGCTCAAAGCATCAGCAAGCAAAGGCGCTTTCAGTGACGCATTCAAATCCGCTTGGCTGAGCCTCAAAACGCCTGTCACGGGAACGGATTCCAGGAGGCGCAGGGGTTGGCCTTTGAGAGCTTGACCGAGGTTGATGCGAATGCCGCAGCCCTCTATCGCCACTTCAGTTAGATGTAGTCCTTTATACACAGCACCGCGAGCGGCAGCCGTGACCTTGGGGATCGCACCGCTGAAGATTTGTCGATCGCTCCCCTCAATTTTCACCTTCAACTCGTCCACCTGCTGAACTTGCGATCGCAGCCACAACTGCACCGCCGGAGACAGAACCGCGCTCGCGATCCGGCTGCCTTGACTAGGCGTTGGTTTCCCCGGCTCCTCGCCGAGATTAACAGTCCCACCAGACCCACCAGCCCCATCTCTATTGTCAAATTGAAGAGAGTTTCGATCGACAGTCATAAACAATTTCAGAATATAAACCTTAATATTCAAGCACAGAAATTTAACTAGAACTTGCACATCCGGCCTCAAAAACCCGGTTTCTGCACAGATAGACCGCTGTCAACCTCTGATTTTCCTTAGAAACCGGGTTGATGAACACAAGTCCGATTAACTCCAAAACCAAGCAGAAATCTGGGATCGGCAACGCCAGAAGCAGAAAACTTCTCACCTTTTCCCCCTTGGGATATTGGGGTAATTCACGAGTTGTGCGATCCCGCTGAAAAATTCGCGATCGAGCGTATAAATTTAACCAGGAGTACGGGATTTATGGTAGTGTTGGTTTATGGTCGGGTCAGACCCAAACCTTTCAAACCGGCCGCAACCAACGGTGCAAACCTGTGCCTGCCGCGAGTCTTTTCCTCGTAGTTTTTGCACAGCATTCAGGGTAATGCCATCAGGACAATCTGCACCGGGCACAAGGACAATCTGCACTCTTGTCGGGCGTCCTGTAATAATTGGTCAGCATTATAATTTATTCCCAAGCAGGAATTGAGCATTGCTAGTACGGTTAATCAATTAACCGTGTCGTGTTTCCTCCCCACCGTTGGCTCGTTGGGGATTTCCACACTCCCGTCATGTCTGATGAAAGGCTGCAAAAAATCCTCGCCCAGTGGGGCATTGCCTCTCGCCGTCTTGCAGAACAGATGATTGTAGCTGGACGAGTCCGAGTTAATGGCAATATTGTTCGCTTAGGAGAAAAAGCGAATCCCGATCGCGATCTCATCCAAGTCGATGGAGTCCCGGTGAAACCAACGGAGCGACCCGCAAAGGTCTATCTGTTGCTCAACAAACCGGCAGGCGTAGTTTCAACTTGCAGCGATCCCAGGGCCCGATCGAAAGTTCTCGACTTGCTGCCACCCCAACTGCGCTCCGGTCAAGGCATCCACCCCGTAGGACGCTTAGATGCAGATTCCACCGGCGCCCTCTTGCTTACCAATGATGGTAAGCTGACATTTTGTTTGACCCATCCGCGTCACTCGATCGCCAAAACTTATCAGGTGTGGGTACGGGGCGATCCCCCGGAACGCATACTACAAACGTGGCGTCAGGGCATCATCTTGTCCGGCAGGAAAACTTTGCCCGCGAAAGTTAAAGTTATCGATCGCGCGCTTGACGAAACTCTGTTAGAAGTCATTCTATCAGAAGGCAGAAACCGCCAGATTCGGCGAACTGCCGAGCTGTTGGGATATCCCGTGGTGCGCCTGCACCGCACAGCCATCGGCCCGATTCAATTGCAGCGGCCCGGTTCGCCAATATTGCCACCAGGCTGCTGCCGACCCCTAGAAGATGCGGAAATTATTTATTTATGGAATCTAGTCAACCTAACATCAATAAGCGTGCCAGTAAATTCCCAGGAGCACAGCATATGACAAAGAATTTATTGTTTTTATTCTTCAAAACAACTAAGAATAAACTATATTCCCAAGATCCCGAACCAGCTCAGAAGAAGCTAGCGGAAATTGGGGCTCAACTCCGCCAGTACCGCGAACAGCACTCGATTTGTTTGGACAAAGTAGCCGTGGTAACAATGATTCGGCGGAATCTGCTGCAAGCCATTGAGGACGGTCAACTCGACCAACTTCCCGAACCCGTCTACACTCAGGGTTTGATCAAGCGCTACGCTGAAGCAATGGGTTTGGACGGAACTCAGTTTGCCGACTTTTTCCCGATCGAACCGCCGGCCCGATCGAGAACGAAGCTATCCTGGCAAGATGGGCCTCAGTTGCGACCGATGCACCTCTACCTCTTTTACACATTTCTAATTATCTGTTCGGTCAATGTCTTATCTCAGTTGATGAGCGGTTCTGTTACCGCAAAAAACGGTAGGGGAGCCGAAGAACTAGCGCTTGGGCAACAAGAACAAGCTCGTTTAGCTGCTGAGGCATCGAGATCCTCACACAATCAGAAACCGGATAGTTACGAGGCTGTCGAAGCAGTAAGAACAGGTCAAAATTTAAATAAATCTGGCAATAAACCAGTCATGGTTAACGTCACTTTTAAAGCAGAATCGTGGATGCAGGTTGAAGTCGATGGTAAAACAGAGTTTGAGGGAACTTTGCCTTCAGGGACTGTTCGCACCTGGGGGGCTCAAAAGCAATTGGTAGTAGTAGCAGGTAACGCTGGTGGGGTAATGGTTGCTGTTAATAACGGACAAGCCGAACAACTTGGAGATCCTGGAGTCGCCAAAGAAGTTGTTTTTAAAGCAAACGAACTCAAGCCTTCAGCACCGCCAAAGAATGAAGGGTAAGTGTTAAGTGGTAATTGTTAAGGGGTAATCGGGAATAGGTAATAGCTGGCAGTCCACAGCTTTTAATAAGAATGTCCGTCTTTATTGACTTCTTAGCCCTTACCCCTTACCCATTACCAACTGCCCCTTCTCCACTATCAATGTTTATTAGGAGCGCGCCCGGAGATGTAAGTCATGGTTTTGAGCCGATCGCGCACTTCCCAATTCAAAGCTTCAGGTCGATACCGCCATCCCCAATTTCCCTCTGCTTTCCCAGGAAAATTCATCCGCGCGTCTGTATCCAAACCCAACAAGTCTTGATACGGCACAATTGCCAAATTAGCAACAGACATCCAACCCATGCGGATTAAAGACCAGTGAATTCCTTGGGGATCGATGCAGCCCAAATAACGATAAACGTCATCTCTTTCGTAGTGTTGCAGTTGATTGAACCATCCGACAGTCGTGTCGTTGTCGTGAGTGCCGGTGTAAACTACGCAGTTGCGATCGTAATTGAAAGGCAAAAAAGGCTCGCCCGGGCCTGAGTTAAAAGCAAACTGCAAAATCTTCATTCCCGGAAACTCGAACCGATCGCGCAAAGCTTCCACTTCTGGAGTAATTACCCCTAAATCCTCAGCGATAATCGGCAAGTTGCCAAACTTTTCGTTAATTACATCCAACAAAGCTGTTCCCGGCGCTTTAATCCACTCTCCGTACATAGCAGTTTCTTGCCCGCGCTTCACCGCCCAGTAACCCTCAAATCCTCGAAAGTGGTCGATCCGAGTCACGTCTACATAAGCGAAAATCGCTTCAAAACGCTGCACCCACCACTCGAAATTATTGGCTTGCAACTTCTCCCAATTGTAGACTGGGTTGCCCCACAATTGACCTGTACTGCTGAAGTAATCAGGGGGAACTCCAGCCATTAAAGCTGCTTCTCCGGTGGCTTCATCCAAGCAGAATATTTCTGGATGAGACCACACATCCGCGCTGTCGTGAGCTACATAAATCGGAATGTCGCCAATAATTTTAATGTCCCGCAGGTTAGCATAGCGTTTCAACTCCGTCCACTGGCGAAAAAACTCAAACTGGACGTATTTGTAGTAATAAATCTCAGCATTTAGCTGCTGGCGCCACTTCTCTAGAGACTCGGGTTCTCGACGGGCAATTTCTGGTTCCCAGTTGTTCCAGCTAACACCGCCAAAGTTGTCTTTTAGTGCCATAAATAAGGCGTAATCTTCCAGCCAATTCTCTTTGCTTTCGCAAAAAGCTGAGAATTCTTTTTGCTGGATAGGGGATGCTTTGGCTTTGAAGTTTTCGCAAGCTTTTTTGAGCAAAGGCACTTTCAGGGCGATCGCCCGCTCGAAGTCTACATAATCCAGCGGAAATTCTGGCAAATTAGCGAAGTCTTCATCTGCGAGCAATTGCTCGTCCCGCAGCAGTTCTGGGTTGATCAGCAGCGGATTTCCCGCCATTGCTGAATAGCACGAATAAGGAGAATTGCCGTATCCTGTCGGCCCCAGCGGCAGTACCTGCCAGTATTGCTGGTCGCTCTCTACTAAAAAGTCAATAAAGCGATATGCTTCTATTCCCATGTCTCCCATGCCAAATCGACTGGGAAAGGATGTGGGGTGGAGTAAAATGCCGCTCGATCGGGGAAAAAGCATAATCTATCTAAAGATATAGGAATTAAACATTGACAATTTGACCGATATTCCCTACAAGTTAAACTTCGCAGTTTTGAGGGCGATTGTCAGGGCAAATACTTTTGTGATTGTCTCATATTTTCTGCAAGAAGGTACTTGCCAAATATTTTATGGCACTCTACTCAAAACTCCTGAGTAGAACCCAAAAGATCACAATCCAGAGTTACGCGATCGCCTCGCTTTAGCAACTAGGTTTTTTTACCCAAGCGCGTTGGCTGCAACCAAGTAGTTTGGTCGATCGCACCTGGTTTCTGCCTAAGTTTTGAAGATAACTTTTCTTTCGCTTTCGCCCTATCTCTCTGCAGTAGTAAATTGCCCGCCAAAAATCAGCCATCGCTTCTGCAGAGCCCATGCACAAATCAGCCGGCTGTTTTTGTATCTCAAAAAACAGTCGGCTGCGGAATTACCTGAAAAGAGGCTGAGTTTAAGCTTGCTTGTTCAAAAATTTCTGCACTTGTTTGACAGCTATACTGCCGATGTTGTAAGCAGCCCAGCCGCCCGCCAACAATACGGGCATCAATACTATTAGTATGCGGAAGTCAAATTCCATGAGTTCTCCTCCTAAAGTTTTTTAACAAATTCTCATAATCTATTTGTATCTCATTTTGTCACCATTCTCTTGACTCTTTAACCAAATATTCGGGATATGCAGGAGGACATCGCTCCGCAAGAATTGAGAGCGAAAGCGAAATTCCTGGGCGGGCGATCGGCATTCGCTGCACAAATTATCCCACAATGTGTTTCGCAATCCCTTCCACAACCTTAGTTAGAGGGTCGTTAGGGAAGTGCAGCGCAAACACTCCCTTGCTGGCGAGCAGCATCATCTGGTCGCTGTGGGGCAGTACCCCTGCCACTGGGATGTTGTAAATACTCTCTACTTGCTGCTTCAAATCCTCGAAATCCAGGGATTCTGGGGCTTTATTGATCGTCATCAAAATCTTGGGAACTTCTAATTTGCGGGCCACATCTACCGTGACAGCCGTTCCCTGAAAATCTTGCTGATCCGGACGCAGAATCAGCAGCAGGATGTCGGAAATGGTGATGCTGAGGAGGGTTTCTTCGTTGAGCCCCGGGTGCGTGTCGATAAATAGGTAGTCTAAGTTCAGAACGTCGATCAGTTCTTGAAAGCCGTCGGTAAGCAGTCCCACGTCGTAGCCTTCGCGCAAAACTCGCGCTATCTCCCCTGCTTTAATGCTCGAAGGAATCAGGTAGAGATTGCCGTTACTGGCTAATTTGGGCAGCAGCGAACTCACATTGTAGGCCGTATCCGCGATCGGACACCGGCCCCACAGGTAATCGTTCAGGCAGTGATCCATGTTGCTCTCGCTGAAACCGAACAGCACGTGAATCCCCGGTGATTGAATGTCTGTGTCCACAATGGCGACCCGATTTCCGTCGCGAGCGATAATAGATGCCAGGTTTGCTGTCGTGTTCGATTTGCCAGTTCCGCCCCGGTAAGAGTGGACAGAGATGATTTTGGACATGATCTGCGTATGAGGGTAAGAAACGGCGAGAACCCATTATGATGCAATTCTCGATGATGCAGTCGAGTTGTCTGTCATTCTTCCTTGCCCCCCAAATCCTCCTTGTCAGTTAAACTATCAATTTTTTCATCTTTTATGCTCTTTTGTGCGCCCCTGCGCTGCCGCATCTGTTTGGCTTTGGCTTGCAAATCGCTGAACTCGTCATCCGGTTTGGTTTCGGCTGAACTAGCACCGCCGCCCGCATCGATCGCACCCGTTTGAGAGCCGCTTTCCGATTCAGTCACGGCGACGCGCTGCTTATGCTGTTTGGCTTTTTCCTGCAACTGAGCTAGGTATTCGTCTGTCTGACTTTCGGCCTTGGGAAGCTCTGGGGTACTTGCAGTTATTTCTTGGGGTTCGGAAGGTACTTTTTCAGAGGTTTCTTGTTTGCTAATTCTCAGTTTATCTTTCTTTTGCTGCAATTCTTTAAAGAAATCAGATTCTGTGATTTCTGCGACTTGCTGTTCTTTTTTGGCTTGGTCTATTTCGATTTTGAAGACTTGTTTTACTCGATCGCTAATTGCTTTCCCGTATCCGGCTTTATTAAATCTCTCTGCTGATACAATGCTACCGCCAGTTAAGATTAATGCTAAGGCTGGCGCTGCCACAGGCACCCACCCTCCTAACAGAAAAATCCCAAAGCCGATCGCGCAGCACCCGGACAGCATTGCTCCGAATGTCACCGTCAACTTCGCTGGGTGAGCCATCCGCGATGCCAAGGTTCCTCCCACAATTGACCATCCCGAAATCCACAAGATTTCTGCCCATTCCGGCCAAAACCAAAACATCGGTCTGTTGTCTAAAACTGCACTCAGAATTTGGCTGACTACTTGTGCGTGTGCCACGATCCCCGGCATGAATTGGTTTTTTTGCTGTCGCCCACTGTAAGGAGTATAAAACAAATCTTTAACAGTTTCTGTGGTGTACCCGATGAGAACAATTTTATCTTTAACTAAATTTGGGTCAACTTTCCCTTCTAAAACATCAGTAATCCTGACTTGGTTTGCGACTTGTTGCTTGGAACGATAGTTAATTAATATTTGATATCCCCTGACATCGATATTTGTATATCCTCCGTCATTGCTTGCTAGTTGTTTTAATTGGGTTTTTCCCAGCCATAAAGATTGATCAGGTGCCAGTTGCGGATAGATTTTTTGCCCTTGCAGGTAGCGGAGTGCTAGCTGGAGGTTGAAGGAAGCTAAAACTTGAGAATTGTCATTGCAAAGATGTTTTTGGGCCGAGGATTTGCCCTCTATTGTCGGCGGTTTCATAAATAATAAAGCCCTGCGGAGTATGCCACCCGGATCGACTCCGAAATCTGCAAATCCCACCCGGTTTTGTGGCAGCCCCGGCGCAGGCGGAGAACCGGGATTGTCCGGGCTTCCGTCGGTGACTAAACATACCCCGATAATTCGATCGCTTTTTTGTAAAACTTTAGTTAATTCCTCGCGCCCGTCTCCTAAAGGTACGTCTCGCAGTACATCTAAACCGATGACTGCCGGCTGCATTTTGTCGAGTTTTTGTAAGATTTCAGCTATTTTGCGATCGGATATCGGCCACTGTTTCAGTTTCTGAATGTCTGCTTCGGTAATCCCCACAACTAGCAAACGCGAGTCTGGCTGTTCTTGGGGACGCCACCTCACCATTTGGTCGTAAGCGCTTAATTCTACTGGTTCGAGTATTCCTAGCTGTCTGGCTCCCATCAATGATAATGTTACTGCCGCGCTGGCAATTAATACAGACTTAGCCAATGCTAGTGATGGTTTATACATTTGACTCAATTGAGCCGCTGCCGATCGAATTTTGTTAGATATTTTACTCATAGAAACCTCACGGTAGATTGGAAACCCAGTGGCTTTAGCCGTGGCAGGAAAAGGGACACGGGGTACTTGAGTGTCCCGTCAATACTCTTAAAATCCATAGTTATACCCATCCTTTTGATGAATAGAAAAACAATATTTGTGATTGATTCCTTGAATTAATCCCTGGACTGCTGACACATTAAAACTACCAGATGAGCGAACAGCGACCCTACCTGTATAAGTTCCAACCTTCTTGCCCGAAGTAACAACGGCTTTTACAATGTCGCCTGTCTGGAAACCCTTGACAAACTTGAATCTAGGAACATACCGAGAAGGAAGCCCAAACTTATCTGTGCGACACATCTGCCTTGAACCATGCCCCGTCGCTTTGATGTTTAGGGGCTGATTTGCTAGTACAGAAATAGAGGGCGTATCACCAACGCAAGCAGCATCAAAGAAGTGGGTTTTTGGTAATTCCAACCGTATGCGGTTGAATTTGGTTAACCCACCTGAACCCGTGGCAATTACTTTACCTGTTTCTTTTAGGCGATTAAACAATGTCCATCGAGTTGAATTGACAGCAGAGGCATCTTTTAATGGGCGTTTGGCTTGTGCCAAGATTTTCTTCAAAACATCAGGTTTTTTTGCTAGGAATATCTTGATATCCTGAGTACCTTTCTTGGTATTGCAAGGCTCACAAGCTAAACACAAATTAGATACCCTGTTAGTTCCCCCCGATGCTCTTGGCTGAATATGCTCGACCTGTAGCGGTACGTTTTCTGCACTACAATAAGCGCATCGTCTGTCCCATTTATTGAGCAGATACTCACGGACTTCGTAACCAGCTAATACACCCTGCTGGTACTCGACACCTGAAATCTCTGGATTTTCTATCTGCTCTAGATCGAATCTGACTAATTCTTGAAAGATTGTTCTGACTGGTGCAAGTCTTGATAATCTTTTGACCCAAGTTAAAGTTGTTTCTACACGGTGTCGAAGGCTAGGAGCCAACCAACCTTTGGGACGTGTCCGGTTTAGAAATCTCGCTTGACGATACCTTGTGTGCCGACTTCTGCGACTGCGCCGTAGGGAACGACGTGAATCTAGCGATGCCTTAATTGCTTGACCGCGATGGGTTAATTGGGCTACCCAAATTATATCAGAACCTAAAAGTATAGCTAATCCAGTAACTTTTGAACCTGGGTCAATTTTTAAGATCATGGGTCGCGGGTCGTCAGCTACCTCCTTCCTCAAAATTATTGTGAAAGGGTACATCCTGAAAACTTTAGCTTTACCAACCTTTAACAGTTTACGTGCTAATGATGGTTTGCATGGTGTTAGTGGTTTGTGTTTGGTATCTAGAACAAAGACGTAGTTGGGTTTTAGAATAGACATTGTTGTGTCTCTTCGATTTCTCGTAATGTTAGCTTCGCCAAAGTTTTGAGGGCTTGTTAGGTTTGCAGCACTGTTTCAGTGACCTTAAAACTGTTTAACTGCAAACGACAGAGCAGGAGACTAGCTACGCATCCACTGGTGTCGTAACCCCCGAAACGGAGTTAATTAAAACTTAGGCTGGTAAGCACGGCTTCAGTTTGTTTGCTGAAGCCTCGTGTCTTTAGACCGGGGTTGCTTACTATCCGAGCATAAAAGTTTGACTCGTTTCTGGAACAGCAGTTGTTTCACCTTTCCCGCCTGCTGGAGACTTCCTCCATCTTAGAACACTCGGAAACTCCGACCACTTTGTTACAAAAATTTACAGTACGTGGCGAGCAACTGTATCCAATGATACTTGCGACCTAGGCAACCTGATTTGTCCGACAGAGAATCCACTTGCCGCTCGAATTAATTAATGTTATTGATGATATGTCAAGGTTTAAATTGTGTATCTGCGGCCTCGACTAGCAGCTCAAAAATATTTGTCACCATCAGCGAATGCCTGTGTTTGCAATTATAGTGAAAGGTACAACAAAATGAAACGTTTTATACATCGGGCTACACTTGCGGTCGCCGTATCTGCCATCGCAGCTACCCTACCCAGTTCACTTGCACCGATGCGCGCACAATCTCAGCCGCTTCTGCTGAGTCAAAATGTTAATTTCAAGCCTCCCGACGTAACAGCCCCCGCCAACCGACAAGGAGGGACACATCGCGGCAACAAGCTTTGTCCAGCGGGTTTATCTATTACTCCTTTAGTGCCTCCAACTAATATCGGTTTAACCCTAACAGATTCTCCCACAATTTTTGTATATGTTCCTCAAACCTCGGCAAAAATAGAGTTTACTGTGCTCAACGACAAGGAAGAGGAAGTGGTCTACGAAAAAACATTTAAACTTGACAAATCTGGGATTGTTGGAGTTACCATTCCCGCTACGGGCAACAACAAATCCCTTGAAGTTGGTAAGCGATACGTGTGGTCATTTTCGCTAGTTTGCGACCCCGAAGACCGATCGGCGGATGTAGTTGTTAAAGGGTTCGTGCAGCGAATTGAACCCGAGGCAACTCTCAAGAGCGATTTGGCAAATCCCGACCCGATGACCAGGCTCAACGTTTATGCTCAAAATGGGATTTGGTACGAAACTCTCGCTACTTTAGCCCAAATGCGGCGCCAGACACCAGGGGATGCGAGGCTGACAGCCAAGTGGACGCAATTGTTGCAGTCCCAAGGACTGGAATCAGTTGCAGCTCAACCACTGGTTGGGCCTCTTTAAATCTCGATATTTCTTGAAGTTTGGTCGGTCTTCCCATGGCGATGTGAAAATTGACCGATTTACTCGATCGCGCCCGGGGCTAAAACTCCGGGTTAACATTAGAGATTCGGTCTATAAATATTTATACAAGTTGGTGGAAAAATGAAACGTTTTATAGATTTTACTGCACTGGCGATGACTGTATTGGCGATCGCCGTTACTCTCCCGAGTTTGCTTACACCGATGCAGGCTGTGCCTGCACCCATTCTGCTGAGTCAGAATGTTAATTTCAAACCCCCAGATGTCACAGCCCCCGACAACAGGCAAGGGGGGACGCATCGAGGCTGTCAGTTGCGGGAAGGTCTATCCATTACTCCCTTAATACCTGAAACCAATATTGGTTTAACACTAACCGAATCGCCAACATTTTTTGTATATGTTTCTCAACCCGCAGCTCAAGTAGAGTTTGTTTTGCTAAATGAAGATGAATCCGAAGTAGTCTACGAAACTACTATCAAAAATGACAAAGCCGGAATTGTGGGAGTTAGCCTTTCTGAGAAAGGCAAGACAAAAAATATTGAGGTTGGTAAGCGATATGTGTGGTCGTTTGCACTAGCTTGCGATCCTCTGGAGCGTTCCGGAGATTATATTGTTAAAGGATGGATGCAGCGAATTGAACCGCAGGCAACTCTCAAGAAGGATTTGGCAAATCCCGACCCTATGGCTAAGGTGATTGCTTATGCTAAAAATGGGATTTGGTATGAAGCTCTTGCTACTCTAGCCGAAATGCGGCGCCTCGCACCCGATGATTCGCGGCTGACGACCGAGTGGACGCAATTGTTGCAGTCCCAAGGACTAGAATCGATTGCCGCTCAACCGCTAGTTCAGTCTTTTTAATAACGACTGTTCACCAATCATTGCTGAGTGTTTGCATAGTCAATTCTTCAATTCTTCAATCCAGCGACCGAAAGCAGCCAGGGTACAAGCCCCCGTCTCTATCCTGGCACAACCAAAAAATAGTATCCGATAACCAGTCCCAGGATTGATCCGTGAGGTTGCTTTCTTCAATTCTTCAATCCAAAATCCAAAATCTAAAATCTAAAATCGATTCACTGATGGCTAATAATTTTCCGACAATTCTAGCTCTTGATTTTGACGGTGTGATTTGTGACGGACTAATCGAATATTTCCAAACCGCTTGGCTTACCTACTGTCAAATCTGGAAACCAGTCGAAACAGTGCCCGATCCAGATTTAGCTTTGAATTTTTACCGAGTGCGGCCCGCCATCGAAACCGGTTGGGAAATGCCGCTGCTGATCCGCGCACTACTGACAGGAATTTCCCCAGAGCAAATTTTGCTGGAGTGGCCTAATATAGTACCGCATTTATTGACAGAAAATAATTTGAAAGCGCAGTCGGTGGGCGCTATGTTGGACGGCTTGCGCGATAATTGGATTGCTGAGGATTTAGTTGGGTGGCTGTCTTTGCACCGCTTTTATCCAGGGGTAGCCGATCGCTTGCACTCCTTGCAGGATAGTTCGGTGAAAGTGGCGATCGTCACTACGAAGGAAGGCCGTTTTGTGCGGGAACTTTTGCAGCTAGCAGGCGTAGAAATGCCGTCCGAGTTGATTTTTGGCAAGGAATACAACAAGCCGAAACACCAAACTTTGCGGGAATTTTTGGCAGCTTCTGGCAAAGATTCGACTATTTGGTTTGTGGAAGATCGGTTAAAAACTTTGCTGTCGGTGAAGCAGCAGCCGGATTTATCTCAGGTGAGGTTATTTTTAGCTGATTGGGGTTACAATACTTTGCCAGAACGGGAATCTGTGGCTCAAAATCCCCCAGTTCAATTGCTTTCTCTGTCGCAGTTTGCCGGAGATTTTGCAGATTGGCTGCCGATCGACTATTGATGTTAGATTTGTTTACACTTGTGATTTTTTTCGCTTTTCAAAGTCAAAAAAAATCACACAATTTTACATCTTTTTTGTTGACTTTTGTGGCGCAGACATGGTATTTTAATAGAATGGGATGGTGGCAAAAATAATATTTTTGCCACCATCCCATTATAAGATAAATATAACAGAATCTCCTCAAAAAAGCAAGGCTATCGACAAAAAAAATGTTTTTTTTCATAGACTATTGCAGGTAATCTTGACCTCAAAAACCAGGTTATTTTATTATTTATGGGGGCGCGCACGAAGTGTTTTAGTCGATCAAACCGCCTGTATGACAAAAAAACAAGCTTCGGAACCAAAAAATTGAAAAGTGTTTTGATAATTTCTCAGCTTGAAAGTTTTCTAATATTGAGACTTAAAACCCATGCTCGATTTAACTAAAGCAGCCAAGGCAATGCAGGGAATGAGCCAACATTTGAATGTGGAAGCTCAGGCCGCTCGCCAGCGTTTGGAAGTGGCTCAGAATTTGCTGGTAAAGGCTGCAGCGGAACAGGAAAAATTGGTGGAATTGCAAGAGAATTGGCGCGATCGCACTTTATTCAATGCTGCCACGCCGATCGAGCCGTTAGACGATCGCAGCTACATCACCGCACCCCCCGCAGCTCACACAGTCTTTGCCACAGACGGCTCGCAAATTTCCCCCAACCATCACGAAATAGCCTACTGCTACCTGCTAAACGTCGGCACAGTCATGCTGCACTACGGACAAAGCCGCCACCCAGTTTTAGACAGCGTACCCGAAGTTTTCTACAAACCCGAAGACTTGTACGGTTCGCGGCAGTGGGGAATTAGAACCGAAGAATGGATGGGATACCGGCGAGCAGTTTCCGAAGCAATTGCCTTAGCAGAAATGGGCTGCAATTGGGCAAAAGTTAACGACAATAAATTGCCCGCGCCAGCTTTAGCAATGGTAGACGGTTCCCTGATTTATTGGTTTTTGGAACAGTTACCCACCGATGCGCGCGATCAAATTTTGCTGCCAATTTTAGAAGCTTGGGACAAGTTGCGTTTAGCAGGAATTCCCCTGTTAGGATACTTAAGCGCTTCTCGCAGCAGCGAAAGCTTATCTTTTTTGCGGTTTGAAGCTTGCACCCACGAAGTACCAGACTGCATGACAAATTGCCCCAACGTCGGATTTGCTGCCACAATTTCTTTCGCCGAAAAAGCACCTTGTCAAGAATTTGAACCTTTGCGGGATGCCATATTGTGGGCAACAATCCTGTCCCCCGGACAAAGGAGTCCTTTGTGGAAATCCCAAGCTCGAATTTTAGATTTGTACGGCGTTAATTCCGTCTATTTCTGTTACGTTCACGTCGGCACAGAAATTGCTAGAATAGAAGTGCCGGAATGGGTAGCACAAGATACAGCACAGCTAGATTTAGCATTGGGAATGATGCTCGCTCAGGTACACAAAGGCGGCGGGTATCCGGTGACGCTAGCAGAAGCTCACAATCAAGCGGTAGTCACGGGAGGCGATCGAAGTCGCTTTTTCGCTTTGTTAGAGCAGCAAATGATTAAAGCCGGCTTAAAAAATGTGGGAATTTCTTATAAGGAAACACGGAAGCGCGGCAGTATTGCTTAAAGTAATAAGTAGAGTAGTCCTTGACGTAGAAACCTGGTGTTTACGGAAATACTGCATCCCGGCCTTTAACACAGATAAAAAACCCGGTTTCTTTGGTATTGATACGTAATTTATGTAGAGTAAAAATAGAGTTAAAAATGTTATATGCCAATAGAACTAATTATCTTAATTGCTTCGTTACTTGTATCTTGGCTAGTGTTTAATTGGGCTTTTAAAGTGTTGAAAGCCAGCATCGGGACAGCGATTGGTTTAGCAGCAATTGTGCTGACGATGCAGTTATTATTTGGCATCGGGCCAAACCAGCTTTTTCAACATATAATTCACCTGCCGGAAACTCTAGGGAAAATGATTTCGGGCAAGTGATCCGATTTTAGATTTTAGATTTTAGATTTTAGATTCTTTTAGATACCCGACTTCTTGAAGAAGTCGGGTATCTTGGGATTCCGAGAATTTTCCCTCTTCCTTCTTCCCTCTTCCTTCTTCCTGACATCCGTTACATCCGTTACATCCGTTACATCCGTTACATCCGTTACATCCGTTACAGAATCCGTTGCCGAACTTCCCTCTTCCTTCAGATATTAACTTCCCAGCATTTGCAACTTGTACAAACTGGCATACAACCCTTCTTGCTGCAACAATTCTTCGTGGCTGCCCGACTCTACTAACTGCCCGCGTTTGAGTACTAAAATGCGATCGACATTTCGGATAGTCGAGAGCCTGTGGGCAATAATTATCGCCGTTCTGTCAGCCATCAAACGCTCTAGAGCTTCTTGAATTAAAGCTTCCGTCCCCACATCCAAACTAGCAGTTGCCTCGTCTAGAACTAAGATACTGGGATTGCGAATGGCGGCGCGAGCAAACGCTAATAATTGCTTTTGTCCCCCCGAAAGATTGGTTCCCCGTTCCCGCAATTGCGTGTCGTAACCTTGAGGTAACTGTTCGATTAAACGGGCAACATTTGTCTTTTCTGCTGCTGCTTGAATTTCCTCAATCGAGTAACTTTCTCCCAGGCTGATATTGCTCTTCACGTCACCAGCAAATAGAAAGCCATCTTGGATAATCACGCCTATGTGCCTGCGTAACTCTGCTTGAGGCAAATCCCGAATATCGACATGATTAACCAGAATCCGTCCTCGGCTAGGTTCGTAAAGGCGGCACAGGAGACGGATAATCGAACTTTTGCCTGCACCGGTGGGGCCAACTAATGCTACTTTTTCGCCGGATTTGATGGTGAAATTGAGGTTTTGCAGGACATATTCGTCTTTTTTGTAAGCAAACCACACGTTGTCAAATTGGATTTCTCCCGATTCAGAATTCTGCGATTTGGCATTTTCTCCCCCCCTTAGCAAGATGGGGTTGGCGGGGGGTGATTGGGAATTGTTAGGCAATAAACGATATTCTGAACTTGCTGGATTTTGATGATTATCTCCCAATTGTCGATCGAACTGAGACAAGTTGTAAGCAGTTGCCTCTGGATGTCCAGTTATCAACAACGGTGAATAACCTGCCCTTCTTCCTTCTTCCCTCTTCCCTCTTCCTTCTTCCCTCTTCCCTCTTCCCTCTTCCTTCTTCCCGCTAGTTGGATCTTTAATCTCAATCGGTTCGTTGAGAATATCGCTAATCCGTTCGACAGCGGTAAATCCTGCTTGAATTGCAGTGAATTTTTCGGCAAATTGCCGCAGCGGATCGAAGAGACGCTGAGCAAATAAAATGAATGCAGAGAGAGTACCGAAGTTAAGATTACCTGCTAAAACCCTTTGACCGCCCATCCACAAAACGGCTGCAATCGCCACTAACGCAATCCATTCTAATGTCGCAGATACGGCTGAGTCGTAAAATATAGTTTTGTCAACTGCTTTAATGTAGCGTTTATTGGTCACGCGAAACAATTCGGAGTTGAATCTTTCGCGGCGGAATAGCTGCACTACGCCAATACCCGTCAGGTTTTCTTGCAGTTGTGCGTTGAGATCGGAAAGTTCTTCTCTGGTAGTGTAATTTGCTAGGCGATATTGATGCTGGAAATAAACTATGACTCCGGTAATTGGTATCATCATCAGCACTAACATTAAAGCTAGTTGCCACTGCATGGTAAACATGAAAATGGCAATTACTAAAATTGAAAATAAATCGCTGACAATGCCGATCGCCCCTGAAGAAAAAACCTCTCCCAAAGCTTCTACATCGCTGGTGAGGCGAGTCATCAATTTACCGACAGGAGTGCGATCGAAAAATCTAACTGCTAGCGATGTGACGTGGGCGAACAAATCATTTCTAATATCTGTAGTAATTATTTGCCCTACTTTCGTGACTAAATAGCCTTGAACTGATTGCAGTGCTAATCTAAGTGTTATAGTTAGCATGAGCAAAATAGCCAAAATATTCAACGCAGCAGATAGAGGCACTCCCCGCAAGAATTCGTAGGTAGGTTCCGAGCGAATTACCGAAATTGCCTGTCCGATGAGAATGGGTTGAATTGCTCCTGAGACTGCTAGCGGTACTAATAGTGCGATCGAAATAATCAGCAAGCGTTTGCTGCGGGTTGCGTAAGATGCCAACCTCATGAATAAGCGCCAGTCTGTTTCCTGGCCGGATTTGTTTTTGGTGTCTGCTACTGGTGAGGAAATTGTCATCCGATTTTAGATTTTAGATTTTAGATTTTAGATTGCAGAAGCTATTATGCTGCTAAATTCGGCGGCTTTTTCTGAGGATATCGAGCTTTTTTTCGCTGCGCGGCTTGTAGGGCGGGCGGGCGAGATCGGTTCGCTCAGCTTTTAACAAAAAAGCTGTACAATATATCCAACTAATAATTGTAGCAAATAGAGTCAGTCAAATTAGGAAATCTTCTACAGAGCCAGCAAATTATCGAACCAGACAGCGCTCAGTTACCCATATTTATTACAATTGCGGATAGGCGCTACTTGCCACTTTATGCCTTTAGACATAGAGTTTACCACGGGTTTTAGTTATTGTGTCAAATGCTGGGTTTTCAAAATGCAGTTCACTGCATTGAAGAGATTGATTTTACATTTAACCGTTGCCCCAAGGAAAGTGTATTAGACTTTTTGCTTATAACTTATGCAAGAAATAGAGACAGCCCGATTGTATCTGAGACAATTTACGCCCGACGACTTAGATGAGCTGTACCGTATTTACAGTGATGCAGAAATAATGAAATACTTGAGAGGAGTTAAAACTCGAGAAGAAACAGAACTCGCCATTCATACCATGCTCAAACGTTGGGCAGAAAACAACTTCGGAATGTGGGCTTTAGTACATAAAATAGACCGTAAAATGATTGGTCGCTGCGGACTGGCTTTTCTGGATCAGACACCGGAAGTTGAGCTGGGCTATGCGCTCGACAAAGTTTATTGGAATCAAGGATTGGCGACAGAAGCATCTTTTGCTAGTCTAAATTATGGATTTAAAATATTAAATTTGGATAAAATAGTTGCGATCGCCCGACCAGAAAATATCGCCTCCCAGCGGGTGATACAGAAAGTGGGCATGAAATATGAAAAAAATGCTCGTTATTACGAAACCGATGTACTATATTACTCTATCTCGCGAGAAACCTACGAGTCAACCGTAGTTTTGTAGGGTGTGCATTGCACACCTTACTGCATTTAAGTTACTCACATTGCAATTTGTCATTATTGCCTGCTGACACCTACGAAGTTCTTTGCAATTGCTTGTTCACCTTGAGAATTTTCTTAGCAAAATACTCTTGTCTGTGACCTAATTTTTTAGCCACTTCCAACCCTTGTTGATACGATTCCAAAGCTTTAGCGTAAGCCTTCATCTCCTGATAAACTTGACCGATATTGTCGTAAGCGTTCATCAATCCGTAGAAATTGTAAGCCCGCTCTTCTAACAGCAACTGCATTTGATAAATCCGCAAAGTCGGCTCCCATTGCTTTTGCCCTCGATAAAGTAAAGCTAATTTCTCCAAAGCTTCACTAGCTTGGCCATACTGTTGAATGGGGACGGCTAAATTGTAGGCTTCCTGATAGTATTGAGCTGCTAAATTGATTTGACCTATGGTTTGGTAATCACTGGCGATCGCAATTTTGAGCGGTGGTATAGCGCTGGGATTTTGCAGGTTCAAATACACAGATGCTAGTTTTTCCCTGGCTGCGATCGCCTTTAGGGGTTGTTTCGACTGCTGGTAAACGTAGGCCAACTGTCTCAGGGTATCTACCTCCGTTGGAGGAGTTACAGGCTGCGGCGGCGCGCCGTTTCCCGCAACAACAGCAGAATTTTGTACAGCAGAATTAGCAGCAAATAAATCGCGGTTTTCCTGAATTAAAGTAGCCAATTCCTCATAAACGGGAGCAGCTTTATCGTAACTCAACCAATTGATGTGAATTAGCCCGATCGCCTTCAAAATCTGACCTTGGGCCAATATATCTTGGTTTTGGCGCGCATTTTCGAGAATTTCTTGGTAAACTTCTACAGTCGGGCCTTTAGCGCGCACCTGCTGAAAAGCCGCAGCGAAGGCAGGGAGCAACTCAGTATTAAGTGGTACTTGGGATTTGACTTCTTTTTGAATTGCTTGCAACCGTTTGGTAATAAGCTGTAGTTCTAGGTTTTTACCGTTACTCCAAGCAACACTTCCCACCCGACTCAAAGCAGCAATTTCGGCCGCCGGGCCCAGATACCTCCGCAGCCGCAATTCTCGGAACCAAATTTCAAAAGCACCCGCGCCGTCTCCAGCTTCCAGTTTAGCCGCTGCTTCTAAGTTTAACTCTTCCAAAGCCGCTGTCAGTTCGTCCCGCTGAGTGCTGCTCAAAGATTCATTAGCGGGAGTTAGGGGATCGGGTGTGGTAATTTCTAGAGGATTAGGGGAAAATTGATCGAGGCCTGGTGGATTAGTTTGGGCGCTAGCAATAGAACCAGCACACAGCCACAAGAAAAGCAAGCACCCAATTGGCACAGAACTTCTCAGTCTCAAAATTTGGTTGCCGCGATTCGGCATCTCTTCTGGAAACATCAAGTTTTGCATATCTACAAAACGGTATAAATTATGTCACAAAGATGGCACAAAAGCAAACTGTTCAACAAGAGCAACAAAATAAAAACTACCGCACTGAGCAATTATGAGGATTTAAAGACGCTGGGCGATCCTCTTCGAGGGCTTCGCCAACGTATTTTACGCTTATTCAGTCTAGCCCTAATACTTTTAACTGTTTGCACAGCTTGCGCCCCCCCTCCCGCAGTTGCTAGAGACCGCTCTTTTCCAGAAATGTCCCTAGAATTTTTGGGCGAGTACCAATTGCCCAAAATGAATTTTGAAGGAGCACCAGTCGGCGGTTTGTCAGGAATTACCTACGACCCCAAAGGTATTAGCGCAGTCACTTCCAAAGCTTATCGCTTTTACGCTCTTTCCGACGACCCCAGCGAAAACGGAGAAGCCAGATTTTACAGTCTCCGACTCGATATCACATCGAGCGACCCAGCAAATATTCGCCTGAAAAAAGTTGCCGTTGAAGGCGTTACCTCCCTCAAAAAAGCAGACGGTGAAACCTTCTCTTGGGGCTCGATCAATCCCGAAGGCATCGCCCTTTCTCCCCGCAATTCAGTATTTGTCGCCAACGAAGGCGTCACTCATGCTGGCATCCCTCCTTTTGTAGGAGAGTTCGATCTCAAAACCGGGAAATTGCAGGGAAATTTGCCGCTTCCAAAGCGCTATATCCCCGATGCGAGCGATGAAAAACAGCAGCAAGGAGTGCGGGAAAATTTAGGTTTTGAATCTTTAAGCATTGACCCAGAAACCTTTAGTCCGGGCGGTCTCGATCCGTTTCGTTTGTTCGCAGCTACGGAAGCGCCATTAATGCAAGATTTAGACCCGGAACAGGCAAGCAAACTCCGTCTTTTACATTATGTCATCGTCGATAAAACGCCGCAATTAGTATCGGAAAATCTTTACAACTTAGACCAAGTTCCCCTGACTGTTTTGAACGGTTTAACAGAATTAATAACTGTCGGTGGCGGTCAGATTTTGAGTTTAGAACGTTCTTTTGGGCTGTCTGGATACAGTGCTAGGATTTATCAAGTAGCGCTTGGGGCGGCTACAGATACTTCGAGAATCCAGAGTTTTAAAGGGCCAGTGACAATGGTCGAACCTGTTAAGAAAAAGTTGTTGCTAGACTTAAGCGAACTCGGGATTCCGCTGTACAATTTAGAGGGAATGACCCTCGGGCCACAGTTGCCAGATGGCAGCAAAAGTGTAGTTTTGGTCAGTGACGACAATTTTGATGAAGCGCAGAAAACTCAGTTTCTTTTATTTAGCTTGAAGGGCAAAGGTTAGGTAATAAGGGCGGGCTAGGAGCAACGGCCCACCCCACAAGAAGATTTATTCTTTGTGAAACAGGGATCTTGCCTGTCGATCAAAACAGTAGAATAAAATTCACTCTTTGTGGAACAGGCATCTTGCCTGTTCATAAAAACAGTATAAATGAGGTGAAATAAAATTTATTTAACTATAAAATACCCTAATTATGCCAACTCGTAATACTTTGCACTTACCAGACATCGAACTTTCCTACCTAGAATGGCAGCCAGAAAGTGGGTCAGAAAAAGTTCCGCGTTTGCTGCTGCTGCACGGTTTAGCAGATAGTGCGTGTGTCTGGACTAACTTGGGCAATTACTTGTCCAACCGCTATCATATTGTAGCGCCAGATATGCGCGGTCACGGAGAAAGTAGCAAACCGAAAACAGGCTATACTTTTGAAAGTGCGATCGCAGATTTAGAAGCTTTGATGGCACATCTCAACTGGCCAGACGCCCACATTTTAGGACATTCTTGGACGGGAAAACTAGCCGCGATTTGGGCGAGGCAAAATCCCGATCGCTTTTGCAGTATGATTTTAGTAGACCCCATCTTCATCACCAAACTGCCCGCCGCGATGAAACTCACCTTGCCAATTGTTTACCGAAAATTAGACTGTCTCAAATGTGTGGGCCCGTTTGCGACTTTATCCCAAGCAGAAGCAGCAGCAAAACAATCGGGAGAATACGCGGATTGGAGTGAGGTGCAGCAAATGGTATTCCAACACCAAATCGAACAAAAATCCGACGGAACTTGGGGCAGTAAATTTGCGATTGCCGCCAGAAATCAGATATTTGCAGAAGTGATGAAAGTTGCCGGGTTAACTGAAAATATTGAGATACCGACTTTGTTTGTACAGCCGGAAAAAGGCGTAAATCGCATGGCTTGGCAAATGCAGCCATACAATAGATACTTGAAAAATCTTACGGTTGCAAAAATACCTGGAAATCACTGGTCTTTTTTGACTGAACCGGAAACTTTTAATCAAACTGTGGCAGATTTTTTAGAGGGCACAAGACAGTGAATTTAGAAATTATCGCACATCGGGGATTTTCGGCGATCGCCCCCGAGAATACTTTAGCAGCTTTTGAACTGGCGATCGCCCGTGGAGCTCATTCGATCGAATTTGACATCCAGCTATCCGCCGACAACGTACCAGTGATTTTTCACGACGCAACACTGGATAGAATCACTGGAGTTTCTGGCAAAGTTAGGGAAACAACCCTGTCTGAATTGCAGACACTTAATGCGGGAAAATGGTTTAGCGATGAATTTTCACAAGAAAAAATCCCTACTTTAAAAGCCGCATTAACCATACTCAAAAATGTTGGTCAATTTCTTTATTTTGATGTCAAACCTCACTGCGAGTGGTCTGACGCAGATGTCGCGGGTTTTGTCAACTGTTTGAAGGGCGAAGAAATCCAACACAAATGCGTTATTACCTCTTTTAACGCTGGATTTCTGGAACAAGTGCGGCGGCTATCGGGCGATTTGGCGATCGGACACATTGTTGCTAATCTAGAAGCTTACAAAAATCAATTTGCTCAAGCTGTGACGCATCGGGATAATTTGATTAGCAGCCAGTACCGCGTGTTGCTGGAAAACCCCGCACTAATTCAAGAAAGCCGGAGTCAGGGAGTTGACATTGTGGCCTGGACGGTGGACGATCGAGCGGATATGCAAAAGTTAATTGATTTGGGTATAACGCGGATAGTCACTAATTGTTTGATATGATATTTTTAACCGCAGAGGAAGGCAGATAAACGCAGATAAACGCAGATAATAGATGAATTACTTTCGCAAAAGCATCCACGAAATGTCTGGCTATGTGCCGGGAGAACAGCCACCGCTAGGCACAAAAATTATTAAACTAAATTCTAATGAAAATCCCTATCCGCCTTCTCCCAAAGCCTTAAAAGTGCTTCAGGAAATAGACGGAGAAATTCTGCGGCGCTATCCAGATCCAACTGGCAAAAGTTTTCGTATTGCTGCTAGTCAAGTTTTGGGAGTGGCTGACGATTGGATTGTTGTAGGTAACGGCAGCGACGATTTATTAAACTTGATAGTTCGCGCTGTGGGCGAATCTGGGAAACAGATTGTTTGTCCCGCGCCTACGTATGTATTGTACCGCACTTTGGCAGAAATTCAAGATGCAGAATTTGTCGAAGTTCCTTATCCCGACGACTACAAGTTACCAGTCGATTTGCTAATAGCAGCCCAGGGTGCAGTGACATTTGTAGCTTCGCCAAACAGTCCATCGGGAACAGCCATATCGGTTGAAGATTTGGAGAAACTGGCTAAAGAGTTATCGGGCATTCTTGTGATCGACGAAGCTTATGTAGATTTCGCCGAAGAAAATGCTTTGACCTTGACAAAAAAGTACAGTAATGTTATAGTTTTGAGGACGCTTTCAAAAGGTTATTCCCTGGCCGGATTGAGGCTGGGTTTTGGTATAGCAAATCCGGCGCTGCTGGCAGAATTAAATAAAATCAAAGACAGCTATAATGTGGATGCTTTAGCCTATGCAGTGGGGGCGGCTGCGATCGCAGATCAAGACCACAAAATAGCCAACGCCGAAAAGATTAAGGCCTCGCGAGCAAAACTAGCCGTTAGTTTCCAGGAATTAGGCTTTGAAGTTTCGCCCTCGCAAACCAACTTTTTGTTAGTTAGGCCGCCAAAAGGCGATGCTGAAAGAATTTATCAAACACTCAAAGTACGGGGAATATTGATTCGATACTTCAATCAGCCGCGATTAGAAGACAAATTGCGGATTAGTGTAGGTACGGAGGAACAGAATCAAATATTACTTAAAACTTTGAAAGAAATTCTCTAAATAACGATCGCACTAAAATTAGTTTCTAGTGAGGACTTTAGTCCTATGATTTTTAGGGAGACTGGCATTCCTCACTACAAACATCTTGATTACTGATAATTATTAGGATTATCCGTCGCCAACCCTGCAGACTGAGCAATATCCAGCAATCTGTTGTCCGCCGAAACAAAAATCAGCCGAGTTTCTGGCTGGGAAAGGAGAGTAGTAGATTGAAAACGCAAAGCCGAGGCTAACTGTACAGAATCATAAGCGCGCAGCGGATGTTGCATCACCAATTCGGTGGCTGTTTCTATCAAAGTTTGATCGACATCTATGACTCGGTATTCATTTTCAAAATCCTCCCTAACTTTTTGCCCAATTAAATCAAAGCGCTCCGCAGACAAACTTCTATCCCGCAGACGGCGTGCAAAAGCGCTGTGTACCTCCACCCAAGTAATCTGGCTAATAACTAAATCGCTGTTTGTAGCAGGATCGGTAATCGATAAAATCCAGTCACTGCCTATTTCAGGCACGTATCGTTTGACTAAAGCGCTAGTATCCAGAAAATAAGCATTTACCACGGGCCGCGATCCTCGATAACGATTTCTGAGAGAGGCTTACCTGGTAGCGGTTCCATTTTTTGCATCAATTCGCGCCACTGCTGCGCGCGCTTGATTAATTCGGCTCGATCGAGCTTACCCTGTTTTTTTGGCAAACGCCCCAATCCCCGTACATCCATCAACTTAATCGCCTTTTCGCGATCGCCCTTGAGTTCTTCCGGCGACACTTCCGTTACAATTTTGATTTGCACCGTTTCCCCATCATTCAATGACAAAGGACTCAGGGGACGCAAAACCCCATTTTCGTAGATAGCAGTAATAGTTTCTGGCATAATTAGCCTCTTAATTAAATGCTTTGACTTATTGTACTTTTTTTAATTACTTCGTTGCCACAACAGCTAAATTCCAAGCCAAGCGCTTCATCAAAGGCAACTTCTTCAAAAACCCATCCAACCCTTCCAACCGAGAGTATTCCGGTTTCAATCTCTCTTGTTCAATGATAATCTTTTTCCAATAACGCTCCTCATTTGGATGCACTTTTTCGATCAAATAAAAGCGTAAAAAAATCCACAGCGATGTCAGCCAAAACGTATCGTAAGCCGTCTCCGAAAACAAAGACTTGACCAAATTCACAATATTAATGTCCAAAGGAGTTTCATCCTCCGTCCGCACCTCAGTCGCCATCCTGCGGTAAACATTAATCACCGGATTGTGCTTCATCGGGTCCCAAAAACAAGCTTTTCCCCCAGGCTTTAGCACCCGGTGCATTTCGCGAATTGCCTTTTCAGGTTCCGGCAAATGGTGCAGCAAATTAGAAGCGTAAACAATATCAAAACTGTTGTCGGGGAAATCCATAGCCATTGCATTCACCGTGCAGCCTTCTATTTTGACGCCGTTTTTCTCTGCCAATTTCAGAGCAACTTCTACCATGCCTTGAGAATAGTCGGCAGCCACACAATCTGCGCCTTTTTTAGCAAAATAAACGCTATTTTCTCCCGCGCCACAGCCTAAATCTAACAGGCGTTTACCCGTAATATCGCCCATTTGCTGGACGATAAATCTATTTTCTGGGGCGGTGCAAGCTTCAAAGTAATCATTGACTCGAATGCCGTCAATATCGATTGTGGATGCCCAAGCATCGTGGAATTGCCGCTCTTTTTTTAAGGTTTCGTCTTGCATTTTTCAAGAGTTGGTTCTTAGTAAAAAAAATACTTTTAAACCGCAGATGAACCCGGATTAACGCAGATTAATTGAGAGTTATCTGCTTCGATCTGGGTTCGTCTGCGGTTTGTTTCAAGAAAAATGGCTGACAAGAAATTTATCAGCGCTGTGCTTCTGCAACAACTTGATTTCCGATCGGAGTTGGCTGTTCGGAGGATTTTTCAGCACTATGCTGCAATGCCTGATACAGGCGATTTAAAGCGCTGATGTATGCTTCTGCGGAGGCTACGATAATGTCGGTATTTGCCGAGTGACCGGAAAATACTTTGCCTTCGTGGCGCAAGCGAATTGTTACTTCGCCGATCGCATCTATTCCCGCTGTCACCGACTGTACAGAAAACTCGATCAACTCGTTGGGTACGTTTACCACCCGGTTAATTGCTCTGTAAATCGCATCCACAGGCCCAGTGCCGATCGCAGCATCGGTCAATTCTTCGCCCGCCGGATTCCGCACAGTGACAGTTGCTGTCGGGCGAGATTTGTCGCCGCAAGAAACTTGCACCAATTCTAAGCGGAAAAGTTCCGGTGCTTGGTGCACTTCGTTATTGGCGATCGCCTCTAAATCCCAATCCGTAATCTCTTTTTTCTTGTCTGCTAAATCTTTGAACTTGACAAAAGCCTTATTTAGCTCATCGTCGGCCATTTCAAAACCCAACTCTTTCAAGCGAGTGTGAAAAGCGTGGCGCCCCGACAATTTGCCCAAGACGATTTGATTTTCTGTCAAGCCGATCGACTCGGCATCCATAATCTCGTATGTCCGCTTATTTTTGAGCACTCCGTCTTGGTGAATTCCCGACTCGTGAGCGAAAGCATTTGCCCCGACAATCGCCTTATTTGGCTGCACCAACATCCCCGTCAAATTGGAAACCAAGCGCGAAGTTTTGTAAATTTGGCGCGAGTCAATATTTGTCAGCGGTTCCTCAGAATCCGCAGGCCTGCCCAAGAACGGATTATAATATTGGCGCCGCACGTAAAGCGCCATTACCAACTCTTCCAGAGCCGCATTTCCCGCCCGTTCGCCAATCCCGTTAATCGTGCATTCTAACTGTCTGGCGCCATTTTTCACAGCTTCCAAAAAGTTAGCAACAGCCAATCCTAAGTCATTGTGACCGTGAACCGAAATAATTGCGCGATCGATATTCGGCACATTTTCCTTAATTCCGCGAATCAAAGCCCCAAATTCGCTCGGAGTCGTGTAGCCGACCGTATCGGGAATATTAACAGTAGTCGCACCCGCGGCGATCGCCGTTTCCAGAACCTGATACAAAAACTCCGGTTCCGAACGACAAGCATCTTCCGGCGAAAACTCCACATCATCCACAAAAGACTTAGCGTAAGCCACCATTTCCGGCACAATTTCCAGAACCTCAGCCCGCGTCTTTTTCAGCTTATACTCCAAGTGAATATCAGACGTAGCCAGAAACGTATGAATTCGCGCATTGGCTGCTGGTTTCAGAGCCTCTGCTGCTGTTTTAATATCCTGCTTTCTCGCCCGTGCTAAACCGCAAATTGTCGGGCCATCTTCCGTGCCAACCGATCGGGCTATTTTTTGGACTGCCTCGAAATCTCCCGTGCTGGTGAAAGGGAAACCCGCTTCAATCACATCCACGCCCAATCTCGCTAACTGGCGAGCGATCGTCAGCTTTTCATCCACATTCAGAGATGCACCCGGAGATTGTTCTCCGTCCCGCAAAGTCGTATCGAAAATAATAATCCGGTCTTGACTTGGTTGAGTTTTCATAGCTCTAAAAAGTGTTTTCCTGATTTTTACTTGTCCGTTTTCCTGGATTTTAGCCTCCAGTCACCAGTCCCCTGTCTCGCGCCAATAACGAATAATTAATAACCCCTCACCCATAACTACTGACTAATGACTGCTGACTAATGACTAATGACTAATAACTAATGACTAATGACTAATAACTAATGACTAATGACTACTGACTAATAATCCATCTTCTCGATATGTTCCCTAATTTCATTTAGGTCTATATACCTATCTGTAGCATTTCGTAACTCTCTAGCAATCATTCCTTCGGTTGATACCACAGTAATATGAGTATTTTTCGAGCGGAGCAGCTCGATCGCCCGCTCAAAATCCCCATCCCCGCTAAACAGCACAACTTGGTCGTATTGATCCACGGTATTAAACATATCAACCACAATCTCTATGTCTAAATTAGCCTTTTGAGAATATCTGCCCGAAGCATCGTCGTAATATTCCTTAAGAATTTTAGTGCGAACCGTGTAACCCAGACTGATCAAAGCATCTCGAAATCCCCTTTGATCTTGGGGGTCTTTCAGACCCGTATACCAGAAAGCATTGATTAAGATGACATTCGGCTGCGAAGTTTTGAAATATTCGAGCACCCTGCGAGGATCAAAAAACCAGCCGTTCTTTTGTTGAGCGTAGAACATATTGTTCCCGTCCACAAAAATAGAAAGGCGGTTCATTAAGTTTGTCATAGAAACTTAGACCTAATAATTGTAGAAAGAAGTTAATCTAAATATCACATTTTAGCAACATGGAGCTAACTGAGGCAATAGATTAGACTTCAGAAAACTCCATCTCCCCAGTATTTCATATTTTCGGCTCTACCGCCAGAGGGTTCTTTTAACCATGCTTGCATTTGAGCGAGGTGCCCTCAAAAAATATACGCCTACTAACTCAATACCGGCTGCCGTGTCAAGGTTAATGGCGCCTTCAAACTACCGCGCCCACCGCCCTACCGCCAAGCAGGCATACCGAAGCGCATAGCAGTAGATTTTGCTCCCCTGATTTCATAGCGCAGACTACCTCCGCTCAAGCCTTTTTGCTTTCAAGAGCCCAGCGAGCTAACTCTGTCCGGTTGTGCAGACCTGTTTTGCCCAGCATATTGCTGACGTGGCTTTCGATAGTCCGCTGGCTGACATTCATCACGTCTGCGATCTGGCGGTTAGCCATACCCTGGGCTAGCAACTGTACCACCTTTAACTCAGTGGGAGTCAATTCGACATTGCGGCGCGCCTTAATTTTTGGGCCACTCTCCATACCGGGATTTGAGTGGCGAATCAAGCGGGATGCTGCTTTCAGAGAAGATTCCACTTGGGCTACCAGTTCTTCTGGTTCAAAAGGCTTGACTATATAAACGTCAGCCCCAGTGCTCAAGCCTTTTACTCGGTCTGAACTTTGACCTTTTGCGGACAAGAAAAGAACCGGAATCCAGTTAGTGCGAGGGTCTTCTCTGATGTGTTTGACTAAAGTGTAGCCGTCCATTTCCGGCATCATCACATCGCAGATAATCAAGTCGGGAACTTCTTGTTCTAGTTTTTCCAGAGCGTCTCTGCCGTTTTCTGCTGTAATGACGTTGTAACCCCGAAACTCCAAGTAGTCCTTGACGAGCAAGATCAAGTTGGGGTCGTCGTCAACCAGCATCAGCCGTTTTTGCTCTCCTGAATTATTATCCTTTGTCATGTTTATTCCCGCTAAAGTATCCCGCACGCTTCCTTGTTTTCACTTCTGTTTTTTCCGTCAGTCCCCCGCCACCAGGCTGGGGGTGGAGGACGACGATCGGCTGAAGGGATGGCGGTGAGGGAAAGCGGGGCGGGTATTACCGCTTTCCAACCTATAATTGACGGCTGTTTGTGAGTGTCTTACGACCTCGAATGCAGCCCAAACCTGTAATTCACGATCGCCCTATCAAGATCAGCCTTGATTGATTGGAGACTCCGTAACAGAGCCCAAGTTAAATATTTAATCTCGATCGGTTCAATTTCAGGTTAATGCCCCGGTTTTAAATGGTACTTCTGATATAGAGAAATTTAAGCAGACTCCCTACTTACGTATTTAACTGTTTCTAGTGTAGTTTGGCAACCTGCTGAGTGTCTGCCACTGAGAAATTTTTGCACAAAATTTCACAGTTCCTCGGATCGATTTTTTTTACTGTACCTTTTGAGAAACACAAGGAACACGGGAAGCCGCACAAGGAAGACAACAACCTAACTACAGTTTTATTGAACTGTAGCAGGTGCGATCGCCCGGACGCCAAAGTGTCTCAAATTCTCACCCTTAACCTTAAATTTAACACTTTACCTATAACCCTGTACTTTAAACAGCGCTACACTTAAATGTTTGGCTCCGCCTCACGAGGCACAGGCAAAGGATGAGTCAAGAAAGCGTATTCTTGAACTACCTTTGAGTTTAGGAGATGTTCCTGAATAATTCTCTCAATGACGGGTGGAGTAACGTCGCGATACCACACTCCGTCTGGATAGACTACCATAATCGGGCCAGACGCGCATACTCGCAGGCAATTGGCTTTCGTGCGAAAGACGCAGGTTGGTCGAGTGGCACTTGGCTTGTCCAACCCCAATTCTTGCAAGCGTTTTTTTAAGTAATTCCACGCCTCCAGACTGGTTTGCCGGTCGCAGCACTTGGGCACGGTTTGGTCGGCACAGATAAAAATATGCCGCTCGATTTGAGCGATTCCCAGGCTTTGGACGCAAGCGCTCAAGCCTTGGCTGCAAGATTCCTCGTTATTTTCTGTCATTGTCTTCATCAATCAAAAGTAATTGGTTAGCGGTCTAAAGTCATCACCACAGCCCCCACTCCCTCCTCTCCTTGCCTCCAACTCATGCTCGGTTCGGGAACCCGTACTGACAACTAAGTTGCGATCGACCCTGACTAAAGCTAAATTAGCACTCAGGAGTCGAGAGTGCTAATATGTCAGTTGTAAGTAGTCCGCTGTTGCTTTCATCGTGACCCCTGACGACTGACTCACGACAATCTGTAATCTGGAGATTTATTTATGGCAGCAGTATCACTGAGTGTTTCTACCGTTAAACCGTTAGGCGAGCGCGTGTTCGTAAAAGTAAGCGCTAGCGAAGAAAAAACCGCCGGCGGCATCCTTCTGCCCGACACAGCGAAAGAAAAGCCCCAAGTAGGCGAAGTCGCGGCCGTGGGCCCTGGCAAGCGCAATGACGACGGCAGCCGCACTGAAATGGAAGTCAAAGTCGGCGACAAAGTTCTCTACTCGAAATACGCCGGCACCGACATCAAACTCGGCACAGACGAATACGTCTTGCTTGCAGAAAAAGACATTCTGGCGATCGTTAACTAATTAATCATTAGTCATCAGTCCTTAGTCATCAGTCATTAGTTTAAAGCGAACGCCGCCAAACAACTAATGACACGGGACAAATGACTAAAATCCATCATCCCCAATTCAAAATCTCAAACCCTCTCATCCCCAAAAACTATGGCTAAGCGTATCATCTACAACGAAAATGCACGTCGCGCCCTCGAACGCGGTATGGACATTCTGGCCGAAGCAGTGGCCGTAACCCTCGGCCCCAAAGGCCGTAACGTGGTTCTCGAAAAGAAATTCGGAGCTCCTCAGATCGTCAATGACGGTGTTACCATCGCCAAAGAAATCGAACTAGAAGACCACGTAGAAAATACAGGCGTTGCCCTGATCCGTCAAGCAGCTTCCAAAACCAACGACGCAGCAGGCGACGGTACCACAACTGCTACCGTTTTGGCTCACGCAATGGTCAAAGAAGGTCTGCGTAACGTAGCAGCCGGCGCAAATGCGATCGCCCTCAAACGCGGTGTTGACAAAGCAACCACGTTTTTGGTAGAAAAAATTGCCGAACACGCCAAACAAGTAGAAGATTCCAAAGCCATCGCTCAAGTCGGCTCCATCTCTGCTGGTAACGACGATGAAGTCGGCCAAATGATTGCCAACGCAATGGACAAGGTGGGCAAAGAAGGCGTGATTTCCCTGGAAGAAGGGAAGTCAATGACCACCGAATTGGAAATCACCGAAGGGATGCGCTTCGACAAAGGCTACATTTCTCCCTACTTCGTCACCGACACCGAACGGATGGAAGCGATTCTCGAAGAACCTTTCATCTTGCTGACAGACAAGAAAATTGCTCTGGTACAAGATTTAGTACCCGTGCTCGAACAAGTAGCTCGTTCCGGCCGCCCGCTGTTGATCATTGCAGAAGACATTGAGAAAGAAGCTTTAGCTACCCTCGTTGTCAACAAACTGCGCGGTGTGTTGAACGTGACTGCTGTTAAAGCACCTGGTTTTGGCGATCGACGCAAAGCCATGTTAGAAGATATCGCCGTATTGACCGGCGGTCAACTAATCACCGAAGATGCCGGTTTGAAACTGGAAAACACCAAGCTCGACATGATCGGCAAAGCCCGCCGCATCACCATCACCAAAGACAGCACCACAATTGTTGCCGAAGGTAACGAAGCTGCCGTTAAGTCCCGCTGCGAACAAATTCGCCGTCAAATGGACGAAACCGAGTCTTCCTACGACAAAGAGAAGCTGCAAGAACGTTTGGCCAAATTGGCTGGCGGCGTCGCAGTCATCAAAGTCGGCGCGGCTACCGAAACAGAAATGAAGGATCGCAAACTGCGTTTGGAAGATGCGATCAACGCAACCAAAGCTGCTGTCGAAGAAGGAATTGTTCCTGGTGGCGGTACAACTTTGGCTCACCTGACTCCTCAATTGGAAGAGTGGGCTAATGGCAGTCTGACTGGCGAAGAGTTGACCGGTGCTTTGATTGTGGCACGGGCTTTGGCTGCTCCTCTGAAGCGGATTGCTGAAAATGCTGGTTTGAATGGCGCTGTGATTGCTGAGCGCGTCAAAGAAAAGCCGTTCAACGTTGGTTTCAACGCAGCGACAAATGAGTTTGTCGATATGTTTGAAGCTGGTATCGTTGACCCCGCGAAGGTGACTCGTTCTGCTCTGCAAAATGCAGCATCTATTGCTGGCATGGTGCTGACAACCGAGTGCATCGTCGTTGACAAGCCTGAACCGAAGGATGGCGCTGCTGCTGCTGGCGCTGGCGGCGGCATGGGCGGCGGCGACTTCGATTACTAAGTCGATCGTTTGATTACTAATAGCTAGTTTGATGGGGCGGGCTTTAGGGCCCGCCCTGTTTGTTATATTTGGGAAGTGCTTTGGCGTTGCACAATTATAGTAGGATTAAAAAATTGAGCTAGTTAGCAAGTAGCAGGTAGATGAATACTCTATTTTTAGATTTGGAGTTTGGGCCAATTTATGGTTCTTGTAGAGGAAACTATTTTCCTACAGAAATTGGTGCCGTGATATATGATGTAGAGCGCCATCAGCTTTTATTTGAGAGTAAAAAATTATCCTATGATGTATTCCTTGTTATCAGGAAAAATATTATCAATGACATTGGTAAAACTGTTGGATTTTCGGAAAGAGTGGCAAACCTTAAAAGAGGAGAGTATCAGAAAGTATTCGATCCGAGCTATCGGTTAGAAAAGTCGGATCAAGTTATAGCAAGAAAGCTACGCTCCCAATGCCTAGATGAATTACGCGAATACATTCACAACCTCTTTAAGATACATCAAGTTGACCAGATTGTATTTTTTGGTGGGAGGGAGGATATCAAGATTTTGAAAATGGCAAAAGTCAATATATCGAATATTCAAGTTATTGACATACAACTTGTTATTGAAAAGGAGATAGGCTATCTCTTCTCTCTTGAGAAAATATCATTAATTATCGGATTTTATGCTAAAAATAAATGCTTTGGATCAAAGAATTTTAACTATAAATTGCCATTAAAGTATAAAAATGAGATGAAACCTCATTCAGCATTTGGAGATGCTTGCAGAATTTTCATAGTGTGCAAGGAGTTTTGCGCTGTTAAATCAGAGTTGGTGCAGCAATGTAATATGTACTGCGAAATTAATAAAATCCCTAAAGCGAATGTCAATAGGTTAACAAGCTTAAATGTATTGCAATCCCAACCATCTAGCCAATTGAAAGTAACACTCCTGTTAGAAACCCTCTCTTCAGGAAAGGTTTCTGCTTCTATTTTTGAGTTTCCGCAATGTCGAGTTGAAGCAGCAAGTCGAGAAGAAGCAATTACCAAAATTCAAACCACATTTTTAGAAAGACTTAAGCATATTGAAACTCTTTCCTGGGAAGTCCCGATTCAAGCTTCAGAACCCGCCTGGATGCAATAATTTGCGGGTGTGTTTAAAGACGATCCAGATTTTCAGGAAATTATGGACGAGATTCGTGCCGAACGTACCTCTGACGATGACTCTGAAATCGATCCCTCATACTACCTGTAGAGGTGATTTATAGGATAGTAAGCTAACATGAATCTATCATTTAAAGATTTAAGGTTTATTATAGAAGCCATTGAACATCAAATTAATGCCTATCAAGAACGTTTGCAGGTAATTGAAGATGTAGATGAGGATGAGGCTGCCGATATAGGGAATGATATTAAATTTTTAGAGCTTCTCCTTGCAGACATGACGACAAGTTTAGCTCAGAATACTGGACGGGAAAAGATCGCTTATGAAGAAGCGCTATCTGAAGCCCTAGAAGTGACTTTTGCAGAGTGGGAAACTAGCGAGGCGATGACTGCGGAGGAAGCCTGTAAACGGAGCAGAGTAATTTCAGATCAAACTCTCGAATAACTTTGAGAGAAGGCAGCAAAAACTGATCCGCCTAAGTGCATAATCAAAATGTGGCTTTTATTACCTATCACTAACCAGGCACACCATTTATGAAACTTTATCACACCCCCATTTCTCCGAACTCTCGCCGCGTGTGGCTCGCCCTCTTAGAAAAAAACCTCGACTTTGAATTAGTAGAAATCCACTTAGACGGCGATCACTTGCAGCCTGATTTTGTCGCAATTAATCCTTTTCACCGCATCCCTGTTTTGGTCGATAATGACTTCACTGTCGTCGAGTCTCTAGCAATTCTTGACTATCTAGAAACGAAGTATCCCGAACCGGCAATGCTGCCAAAAGAACCGAAAGATTTGGCAGTTGTGAGGATGGTAGAATTGGTCACGGTTAACGAACTTCTACCGCAAATTTACCCCCTAAGCAGTGAAAAAATGGGACGGGGAACTCCCCAAGCGCAGGAAATCGAAAAGGCTAAGGAAAAAGTCAATACTGTGCTGACTTTCTTTGAAGGCTTGCTGGACGATCGCCCTTTTTTCGCTAGCAACAGTGTCACCTTTGCCGAGTGCGTTGCCGGCACCGTCGTGCCCTTGCTATCTTGGGGTGGTGTGTCCCTAGACGGCTATCCTAAAATTCAAGCTTGGTGCGATCGACTAATGTCGCGTCCCTCATGGCAGCAAACTCAATTCACCGAGGCAGATTTGGCGGCTTTCGCATCTCGGAGACAAAAATTTCTCGCACAATCTGAAGCCTCATGAACAAATCAACTCTCAAGCGATCGCTCTTTTTCCTAGCTGTCTTTACCTGCATCCAAGTTCCCATCGCAGCAATGGGGCAGGCCGCCGCCCGATCGAACTACGAAGCAATTAACGCTAAACAGTTCCTTGCCGATCGCAAAATTACCGTCTCCAATCCCAAAGATATCGCAGCAAAACTCTTTAGCAGCGACACAGAATCTGAAGGCAGAAAAAGCGACCAAATTTCGGTTGAATATCCCACGCGAGAAACAGCCGTAATTGTCCAAACCGTCATCGGTTTAGCTGACGATTCTGTTGCTGCAATGCGACACCGCATCGAACTCAGACTCAGGCAAAATAAGTGGGAAATTGTCTGGATTGGCCGACAATCGAAGTGTCAACCAAATCGCGGACACCAAGATTGGGCAAGCGGCCGCTGTCAGTAGAAAGGTCGATCGGCTTTTTGCTTAAATTCATTCATCCCGCGTGCGTTGCGAGGAACCAAGCTAGGACTTGACGCTACTCACGAAAAACAGAGGCACAGAAAGATTCGCTACCGCTGCTTCCCGATAGAAATAAGTTATTCATTCGTAAGCCCCAGAAGCAGTCTGAGCTGGGCGTTGTTCCCAGGCTGCGCGACAATCTTAAAACTATGTTTGGTGTCGATCGCTCTTTTAGTCAAAAAGAGCGATCGAACTCAGAAGTTTACTTGCACATGATCAAATTTCCAGCCGAGATGAATCCGGCCACAGGGGCTGAAATCTCAACCCAATTGCGGTCTTCTCCATTCTTATCTCTCACTAACTGGAAGTTCGGCACAAGCGTTACTTGACCGTTAGCAGCTACGCCACCTTTAACCGCAGCAGTCTTTGAAGGCTCGGTGCGGATAGCTAGACCCCTCGGCGCTACGCGAGGTTCTACTTGGCGGCACAGACTTACGGGACCCGTTGCAGGTGCAGGTGCTGGTGCTGGTGCTGGTGCTGGTGCAGGTGCTGGTGCTGGTGCTGGTGCAGGTGCAGGTGCTGGTGCTGGTGCTGGTGCTGGTGCTGGTGCTGGTGCTGGTGCTGGTGCTGGCGCTGGTGCAGGTGCAGGCGCTGGCGCAGGTGCAGGTGCAGGTGCTGGTGTCGCAGCAGGTGCAGGACTTGGACTCGGTGCTGGTGTCGCTGCCGGTGCCGGTGCTGGTGTCGCTGCCGGTGCTGGTGCCGGTGCCGGTGCTGGACTAGGGGAAGGAGTTTGACTAATTGTGCTGGCTGTCGTGCACGAACCTAAATTAGCCTCATTGTTGGGGTATCCGCTAGCTACATACCCTTTTACGGGAGCGGTAATTGGAATCCAGAGGCGGCCGTCGGAGGCTTTAACAGAAGTAGCGCCTTGGGACAGCGTTACCTGAGTGTTAAGTGGTACACCGCCAACTCTAGGGGATTTGGGGTCTGGACTCTGGCGAACCGTCAAACCTTCTTTGGGAGTGACTTTGCGGCAACTGTTGCCAGCCTGGGCTATTTGAAAAGTGGCGCTATCTTCATTTGAAGTATTTTCACCATCCTGACGGGCAGTGGATGTTGATGGGGTGGCAACATTTGCCGCATTTGCTTGCAAACTTCCGGCTGCGATCGCGATCGCGCCCAGCAATGCAGCGGGTTTGTTCCAGTAACTCAAGTTTTTCATCCGTTCAACTCCTCATCTGATCAAAACTATTATCTTTATTGCAGGTCAATATAGCAAAAAAATCGATTTGTCTTCCAGGAAAAAGCTCTACATAACATTTTTTATGCCTGTAAGTCAAGGTTTATCTATATAATTTATTTTTTGCTGAGAGTTAAGCCCACACAAATTAAGCTGCTGCGCCTATAAATTGCTCGTTATGGCAGAGCGGGGGAGGGGGACAAGACGAGAGAGGGAAAGCGGCGAGAGTGAGGGAGTGGGAAAGTCAACAGTCAAAAGTTAACTGTTAACTATTTAAATGGGTGAGAGTTTACTAGGAATGCAAGTCATTTGTTGTCCGTCAAGATCTTGTCAGGTGTTCGTTAAACCATTTAGCTGCCAGTTGTTGCAGTTGAGTAATATTTTTCTGCATTTCCGGTGAATTCTTGGCAGCTTCGAGAGCGAGACGGTGCTTGAGATCCTCCAAGATTCTGAGTGACAGGCGATTGGTGCGATCGACCCCATCGTCCTAGTCGGGTGCCGCAAGCCGCATACAGTTCTTCGATCTCGCTGGCATAACTCAAATGTCGATCGCACCTTACTTAAAATTGCGGCAAACAGCGCAAATCGCTAGCATTGACCCGATGGGTGGCCTCAATTTGATAAAATCTTCCAAAACGGAAACCAATGGGCTTTAGGCAGGGCTGTGTTTTTGTGGCTAAAGCCGCCGCGCGATCGGCCAACTACAGTTGCTGTAGCTGTTTCCAAACAGTTTTGTTCCTGTGGAGACATTTCCATTAAGGATTCTGGTCGCAGCAACGCCGGCTTGTAGTTCCTCGACTTCAGGTGCCCTTGGTTCTGGCTCTTAAGTAAGGAACTTGGATGGTTTCTTTATATTTACTCGCTGACGCTTTACTTTGCCTGCTGCGGTTCGATCGCCTGTCTGTTTAAAGATACAAAAGGCAGGTTGAGCCAACAAAATAGACAACCCGCACAAAACCTCCGAACAAAACCAGCCCGCTCAAATTAGAAACAAAATATTGGTGCAATTTCTGATTTACTGTAGTTTAGACTAAAAAATGATTGCAGCCAAAAGTAGCCGCCTTTGAATATCCGGCAAGCTGTTACTCAAAAACTCAAGAGGGAGAAGATTAAATAACTAATCTTGAAGACTTTTTACGTCGAGAAACCCGTTTTTTCACAGTGGGATATCGCGGTGCTACCGTCCGTACCCTTCCTTTTTCCCAGCCGGGGGATTTTCCCCTCTGTTTAGGCATTTTTGCGGGAGTACCAATGTCAACTAAAAGCGACAGCATTGATTGAGCAACACGTCCAGGGGTTAAATTAATCGTAGCAGATTGCCAAGGTAATACATTCTCAACCACTAATTCCCTAGCTAGCCAGAGTTGCCAACTCATCAACGGCATTAAATCACTCCAACGCTCGGATTGTTCGGGAGTTCTCAGGTTAGGCAATGTCCAGTGTAGTCGTTGCTTGGCAAACCTATACCAATGATCCACTCCAAAACGTCGTAAATATTTGAACCAGACTGTTTCTAGAGGGAGAGTTCGTTCTCCCACCCAAGCCAACCATAAGGGTGGAAATGGCTGACCATTTGACATGGGCTTCATTCTGGCGACGAGGATTAAATTGACTCTCTGTCCAGGCGCACGATAAAAATGTAAGTCTAGCCATTGACTGACTTGGACTTGTCCCAAATCTGGATGTTCGTCAATTTCGATCGCAGTATCCGCTTCGAGCCATGTGGTTGGGTCGTTGAGTCTCATTTTCTGCCCGTGCTTACGTGGTCGGCCACGACCACTATAGGTTGGTGGTGCTGACCACAAGCAGGCATTCTTTCGGACTCTCATTAAACAATCAGCTTGAATATCTGCTTGCGCCAATACCCAATTTGCATTGCCATATTCTCGATCTAAAACTGCTAAGACTGGATTGATGCTCTGTTCACAAACAAGTTTGAGTTGGGAAGCTGCTTTTTCTATTGGTGAAGACCAACTACTAATTCGTTCATGTAGTAGGGGTAATGCCCAACTTCCTTCTGCTTCGGGTATCCACGCAATTGTACTGTACCCCTGTCCAATAATTACGCCTTCCTGATATTCATGGGTTCTTTCTTGTAATGTTTTGGCATCTGCTCTCCCCCATGCAGTATGGTCGATTGCCACTAATATGTGTTCCGTTGGGGGTGCTTCCTCCTGTAATTGCTGGAAATACAGCAGCATCAGTTTTTTTCGGTCGGGTCTACAATCTTGTAATGCCTCGTAGATGCTTGACCATTTACGATTGAATAGCGGACTGAGCGAAAATTCCGCCAAACAGGCTGCATTCCTGGTGGTCATCACTGCATCCATCAGCTCGAATGTTGCATCCTTGCCTCGTACCAATAACTCGTATGCTTCTTGACGAAAGTCCTTTAATCGTTCACTGTTCATTTAAGGAGTGGATAGGTTTTTATTTTTCACCCTCATTCTCTCCTTAACGGTGGCTCTAGTTCTTCTTTTGCCACCGTTCTCATCTTTAGTTAGTCTAAACTACAGTGATTTAATTATATTGATATAGCAACCGCACTCGACAGTTAGGAAGTTTTTTCTTGCTGAAACTAATGAGGTAGGTTCCTTCTGAAGGGGAGCATATTAATGAGAGTAAAAATCATTTTTTGTAGGGCGAGCGGGAGAGCGGGAAGCTCGCACGCACAAGAAGAGTAAAAGCACAACTGAGATTCTCTCTTCTTCTTTCTCTCTTAGATAGCTCAAGCTTTCTTCCTTCTGCTATACAATGACCAAAACGTTAAATATTTTTGCAGTGACAAAAACTACTAACAAAAAAGACGGCAAATCCTCTAAGTATCCCTTTGACGGTCTATCATTAGGCGATCGCAATCCCGACTTCATTCAGCTTTTGTTGCCAATCTGGGAATGGCTGTACCGCTACTATTTTCGCGTAGAAAGCGACGGCTGGCACCACGTCCCGGCGAGCGGAAAAATGCTCGTAGTCGGTTCTCACAACGGGGGACTTGCCGCTCCTGATATGTTTATGTTCCTATACGAATGGTTCCGCAGGTACGGCACGGAACGCTTGGCCTACGGATTGATGCACCCGACGGTTTGGCAAGTTTCTCCTGATGTTGCTAGCATGGGGGTTCAGTGTGGTGCCCTCAAGGCGCATCCGAAAATGGCGATCGCAGCTTTACGCAAAAATGCCGCAGTTCTCGTCTATCCGGGCGGCGCCCAAGATGTTTTTCGCCCCCACCACTTGCGCGATAAAATCTACTTTGCGGGACGCAAGGGATTTATCAAATTAGCATTGCGAGAAGAAGCGCCAATTGTACCGATTGTATCGCACGGTGCACACGATACTTTGATAGTTTTGGCAGATTTGTACGAACAAGTTAAGCAATTGCATGAATGGGGGATGCCGTGGCTATTTGGCATCGACCCGGTGGTATTTCCGGTGTATTTGGGATTGCCTTGGGGATTGAGTATTGGGCCTTTGCCGAACCTGCCTTTACCCGTGCAAATTCGGACTCGCGTCTGCAAACCGATTGTATTTGAGAGGTACGGTTCGGAGGCGGCGCGCGATCGCGATTATGTTGATGCTTGTTTCGATCGAGTTACCGCCCAAATGCAAGAACAATTAGATTGTTTGGCTGGGAATTGAGAATTGCACAAGTCTATATTAGTCTAGGATGCAGAAACCGATTTTTTTTACCACAATATAGCGTGAAGCGCCAGGGATATGGGTAAAAAATCCGGTTTCTTGAGTTTGGTAGCTAAGTCCTAACTACAAATAATTTGTGAAATAAATTTAATAATTTATTTCACAAAGCGACAAGAGGGGTACGAAATTGGATTTTACCCATCTTATTACGTGAAATACCAGAAAACCGCAGTCAAAAATATCACTTTTTTATCATGCAGGTTCGAGCAGACATCATATCAGGTTAAATAAACGTAGCTGAAAAGAGTTTCCTTTGCGTTTATCTCCCTTCATCTGTACTGAAAAAATAGAATTGGCAAAAATAACCTGATTCTGTATAAACTTTTTATCTTAATTATGCCTTCTGACGAACGGTGACTAATTGCCCGATCGCCTTAAGCGCAATACTGGGAGAAAAAAGTACAGCCGGGGACTCAATCATGTGCAGAACTTCCAAAAAAGCTTGACACACTTTAGCATCTCCGACCAGCACTTTTAACACCAGATCCATGTAATCAATTGTCAGCCTTGTAGCGAGGTTTAGTTTTGCACCTTCACTTCCCGGATAGCGAGAATCCTGACTGATGGCAAATATCCAGGGAATAGTGTGTATTTTTGCTAGTTTTTGTTGAAATTGTCGTGCAAAGCCTGTGAAATCGCCCTCTGGATACCGCTTTCTTTGCTTTTGCAAACATTCATCTAGCATCTGAGCATCCAGCGCAGCAACCGTCATTCCCTGTCCGTATATCGGGTTAAAAGCGCAAACTGCATGACCGATAATTATTAAGTTTTCAGGGTAACGAGGGAGCCGCTCGTAGTGGCGCAAACGGTTTTCTGTACCTCGATAACTATAAACAGGTGTTATCGCTTCTGCGTCTTTAAGTGCATCATAAATTGTTGGGGTTGGCAAAGTGCGGGCAAATTCTAGAAAACCTGCTTCGTCTGCGGGCGGATAATCGCGATCGCCCCCGATGAGAAGCACCAGCCAGCGATTGCCTTCGATCGGAAAAATTGCACCGCCACGGGTGCGAAATGGCGGTGCGGTTGACACAAATACTGGCGCAGTGTCTGACAATTTACCGCTGCCTTCATAGATGCGGCTGGCATAGCCGACAAAAGCATTGATAGCGGTTTCTTGGGGAGGTTCATAGCCCAAACTTTTCAACCATTGAGGTGTTTTGGAAACTTTGCCACTAGCATCGACTACTAAATCTGCATTCAAATTCTCTGCATGGATGTTAGCCGGGTTGTGGCGATCGCGAAAACGCACCGACACGCCAGCAACTTCCGTGCATGAGGCATTGGCCAGCAACCCAGTTACTGTGCCTCCTTCGAGGAAATGCACGTTCATATTTTCAGCCAAGCGGCGGCGAATTTGCCAATCCAGTAAATCCCGACTGAACATAATTAAATCATTTAGATCCGGGGTAGATTGCGGGGCCCAACCCGCCGGACTAAACCACCCGATCGACCTTGGATCTAAACTAGGAGCACCAGCAGCTATCAGTTCGTTTTCCCAGCCGGGAAACAACTGTTCTAAGATGATTTTCCCCCCATTTAAAAGGATGTGAAGGTGACGGGATTGAGGAATCCCGGGGCGAGGTGCGGGTTGTTCAGGAAAAAAATCTCGTTCAACAATACTTACTCGGTCGAAGTGTTGTGCTAATACTCTAGAGGCCAACAGTCCTGCTAAACTCCCGCCAATAATAATTGCATGACTTTCTCGTTGCACTATCAAATTCCTTCAAAGCTAATTTGCTATGGCCTTGGTTGATGAATTGTGAACAATTTGTCTGGGCTTCTGTGCCGGCTCTTAATATCGATCGACCAAAGATTTTCCTCTGCCTTTATTTTAATCCGACTTACCATTACTACCATCTATCTCGGATGCGCCGCAGCGCACATGACTAATACCTGAGAGCTAACAACTTCACAACTGCCAATTTACATAGCACAAATATTCCGAATCGGATGCGCCGCAGCGCACCTGACTCATACCTGAGAGCTAACAACTTCACAACTGCCAATTTACATAGCACAAATATTGCGAAAGTGACAGTCGGCCGCAGACATATTTCTACACTTCCAACTGTAGGGGGATGCTTTAGCTCGTCAATAAGGCGATGCTTGCCATTGGGGGCATGAGTCTAAAACTATACATTGGTTAACTTGCGCCAATGAGCGCGCGCACCCACTCCTTAACGAGGAATATACTATGTATCAAAATTTGCCAATAAATCCACAACTGTATAACATCGGGTTCTGGCTGGCCCAAGTGCCAGTAGAGCAGACTACTACAAACACAGCAGAAGACCCAGCACTCCTCTATTCCGGGCCGCAATTTTTTATCGCCTTGATAGCTGGAGTGGTGCTCGCCTGCGCTTTCCAACTATTGCTAACAAATTTATCAGTAGCCGCGGGCCTTTCGTACATGGGACAATCCCACGACGACGGCCACCACTCCGATAGCGGCAGCTCCCCAGTCCGCCACATCGGCCGAAAGGTAGGTACTTGGACGCTAGTCACCGTCACCATTGCCCTATTCTTTGCTTGCTTGCTAGCAGTTAAGCTCAGCTTGATTAGCAGTCCCGGTTTAGGTGCGATCGTCGGTTTAGTCGTGTGGGCAACCTATTTCTCAATGCTTGTTTGGGTGAGTTCCACCACCGTCGGTTCCTTGATCGGTTCCGTCGTCAACACCGCCACATCAGGCTTTCAAGCCATTGTCGGCACCGCAGCCTCGGCCATCGGCGCAAAAGCAGCCAGCAACCAAGTAGTCGCCACCGCGAAAGCAGCAGCAGCAGCAGTGGGCCATGAACTGGGTAGCGCGATCGACCCCACAAGCTTGCGGGAAAACGTCGAAGACTACATCCAAAGCCTCAAACCGCCAGAATTAGACATCAAAGGGATGCGTAGCGAGTTTGAAAAATTGCTCAACGATCCCCAACTAAAAACCATTGCAACCGAAAATTTGCCGAATCTCGATCGGCAAACTCTCGTAGATTTAGTAAGTTCGCGATCGGACTTATCAAAACGCGATGTAAACCGGATTGTAGACCAACTTCAAGATGCTTGGAAACAAGTAGGAAAACAAGGGCAGCAATCAGATGGCATCGCCCAATTAGTAGACTATCTCAAATCTGCAAAATCGGGAGATTTGGTCTCAGATAAATTGGCAAGTAGGGTAGAAAAAGCCCTCAGCAATCTGGGCGGTAATCTGGGCGGTCAAAATTCTGGACAAAGCCCGACCATGATGTCCCAAGCAACGACAATGGCAGTCAATGCTTTAATGGGAATAGTATTGGGTCGCACGGATATTTCTGACTTGGATGTTGAAAAAGTAGTCGGTCAGCTCAAAGAAGCTAAAGACAAAGTTACCCAGCAAACGGATAAAATTACCGCTCAAGTCAAAGGCGAACCCGTAACTTACAGCCCAATTCGTGCCGACGTAGAAAACTACCTACTCAACACTTATTCGTGGCAGATGAACCCCCAAGCCATCGAGCGCGAATTTCGGGACGTTCTATACGATCCTACGGCCGATCCAGGAACTGTGCGCCGCGAATTAGAAAAACTAAAACAGTCTAATTTTGCCGAAATCCTGGCTAGTAGAGGTGTTTTTACCCAAGACAAAATTAAACAAATTTCCCAGGAATTAGAAGCAATTAGACAGCGTGTTTTACAAACCGTGATCTTTGCCGAGGAGCAAGAAAAATCTCGCGATTTGCAGTGGCGACTGGAAACTTATTTGAAACTGACGCCGAAAGAAGAACTGACAGCAGCAGGTATCGGGAGGGATTTCAAAAAAATCTTAGAAGATTCCGACGCTAGTTACGAACAGTTGCGCGATCGGCTTTCTCCTTACACCCGCGACAGTTTCGTGCAAATTCTCAGAGGCCGCGAAAACTTCGGATTCCAGGAAGTAGAACAGATTGTTCAAGAGTTGGAAAGGACGCGAGATGTAGTTTTAGCAGATACTAAAGGTCTGCAAGAAGCAGCGCAAGCCCGACTAGACAACCAGTGGCAAAGAATACAAGAATACTTGAAGTCTACGGGCAAAGAAGAACTCAATCCCGAAGGCATCAAGCGCGATTTGAAAACGCTGCTGGACAACCCGGAAGCGGGAATGTGGGCGCTGAGAGCTAGAGCTTCTAAGTTCGATCGCCAAACTTTGGTAAAATTGCTATCTCAGCGGAAAGACCTCAGCGAAGACCAAGTAAATCAGCTTCTCGACAGCACCGAAGAAACTTGGCACAGCGCGCTGCATGCGCCACAAAAGTTGGCAGAAAAAGCTAAGGATCAGTACGACAATACCACCACCGCCCTTGCAGATTACCTTCGCAATACTGGCAAATCAGAACTCAATCCTGAAGGGATTAAGCGGGATTTGACAAAACTGCTGGAAAATCCCAAAGAAGGAGCTTTAGCACTGCGCGGCCGTCTGTCTCAAGTCGATCGCGATACTTTGGTAAAACTGCTTTCTCAGAGACAAGATTTGAGTGAGGAACAAGTCAATCAAATTATCAACCAAGTACAGGAAACCCTTGGCTCGATTGTGAAAGCGCCGCGCCGTTTGGCAAAGCGGATGCAAAGCCAAGTGCAGGATTTTCAGAGTGTTTTACAAGATTATTTGCGTAATACAGGCAAGGATGAATTAAATCCCGACGCCATCAAGCGCGACTTGCAACTGCTGCTGCATGACCCGAAAGTGGGCGCTTACAGTTTGGGCGAGCGCTTGTCGCACATCGATCGAGCTACAGTTGTTTCTCTGCTGTCTCAGCGGCCGGATATTTCTGAAGCAGAAGCCAATCGCATTGTCGATGGAATTTTGTCGGTGCGTGACGAGTTCGCAATGCAAATTCAGAAAATACAGGAGGGTATTCAGTCGGTAATTGACGGGGTTCTCGGAAAAATTCGGGATTACCTCAATTCGCTCGATCGCCCTGAACTAAATTACGAAGGCATTACGCGGGACGTGCGGAAGTTATTTGACGACCCGCAAGCCGGATTTGACGCTTTGCGCGATCGGCTGGGTCATTTCAACCGCGATACTTTAGTAGCACTAATGAGCTCCCGCGAAGACATTTCCGAAGCAGATGCCAACCGCTTGATCGACCAAATTGAAAGAAGCCGCAACAGCGTCTTGCAAAGAGCAGAACGCTTGCAGCAAGAGGCGCAGCTTCGCCTCGAAAGCATCAAACTGCAAGCCGAAAAACAAGCCGAAGAAACCCGGAAAGCAGCAGAAGTTGCCTCTTGGTGGCTGTTTTTCACCGCTCTTTCTTCGGCCGCTGCTGCTGCAGGCGCCGGTGCTTTAGCCGTCATCCGGTAAAAAAGACTCAAGTTGCGATCGGATTGCAAATAGTGCCTGATATCAGTTTCTACTGATATCAGGCATTAATGTTAGTAAAGGATTTGATCGGAAAGTGGGAACGGGTTCGTATTAATTTGTTGGTACTGTTGAATAATGTTATGGGTAAACCCGTCTACCCGTTTGTTGAGAATTGTGCAAACTGTGAATTTATAAATCTTAATTAGCAGTTTAGATTAATTCAAAATAGAAAAGTAAAAAACTGATTTTTGTGATTGTTGTATATTTTATTTTAGGATGTAAAAAATCAAAAGTCGCCGGATATTCTTAGCCTCTGCTATAACAATTTTTGCAGGCGGTTCAAGCTTCTAGGCTGGATAGGCTTTTGGGCTTCTTCCCCTACTCCTGCAACGATTGCTATTGAACGACAAAAATTAAAACAGCTATGGGAATGAGAACCTTTTGGCAGGCCCAACTCGCCGCGCCAGTCCGCTCTCTCCTCAATATTTTTATGTACAATAATAGTGAGGGTTCTCAACCCAGCACGCCTGTTCTACCAACCGCCCGCCGGGAGCATCTGATATTTGTAAAAACACTTCTTCTGGCTGCTTGCTTCTTCCTCTTTCCTTCTGCCTCCTGCCTCCTGCCTCAAAACTCCAATTTCTTCTAGCTTGGCTGTGAAAAAGTGGGATGCTCCCCCGCCCGCCTCCCTGGCTGCGTCAGTATCAAACGCGAACTGTTTTGAGTTCGATCGCCCGTTTCCTTTGAAGATGCCGATCGTCAGGTTATAACTTGTAGGTCATAGGTTGTGCATAATAGGGAACTAAAGCTGTGAAAATACTACACTGACTGTGGGGGGCAACATACCGGATACCTTGGAAATACCAAGGGCTTTGCTCTCGTCACCCCAGAACAGTCCAAACACGCAGGCCTGCGATCGCCAATGCTAAACAACCTACGTCTCAAACCTCTCCTGGCTAGTTGCCTAGTAGCACCGTGAGGAGGGCGACGCCATGCAACTCCGAAAAAAAACACTATTAATCATCGGTGCAGCGCTGATCAGCCTGATTGTGGTTCTCTATGCCACTGCATCAACTATTTTGCTGCATGATTTTCACAACCTGGAGGCACAGTACGTCCGCCAGGATGTCGCACGGGCTTTGGACGCATTAGATGATGACTTGTCGAATTTAGACACCAGCGCCCAAGATTACGCCGAGTGGGACGATACTTACTCTTTCGTCGAAACACGGAACGAAAATTTTGTCAAGTCAAATTTCGTCGATTCGACATTTATTTACTTGAGACTAAACTTATTGGTGCTGCTGGATTCCAACGGTAAGACGATCTTCAGCAAAGGTTTCGACCTTAAATCCCAAAGCGAAATCCCGATTCCCGAAAGCTTAAAACAGCACTTGACCGAGGCGCTGCTCGACTCACCGACAGTCTCGGGCGATCGCCCCGCCGCCAAAACAGGCGTCCTCACCCTGCCCGAAGCCACGCTGCTGATTGCTTCAAAGCCGATCTTTAACAGCAACGCCCAAGGCCCGCCGCGCGGGACGCTGATCGTGGGACGCTATCTCGACAGCAGCGAAATCGGTTTGCTTTCAAAACTAACTCACCTGTCAGTAGATTTTAGATTGCCGAGTTTGGATTTTAAAGTCGGAGCCACGAACTACTCCGGGCACGGCGCCAAGGCGATAGCCCCATCGAGGCAGGATTTGGAAAATCTCAAACTCAAAATTTCCCACCTCAAATCAGTAGAAATTTTAGTCGAGCCACTCAGCGACACCTTAGTCGCAGGATACGCCCTGATTCGCGACATCGACGGCAACCTAGCGTTGCTTCTGCGGGTAGAGACAGATCGCATCATCTCCCGCCAAGGTCAGGCTACCTTGGAGCTGTTTACCTTATCAATACTGGCAGTAGGTTTAATATTTAGCGGGATCACCCTGCTGTTGCTAGAAAACTTAGTCTTGGCGAGATTGGCTTCCTTGAGCACCAGCGTCAGCAACATCGCAGCCAACGGCGACCCAAGCTTGAGAGTTCATATGGCCGGAGCAGATGAACTCTCAAGCTTGGCCGACGCCATTAACCGAATGCTAGAAGCATTGGGCAATTCTCAACTCGAACGTAATGAAAGCGAAGACCGCTATCGGTTGATGGCCGAAAACTCAACCGACATGATCACCAGACACGATCCCAAAGGCGTGTTTGTTTACGTCTCCCCAGCCAGCCGGGCTTTGCTGGGATACGAACCTTCGGAACTCATCGGCCGCGTCCCCAACGATTATTTTCACCCCGACGATTTAGAAACCATTGCCAAAGCTCACTGGAAAGTCCTGGCGCTCCCAGTTACTTACACCGTCAGCTACCGCATCCGCCGCAAAGACGGCAAATACATTTGGTTTGAAACCACCGGCCGCACGATCAGCGATCCCCAAACCGGCGAAGTCCAAGAAATTATCGGCATTTCCCGCGACATCAGCGTGCGGAAGCAAACAGAACAAGAACTGCGAGAAAGCGAAGCTGCAATAAAAGCGTTGTACCAAGTGACTTCGGCTCCTCGTACAGACCCGCTCAACCACCTCTCTACCTTTGATTTGCGCCTCCAAGAACTGCTGGCAATGGGATGCCGACATTTAGGCCTGTCCGTGGGAATTTTGTCCCGCATTCAAGGCGACAACTATCAAATAATGGCTGTTGAGTGTCCCGACGGGTCGATCGTCAAAGACCAAATCTACGATCTGGAAAAAACCTTCTGCGTGGCTACGGCAATGGCAAAAGAACCGATTTACTTTGAATCGGTAAGATTTTCGGGTTTTTCCTTCAACAGCGACGATCGAGCCTTCCCCATCGAAGCTTACATGGGCATTCCTGTCACTGTGGCAGGTGAAGTTTACGGCACTCTGTGCTTCTTTTCTCCGACTCCTGTGACAGAACCGTTCCGAGTTGTAGACAGAGAGTTGGTGAAACTGATGGCTCAGTGGGTGGGAAGCGAACTCGAACGCCAGCAAACCGACGTAGATTTGGCAAAAGCTCGCGATCAAGCACTGGCGGCTACTAGAGCCAAAAGCGAATTTTTAGCCACCATGAGCCACGAAATTCGCACTCCGATGAATGGAGTCATCGGCATGACCGGTTTGCTGTTGGATACCCCCTTAACTCGCGAACAGCGCGATTTTGTAGAAACTATCCGCAGCAGCGGCGATGCCTTGCTGACGCTGATCAACGATATTCTAGATTTCTCGAAAATTGAGTCGGGCAAATTGGACTTGGAGGAACATCCGTTTGACATCCGCACTTGCATTGAGGAATCTCTAGACTTGGTAGCTGCCAAGGCGGCAGAAAAAAAACTGGAAGTGGGTTACTTGATCGATCGTACAGTACCGGCAACGGCGATCGGCGATAGCACCCGCTTGAGGCAAATTTTAATCAACTTGCTCAGTAATGCGGTTAAATTTACCGAAGCTGGAGAAGTAGTGGTTGCGGTGACTGCCAAAAAGATTTCAGTGTCAGCGGCTAACGCTAAAGAACCGCCAGCAATTAATGGCGAACCGGTAGTAATTAACCCAGCATACGAAATACATTTTGCGGTCAAAGATACCGGTATCGGCATTCCGAGCGATCGCATGGATCGGCTATTTAAATCTTTCAGCCAGGTTGATTCTTCAACGAGCAGGCAGTACGGCGGTACCGGATTGGGTTTGGCAATTAGCAAGCGTTTGGCCGAAATGATGGGCGGCCGGATGTGGGTGGAAAGTATGGGTAGTGTCGCGGGCAATCCTCCTGCAGATTTTAGATCGTCGGCAGTTTTTGATTTGGGATGGGCAGAATCTTGCGAAATTGCCGAAAAATACGCCTCTGGCAAATCTGTACTCAGCAACAAGCCGATCGGCCCAAATACGAAATCCGTTGGCTCTACTTTTTATTTCAGTACGATCGTTTCTGCCTGCAACAGTTGCTTACCAGTTAGCTTGAGCAATTCTCAACCTGAATTAGCTGGCAAGCGAGTCTTAATTGTCGATGACAATGCTACCAACCGCAGAATTTTGACTCTCCAAGCTCAGTCTTGGGGAATGGTGGCTAGGGCTTCAGCTTCGGCTCATTTGGCTTTAGATTGGCTGGCTGCTAAAGAGATGTTTGACTTGGCAGTTTTGGATATGCAAATGCCGGAAATGGACGGGTTAGCTTTAGCGGCGCAAATTCGCCGGTATCCTGATTGCGAAAAGTTGCCGTTAGTGATGCTAACTTCGATCGGCAGGCAAGAAATTAACTCTCCTGCTATGGAGATGGATTTTGCTGCTTTTTTGAATAAACCCATCAAACAATCTCAGCTTTACAATGTTTTAATCAATATTTTTGGAGAACAGACAACTGAATTTAAAGGGCAGCGCACTAGCGGGCCTTTCTTGCAAAGCATACCCGTGCTGGCTGAGGACTTACCCCTGCGGATTCTGTTGGCTGACGATCATTTGGTGAATCAGAAGGTGGCTTTGCAAATTTTACAGCGGATGGGGTACCGCGCGGATGTGGCGGGAAACGGTATCGAAGTGCTCGAAGCTTTGCGCCGCCAGCCTTACGATGTGGTGCTGATGGATGTGCAAATGCCGGAAATGGACGGACTGGAAACTACCCGCCGCATCCGCGAGCAATTTTCAGCAGATTTAACTGTAGAAAATCACATGGGAGAATCAGAAGTTTCCGTAACAAATGAACAATCTAATAATCTAGACTCGACCAAAAATCCCACGGGAAAATCGAAAGTTTCCGCAACAGAAGAGCAATCTAATAATGGAAAATCCCGAATCCCAAATCCAAAATTGACTGAGGAGGAATCTAACAATCGAAAATCGAAAATCGAAAATCGAAAATCGACGAGACCTTGGATTGTGGCGATGACGGCAAATGCGATGCAGGGCGATCGCGAAGAGTGTATGGCTGCGGGGATGGACGACTATTTGAGCAAGCCGATCGCCATTGACCAGTTGGTGCGAGCTTTGCTCGGGTGTAAATCTCGATCGAACTCCGCATTCGATCGCCTGCAGCCGATCGTTTGTTTGGATGCGCCGACGGAACACATCGAAGGAACGAGTGAATTAGAAGTGCGAGCGAATGTGGCTGTTGCAGGAAATCCACAACTGACAATTCCCAATTCGCCGGCAGTTGTCGATCGCGGTGAATCAAATGTCGATCGGGCTTTGTCACATAGCCACGATTCCCTGAGTGCCAAGATTATAGAGGGACTGCGAGAAGTGGAAGCTTTGGACGAGGCGATCGAGATTTACCTCGAAACAGCTCCCGACCTGCTGCAAGGCATCTCTATGGCCCTGAGCAACGCCGATCCGCTGGCTTTGCGGCGATCGGCTCACTCTTTAAAGTCGATTAGCGGTACTCTCGGTGCTTTTCGCTTGTTTGAGCTGTGCGAGGAACTCGAAATCATGGGCCGCATGGGAACAAATGCTAACCAGCCTTTACCCGATCCGGCCAGCGCGCTTTTAGAAGAGGTTGAAGCGGAGTATCAAAGAGTGGAAACGGCGTTAAAAATAGAAATGCAGTACAGCGAAACACGGACAGAATAATTAACAAGTGATAATTAACAAGTCCTAATTAGGGTTTGCTGAATAATCGATCGCAAACTAAGAACAGGAGCGATCTATATATTCAAACAGAGTTAAATATAAGTTTTTTCTGTATCGAGTCCCCCCATTTATAAGTGGGGATTATCTTCAACCCAAAAACAGGTGTTCTTTTTCCAAATAGACATAAAAACACACAAAAAAGCCGACGCCACCAGGTAGCAAGGTTCATTACCAAAAAACTAATTGCAATAACTGTACCAGATGTATTATCAAGTTTTGCCATCACTCGATTTAGACCGAATCTTCGTTTCCCTTGCCCAAACTTGCCCTCAATTGCATTTCTAATTCTCTCATCTTCCAACGCTTGCTTCTTTTTTGATTTACTCACCTTTGCTGGGGGTCTTCCTAGAGGGGGCCCACTGAG